>NZ_DASTXI010000242.1:0-22447 GCF_035758555.1 Sphingomonas sp. | reverse complement strand
AAGCAGGAGCC
Organism: Sphingomonas sp.; assembly: GCF_035758555.1. Taxonomy (GTDB): domain Bacteria; phylum Pseudomonadota; class Alphaproteobacteria; order Sphingomonadales; family Sphingomonadaceae; genus Sphingomonas_B. Next base: position 22,436 of record NZ_DASTXI010000242.1, on the reverse strand, counting down.
CAGATCATCTGGTTCGGCGCACGCGGCCCTGGGCTCCTGCTTTCGCAGGAGCACGAAGCATGACGGACGACATCGTCGCCTTCACCGAAGGCCATGTCGGCCGCATCCGGCTGAACCGGCCCAAGGCGATTCACGCGCTGACCACGGCGATGTGCGAGGCGATCATCGGCCGGCTGGAGGCGTGGCGGACGGAGGACACCGTGCGCGCGGTGCTGTTCGACCATGCCGAAGGCCGCGGCTTCTGCGCCGGCGGCGACATCCGCATGCTCGCGGAGTCGGGCGCGAAGGACGGGGCCGAAGCGCGCGCCTTCTTCCATGCCGAATACCGGATGAACCACCGGCTGTTCACCTACGCGAAGCCGACTGTCGCGTTCATGGACGGCATCACGATGGGCGGCGGCGTCGGCATCTCGCTGCCGTGCAAGTTCCGCGTCGCGACCGAGAACACCCGGTTCGCAATGCCGGAAACGGGCATCGGCCTGTTCCCGGATGTCGGCGGCGGCTGGTATCTGTCGCGGCTGCCGGGCCGGGCGGGGCAGTTCCTGGCGCTGACCGGTGCCCGGATCGACGGGGCGGAGTGCCTCTATCTCGGTCTCGCGACCCACTATATCCCCGCCGCCGCACTGGACGAGGTGAAGGCCAAGATCGCGGCCGATCCTTCCGCGGTCGAGGCGATCCTCGACGCTTTCGCCGAAGAGCCGCCGCCCGCCCGCATCGCGGACAATATGGAGCGGATCGACCGGCTGTTCGCGTCCGACCGGCTGGAGGACGTTTATGCGGCGCTCGAGGCCGACGGCTCGGATTGGGCGCACAAGGAGCTGGCGACGCTCAACACCAAGTCGCCGCAGACGATGAAGGTCGCGCTCCGCCTGCTGAAGGAAGGCGCGGAGATGCACAGCTTTGCCGACGAGATGCGGCAGGAATATGCGGTCGGCGCGCACGTCGTGCAGCGCCACGATTTCCTGGAAGGCGTGCGCGCGGTGATCGTCGACAAGGACAATGCGCCGAAATGGAACCCGGCCAGCCCCGAAGGCGTGACCGAGCACATGCTCGACACGATCTTTGCGCCGCTGCCGGACGACGAGGCGTGGACGCCGGCGTGATTGCGCGCGGGAACCCGTCACCCCGGACTTGATCCGGGGTCCACCTTCTTCTTGAGAGGTGGACAAAGAAAAGGTGGATGCCGGACCAAGTCCGGCATGACGAAGAGGAAGAAATGGCCAACTACGAAACCCTGCTGATCGAGCGCCACGACGCCGTCACGCTCGTCCGCCTCAACCGCCCCCAGGCGCTGAACGCCCTCAACAGCCAGGTGCTGGCGGAGCTGATCGACGCGATGGCCGCCTATGATGCCGACCCGGCGCAGCGCTGCCTCGTCCTTACCGGCAGTGAAAAGGCATTCGCCGCCGGCGCCGACATCAAGGAAATGTCGAGCCAGGGCTTTGCCGACATGTACGCCAGCAACTTCTTCGCCGGCTGGGAGAAGGTCACCGCGACGCGCAAGCCCTGGATCGCCGCGGTCGCCGGCTATGCGCTGGGCGGCGGCTGCGAGGTCGCGATGATGGCCGACTTCATCATCGCTGCCGATACCGCCAAGTTCGGCCAGCCGGAGATCAAGCTGGGCGTCTCGCCCGGCATGGGCGGCTCGCAGCGCCTGACGCGCGCGATCGGCAAGGCCAAGGCGATGGAAATGTGCCTGACCGGCCGGATGATGGACGCCGCCGAGGCCGAGCGCTCGGGCCTGGTCGCCCGTGTCGTCCCCGCGGCCGAGCTGATCGACGAGGCGCTGAAAACCGCGAAGACGATCGCCGACATGCCGCCGCTGGCCGCGATCGCGAACAAGGAAATGGTCAACGCCGCGTTCGAGACGGGACTGGCGCAGGGCATCCTGTTCGAACGCCGCCTGTTCCACGGCCTGTTCGGCACCGAGGACCAGAGCGAAGGCATGGCCGCCTTCGTCGAGAAGCGGCCCGGGCAGTGGAAGGGTCGCTGAGCCCAATACCGTCACCCCGGACTTGATCCGGGGTCCACCTTCTTTTGCCGAAGGTGGAAGAAGAAGGTGGATGCCGGATCAAGTCCGGGGTGACGAACTGAGGAGTATCGGAAGTGGCACGTATCGGTTTCATCGGGCTCGGCAACATGGGCGGCGGCATGGCGGCGAATCTCGCCAAGGCGGGCAATGACGTGCGCGCCTTCGACCTGTCGCAGGACGCGCTGGACAAGGCCAAGGCCGCCGGCTGCCTGCCGGTCGAAAGCGCGGCGGCCGCGGCCGACGGCGCCGAGGCGATCGTGACGATGCTCCCGGCCGGCAAGCATGTCGCCCAGGTCTATGAGGAGTCGCTGTTCGGCGCCGCCAAGCCCGGCACGTTGCTGCTCGACTGCTCGACGATCGACGTCGGCACCGCAAAGAAAGTCGCAGAGGCCGCGACCGCGAAAGGCCTGGCCGCGGTCGATGCGCCCGTCTCCGGCGGCATCGCGGCGGCGGCGGCGGGGACGTTGACCTTCATGGTCGGCGGCCCGGCGGATGCCTTTGCGCGCGCCGAGCCGATCCTGAAGCTGATGGGCAAGGCGGTGATCCATGCCGGCTCCAGCGGCGCCGGCCAGGCCGCCAAGATCTGCAACAACATGCTGCTGGGCGCGACGATGGTCGCGACCTGCGAGGCGTTCCTGCTGGCGAAGTCATTGGGTCTCGATCCGCAGACCTTCTTCGACATCAGCTCGGTTTCGTCGGGGCAGAGCTGGTCGATGACCAGCTATTGCCCGCTGCCCGGCGTCGGGCCGGAAACGCCCGCCGACCGCGACTATCAGGGCGGCTTCGCGGCCGGCCTGATGCTGAAGGATCTCAAGCTCGCGGTGCAGGCGGCGAGCGACACCAATGCATCCGTTCCGATGGGCGCGGAGGCAATGGCGCTCTACCAGGCCTTTGCGAATGCCGGCCATGCCGGGCTCGACTTCTCCGGCATCATCCGGATGCTGGGCGGCCAGCAATAGGAACAGGCGCCATGCCCGCCCGTTGAACCCGAAACGGTTCATGGAGCGAGACGATGGCGAAGAAGAACGGGAAAACGAAACGGGACGGCACCGGCACCCGCACCGTGGCGGCGCTGGTCGCCGGCGGAATCGCGTTGGCGGCCGGCCTGGTCGCGCTCGCTCGTCGGGGGCGCCGCCGCGAAGCCGGCAGCAGCGCCGCCGATCTCGCGCTCGGCAAGCCGCACGGCCCCGGCGACCGCGCCAATCCGGACTTCCGTCCCGATGCGACCGCTCCCGTCCCGGAGAACCGCCGCGGCGCAATGGCACCGGCGACGCTGCCCAACCCGATGAACGCCGGCCCGCCGGCCTGACCCAGCACTCACATATCCCATCGTCATCCCGGCCTTGAGCCGGGATCCCGCTTCTTCTTTCTGCTGAAGCGGACAGCAGCCCCGCTCGATTACAACTGTTTACAGAACATTGGCCGCCGTTCGTCGAACCGGCGTTGCCGCTTACGCCCCCGCGCCGCTCCCTGTCCGCAAAAGGGGAGTAGCCATGACCGACACGAGCTCGCTGGACCGGCGGATGTTCATCGCCGCCGTTGCCGCGCTTGGCGTGCCGGGCGCCGCGCGGGCGACCACGCTGGACGAACTGATCGCGCTGAACACCCGCGCCCGCGGCGGCATGAAGCGGCTGGCGCGGCTGCGCACGATGGATGCCGTGCTTCGAATCAGCGAGCCGGGCTTCACCGCGATCGGCACCTATGCCGCGGACCGTTCCGGACGCGTGCGCGTCGACGTGTTCATGTCCGGCAAGCGCGCCTTCAGCGAAGGCGTCGATGGCGATGGCGTCTGGGGCTGGCCGGGCGACAAGCCGGGACCTGCACCGGCCGGCGAAAAGGGCAGGGAAGCGCTGTTGCACGGCATCGCCTTCAACCTGACGCCACTTTACGCGCTGCCCGCGGAGGGCCACCGGCTGGACCTGATCGGCGCCGATCCGCCCTGCATCCAGCTGACATTCGCGGACGGCTTCGAGACGCGGCTGTTCCTCGATCGCGTGACCGGCCAGGTCGTGCGCCGGCAGGATCGCCGCGCTTACCATCCCGATGTCGATTCCACCGAAAAGCGGATCGAAAGCCGCTTCTCCGACTTCCGCGCGACCGACGGCGTGGTCAGTCCGTGGAGCAGCGCCGACTATGACCTCGGCTCGGGCGATCGGATCGGCCATACCGGAATCCTCCGCCTCGCGTGGGATCGTGACCTGTCCGCCCGGATTCCGCGCGCGGCCGCCGCCGTCGCTCCGCCCGAAGCCGGCTGATTCGGAACAGACCGGAAACAAAACCCTGTCCTACACGGCCTCGCTTGTGCCATGCTGCTGCCGCGCCGGATCGCGGCGGGCTCTTTGAACGGGTGAACGCGCATTTTCCGCGGGGAAGGGAAAATGTTCTTGAATCCATGTGAATGTCATCAACTTCGTTCGGGTCATCCACGTCGTCCAGTTTCGGCGAACGCAAGGGGCTGACGCGTCGCCGCCGCTTGCGCTAGTCGGGGCGCATGACTCTCTGGCGCGACCTGCCCGACCGGCGTTACGACGCGATCCTCGCCGATCCGCCCTGGTCCTACTACGGGCAGCAGAACAAATGGGGCGCCGCCGCGAAATTCTACGCGACCGCCCCCGACGAGGCGATCGTGTCGCTGCCGGTGCCGGACCTGCTGTCCGATCGCGGCGTGCTGTTCCTGTGGGCAACCTCGCCGCGGCTGGATGTGGCGATGGCGTGCCTGACGGCGTGGAAGCTCCATTTCCGCGGCATCGCTTTCGTCTGGGTCAAGGCGCGCAAGGACGGCGGCCCGATCGGCGCGCAAGGCGTGCGGCCGTCGATCGTCAAGCCGACCGCAGAATACGTCCTCGCCGCCAGCCGCGTCGCCAAGGGCCGGCCGATGCCGCTCGGCGACGAAGGCGTGCCGAACGTGATCCTCGCGCCGAAACGCGCCCATTCGCAAAAGCCCGAGGAAGTGCGAGACTATATCGACCGCCTCTATCCCGAAGCGTCGAAGCTGGAGCTGTTCGCCCGCAGCGAACGCCCGGGCTGGGACGCGTGGGGGAACGAAGTCGGCAAGCTCGACGGGCCGAAGGCGCTGGCGGCGGAGTAGCTCATTTGCAGCGTCATGCCGGACTTGATCCGGCATCCACCTTCTGTTCAGCGCACAAATAAAGGCGGACTCCGGATCAAGTCCGGGGTGACGAAAGATCGCCGCCGCATGCGAAATGGGGGCCGGCGTTTCCGCCAGCCCCCACTGCGCCGAGCTCAACAGTTGGTCTCCGGCCCCGAAGGGCGGACATCTTCTCTCAAGCTCAGGCGTCGCTTCGCTGCCTCGCCCCTCGGATGAGGAAACGCGGCGGTTCCGCGGCCCTTCTTGGGATATTGCTGTCGCGCTCGCTTCAGCCCTTGCGGGTCTCGGCAGGCGCGCCGGCAATATCGCTTCCGGCGCCTGTGCCGATGGGTTGGCATCGAGCCGAAGCTCTCAGATTTCCGTATCGGCTATGATCTTCCCTCCTTCGCGTCAGGTTCCGCCGGGGGCGGTCCCTTCGTGCGATCTTGTTCCGATCACGAAACAGATGGTCTCACGCCGGCCGAGTCGCACCAAGCGGAATCTGCCCCCAGACGCCTGTGGATAACGGGGATATCGGGCGTAACTCAGCGCCGGCTGTCGATCAGCCAGAAAAGCGTCACCAGGACCGCCGCAAGCGCCAGTCCGGCAAGCAATCCGATCACCGGCTCGCCTATCAGACCGAGCCCGATCGCGCCGGCCAATGGCAGGATTGCGAAGAGGATTCCGGCGGATTTCGGCGCAGGCGAGCGAGGCATGGCGGGCGCATGCCATGGCGGGCGGCGGGACGCCAGCGAAGATGGTCAAGATCGCGTTGACCCTTCTCGTCCGCCGGAGCGCAAGCTTCTTTGCGGTAAGGCCGCCCCCGTGGAGAAAAGCCGCGTGACCCCGACACCCTATGTTGCCGACCGCGCGGTGCTCGCCGACGCGACCGACCTGATCGCGCGCTTCGGCCTCGACGCGGCGATCGAGGCGGCGTCGCGTGCCGATCGCAGCCGCGATCTGGGCAATGTCGTCCATTTCTGCCGCTGGCGGCAGGTCGAGCGGCTGGTCGTGCTGCTGACAGCCGACGAAGTGATCGGCACGGTGCACTAACGCTGGCGGCGCGGGCCGCGACGCGATAAGCCACGCGCCATGATGTGCTGCTCGTCGCGGCGCCCCGGCGCGGCGTTGGCCGTGGCCGCGTTCCTGGCTGCGGCGACCGGTCCCCTTTTTCCGCTTCACGCCCAGGCAGTGCCTGAGGCCGAGCCGGTGCTCGACCCCGACTCCCCGCTCGATCCGCTGCCCGGCCTCGGCATCGACTGGCCCGACCTGACGCCGCAGCCCGGTGAGCCGCCTCCCGTTGCGGAGGGAGCGACGACCGAGGCGGGCGCCGACCTGCATTATGACGTGCGCCTGGAGGGGCTCGACACCGAAGAGACGGAGCTGGTTGCCGCTCAATTCGATGCGCTTTCGACGCTGAAGGCCGGCGAGAAGCAGCCGGCGAACGTCGCCCAGATCGACCGCCGCGCGCGCGAGGATGCCGACCTGCTCGCCGAGCTGCTTCAGGCGCGCGGATATTACGATGCCGAGGTCGAGCCGCGCGTCACGCCCGAAGCGGGCCGGGTGGTCGTCACGCTCGCCGCCGATCCGGGCGAGCTCTACCGCTTCGCGAAGGTGGAGGTGCGCGGACTCGAGGGGGCGCCGCAGCAGGCGGACGCGCTGCGCGAGGCGTTCGGTGTCAAGCCGCAGGACCCGGTCGACGCGGCGGCAGTCAACGCCGGCACCGCGGCGCTGCGCCAGCGGATCGGGCAGGGCGGCTTCCCGTTCGCCAAGGTGCCGGAGCCCGAGGTGATCGTCGATCACGAAAGCAAGCTGGCGACTTTGGTGCTGAACGTGGAGCCGGGCGGCAAACGGCGCTACGGCCAGATCATCGTCCCGCCTGGCTCGCTGTTCAGTGCGAAGCATGTCCAGCGGATCGCTCGGTTCAAGCCGGGCCAGCCATATGAAGCCAGCGACATCGACGACCTCCGCCGCGCGCTGATCGCGACCGGCCTGGCCTCGGTCGTGACGGTGACGCCGCAGCCCGGGGCTACGGCCGAAACGGTGGACATCGCGGTCAAGGTCGAACCCGCACCGCCGCGCACGATCGCCGGCGAGCTCGGCTACGGCACCGGCGAAGGGGCGCGGGCGGCGATCAGCTGGCAGCATCGCAACCTGTTTCCGCCCGAAGGCGCCCTGACGCTCCGCGCCGTTCTCGGCACTCGCGAGCAGTCCGCCGCCGCCAGTTTCCGCCGCAGCAACTACAAGAAGCGCGATCATGTGCTGACCGCCGACGCCGCGCTCAGCCATCTCGATCAGCCGGGCTACGAGGCGCGGACTTTCCTGCTCGGCGCCGGGATCGAGCGGCAGTCGAACATCATCTTCCAGAAGAAATGGACCTGGAGCGCCGGCGTGCAGCTGCTCGCGTCGAACGAGCGCGGCGCGATCAACTCGCTGACCAGCACCGCAAGGCGCACTTACCTGATCGGCGCGCTGCCGGGCACGCTGGCCTATGACGGCAGCGACAATCTGCTCGATCCGACGCGCGGCTTCCGCCTGTCCGGCCGCTTCAGCCCCGAAGTCTCCTTGCAGAACACGGTATTCGGCTACGCCCGCTTCCAGCTCGACGGCAGCGCCTATCAGCGGGTCAGCGACCGGGTGGTGCTGGCGGGGCGCATCCGGCTGGGTTCCATCATGGGCGCATCGGCCGATCGCATCGCGCCGTCGCGGCGCTTCTTCGCAGGCGGCGGCGGCTCGGTGCGCGGCTTCGGCTATCAGGCGATCGGGCCGCGCGACGCGGACAACAACCCGACCGGCGGCCGCAGCCTCGCCGAGTTCGGCGCCGAGGCCCGCATCCGCTTCGGCAATTTCGGGATCGTGCCGTTCCTCGACGGCGGCAACATCTATCGCGCCGCGCTGCCGGACTTCAGCGGCCTGCGCTACGGGGCCGGGCTGGGCGTGCGCTACCATTCGAGCTTTGGCCCGATCCGCGTCGATGTCGGTACCCCGCTCAACCCTCAGAAGGGCGATTCACGGATCACGGTTTTCGTCTCGCTGGGCCAGGCCTTCTAGATGGATGAGGGGGCGCCCGCACCGGCGAAGAAGCGGCGGCGCTGGCGCCTCGCGCTGTTGCCGGTCGCGCTGCTGCTGGCGGTGCTTGCCGGGCTATGGGGACTCGACACGAGTGCAGGCCACCGCTTCCTGATCGACCGCATCGAGCAGCTGCAGATCAGGTCCGGCCTGCGCATCCGCATCGGCCGGATCGAAGGCTCGATCTACGGCAGCGCACACCTGAAGGACGTGCGCTTCTACGATCCGCAGGGCCTGTTCCTGTCCGCGCCCGACATAAAGCTGCGCTGGACGCCGTGGCGCTGGACCGTGAACCGGCTCGACATCGACCAGCTGACCGCAGCCACCGCGACGCTGCACAAAGTGCCCCAGTTCCGCAAAACCGGCAGGCCATTTACGCTGCCGAGTTTCGACATCCGGCTGGGCCGGCTGGCGATCGATCGGCTGCGGATTGTGAAGGGCGTGGCCGGGCCCGAGCGCGTCGGCGCGCTTGCCTTTGCCGCCGACGTGCGCAGCGGCCGCGCGATGGTGCAGGGGGGCGCCTGGACCAGCGCCGGCGACCGGCTGAAACTGCTGCTCGACGTCGAGCCGAAGAGGCATAAATTCGATCTCGGCGCACAGCTGGTTGCGCCTGCCGACGGAGTGATCGGCAAGCTGATCGGTACATCGCGTCCGCTGGCGCTGCGCATCGCCGGCAAGGGCAATTGGACCGTCTGGAACGGTACTGCCCAGCTCGACGCGAGCGACAAGCGCATCGTCGATACCGTGCTGCAGGTTCGCGAAGGCGAATACCGGCTGAATGGCGGCCTGTTCTTCGAGACGGTAACCAAGGGGCGGCTGCAGCGCTTGTCAGGCAAGCGCATTGCCATCGATGGACACGGGACGCTCGAAGGCGGCATTCTGACCGGACGGCTGAAGCTCCGTTCCGACGCACTTGCATTGCAGGCGGACGGCGGGCTCGATCTCGAACGCGGCCAATATGACGCGCTGATGGTTCGGGCGTCGCTGCTGCAGCCGCCCGCGCTGTTCAAGAACATGAGCGGGCGCGACGTCCGCCTGCTCGCGTTGTTCGACGGACCCTATGGCCGGGCGAAGTTCCGTTACGAGATCACCAGCCCCATCGTCCATTTCGACAATACGGGTTTCGAGCAGGCGCGGATCGTTGGTGCGGGTCGGCTGTCGCCATCGCCGGTGACGGTGCCGATCCGCTTCACTGCGCGGCGTGTGACCGGCGTCGGCGATGTTGCCGGCGGCATTCTCGCCAACCTTCAGGTCGACGGGTTGCTGAAAGTGACCGGCAAGGCAATCACTGGCGACAATCTGCGGGTCCGTTCGGACAAGCTGACCAGCACCGCCTCGCTATTCGTCGACCTGCGCACCGGCGACTATGACGTGCGGCTCGCCGGAGAACTGCGGCGCTATTACATCCCCGGCCTCGGCATCGTCGACGTGAAGACGACGCTGTCGGTGGTGCCGGGCGCGAACCGGCGCGGCACGCACGTCACCGGACGCGCACAGGCCTGGGTGCGGCGCTTCGACAACGGCTTCCTGGCAGGGCTGGCCGGCGGGCTGCCTTATCTCGAAGCAGCGTTGGTCCGCGACCGCGACGGTATCGTCCACTTCACCAACCTTCGCATCACCGCGCCGAGCCTTGTGCTGACCGGCAACGGATATCGGCGGCGCGACGGCACGTTCCATTTCGAGGGCGGCGGGCGGCAGGCCACCTATGGCGCGTTGCGGCTGACGCTCGATGGGCGGATCGAGCGGCCCCGGCTCGATATCCTGCTGCCGCGCCCGCTCGACGCGCTCGGCATTGCCGACATGCGGCTGCTGCTGGAGCCGACCGCCACCGGCTTCGGCTATCGCGCCGGCGGCCGGTCGAGCCTCGGGCCATGGACAAGTGCCGGTGCGATCCTGCTGCCCAAGGGCGAGCCGGCGCGGATCGATGTCGGTACGCTGGCCGTCGCCGGGCTGACCGCGACCGGCGAGCTGACGTCGCATGGCCGCGGCTTCGACGGACGGCTGCGCGTGACCGGCCCCGGCCTGGCCGGCATGCTCGACTTCGACCGGCCCGGCGACCTGCAGCGCATTTCGCTGAGCTTCGACGCGGCCAATGCCCGCATCGCGACCGAACCGGAGATCCGTGTGGTGCGCGGCGGTCTCGACGGCGAGGTGGTGCTCGATCCAAAGGGATTGGTGATGCGCGGCACGGTGACCGCGCGCGGGCTGCGGCGCGGTCCGCTCTCCCTCGCGCGGCTGGCCGCCAGCATCGACCTGCAGGACGGACGCGGGCAGGTGAAGGCGGCTCTCGCCGGATCGCGCGGCCGCGCTTTCGATTTGCAGACGGTTGCGCAAGTCTCGCCGGAGCGGCTGACCGTGACCGGCGGCGGCACGATCGACCGCAAGCCCGTCCACATCGACAGTCCGGCCGTGCTGACCGCGGAGAGGGGCGGCTGGCGACTGGCGCCGACCGCCCTCAGCTATGGCGGTGGGCAGCTGAAGCTTGCCGGCCTGTTCGGCGCCGCCGAGACCGAAGTCGAGGCGACGCTGACTGCCGTGCCGATGACGGTGTTCGACATCGTCACCCCCAATCTCGGGCTGGGCGGCACCGCCACCGGCCGCATCCGCTACCGCGAAGGCGGGGTCGCGCTGCCCTCCGGCTCGCTCGATCTGACCGTGCGGCGCCTGACGCGGTCCAGCCTGGTCCTGACCTCCAAACCGATCGACCTCGGGCTGAAGGCCGTGCTGAACGGCAGCCAGGCGGCGGCGCGCGCGGTCGCCGCCAGCGACGGAAAGGTAATCGGCCGCGCGCAGGCGCGGCTGGCGCCGCTGCCGATCGGCGGCGATCTGGCGACGCGACTGTCGAATGCGCCGCTGTTCGCGCAGCTCCGCTATGCCGGACCTGCGGATACGCTGTGGCGGCTGACCGGCATCCAGCAATTCGACCTGTCCGGCTCGGTCGCGATCGCGGCAGACATCGGCGGACGGCTGCCCGACCCGGTGATCCGCGGGTCGATCAAGGCGACCGGTGCGCGGCTGGAGAGCTCGACGACCGGCACAGTGCTCACCAACCTTGATGCCACCGGCCGGTTCGGCGGATCGCAGCTGGTGATCGACCGGATGACCGCGACGGCGGGGCAGGGTGGTTCCGTCACCGGCACCGGCACCTTCGATTTCGGCGCGCGGCAGGGCGTCGGCATGGACCTGACCGTCAACGCGCACGAGGCCGTGCTGCTGAACCGCGACGATATCGGCGCGGCCGTGACGGGGCCGCTGCGCATCACGTCCAACGGCTATGGCGGGCTGATCGCGGGAGAAGTGACGCTGGACCGCAGCCGCTATCGGCTCGGCCGCGCGCGGGCGGAGACGACCGTGTCGCGGCTTGCGAACCTGAGCGAACTGAACCGGCCCGCGGACGAGATGGAACCGCCGGCTCCCCCCGCCCCCTGGCAGCTCGACCTGAAAGCGACCGCGCGCAACCGGCTGATGGTGACTGGCCTGGGTCTCGACAGCGAATGGCGCGCAGGGCTGGCGATCACCGGCACGGTCGGCGAGCCGGTGCTGGTCGGCACCGCGACGCTGCTGCGCGGCGGCTATGAGTTCGCCGGCCGCCGCTTCGACCTGGAACGGGGCACGATCCGCTTCAACGGCGCCAGTCCGCCCGATCCGGTGCTGGACATCGCGGCGAACGCGAACATCCAGGGTTTGTCCGCGACGATCCGCGTCACCGGCACGGGGCTGAAGCCGGAGGTCGCCTTCACCAGCAACCCGGCGCTGCCCGAGGACGAGCTGCTGTCGCGGCTGCTGTTCGGCACCTCGATCACCAACCTGTCGGCGCCGGAAGCGGTGCAGCTTGCATCGGCGGTCGCGGCACTGCAGAGCGGCGGCGGGCTCGATCCGATCAACGCGCTCCGGCGCGCGGTGGGGCTCGACCGGCTGCGCATCATCGCCGCCGATCCGACCATCGGCCAGGGCACCGCGATCGCGGCCGGCAAATACATCACGCGCCGCGCGTTCGTGGAGCTGATCACCGACGGCCAGGGCTATTCGGCGACGCGCGTCGAGTTCCAGATCACGCGCTGGCTGTCGGTGCTTTCGACGATCTCGACGATCGGGCGGCAGAGCGCCAACGTTCGCGTTTCAAAGGACTATTGAACCGGCCCGCCGCGTCCCTATCTCGCTGATGTATTTCGAGATCGTCGGCGGCGCGGGCACTGCGCGGGAGTCTGCTCCCGCAGCGGCCGGCCGTTGACGGGCGGCGCGGCTCCCCTCCCTTGCCGCGCCGCCAAACCTGTTCCCCTCGCCGTTCGTTTCGAGCGCAGTCGAGAAACCGGCTGGCGCCACGCCGCGCTTCTCGACTTCGCTCGAAGCGAACGGGGGCAAGGCTGCCGCATGCTACAAAGATCTGACCACGGCCTGGGCCAGCCGCTCCAGCACGCCGTCTCCATAGGAATAGTAGAGATCGGGTTCGATCGCTTCGAACTCGGCGACGGCCAAGTGCCCGTCGAGGCGGCGCAGCAGGTCGATGCGCGCGTAGAGCGGTTCGGAGGGCGCTGCCGCCAGTGCGGCTTCGGCGACAGCGCGGGCTTCCGCATCCGGCTGCCAGCTGTGATTGACGCCGCCGAATTGCGGCTGGACGCGGAACTCGCCGGCAGCCGCGGCCTTGCGGATGGCATGGCTCAGCGCGCCGCCGATGTAGAATAGCGCATATTCGCCTTCGGTCTGCACTGACGGAAGGAAGGGCTGAATCATTGCCTCGACGAGTACTGGCAGGGGCTCGCCGCGCTTCAGGCGGCTGATGCCGTCGCTGCTGGCCGAGACCTGCGGCTTCACGACCAGCTCGTCGACATCGAGCAGGTCGAACGCGGCCTCTATCCCGGCCGGACCGAACCGCGTCGGAACGATCGGCACCCCGGCGGCGTCCAGCTCCGCCAAATAGGTCTTGCGCGTGTTCCAGCGCAGCAGCTGCGGCGGGTTGAACAGCGGCAGCTCCGCCGGCCAGCCATCGAGCAGCGTCAGCCAGCGCGCGACCTCCAGATGATAGCCCCAGGCGAATAGCGCCAGCGCAGGCGCCTTGCCCGCTTCGGTCCAGGGTCGCGGCCGGAGCGCCAGTCCCGCACGGGCGAAGGCGCCGACATAGGCCCCCGCCTGTTCCGCCGCCAACGCCGCATAGGCGTCGCCCGGCGACGGCATCAGCAAGTGGAGAGACCGCACGCGTGGCGCGTCAGGCGGGCTCGCCAACGACCGACTTCACTTCCATGAAGTCGCTGAGTCCCCATTTGCCGTATTCGCGGCCATTGCCCGATTGCTTGTAGCCGCCGAACGGCGCGCCGGGATCGGGCGACCAGCTGTTGATCGTCACCAGCCCGGCGCGCATCCGCCGCGCGACCTTGGCGGCCCTGGCGGGGTCGCCGGAGATCGTCGCCGACAGGCCATAGGCGGTGTCGTTGGCGATCCGGACCGCCTCGTCCTCATTGCCGTAGCTGATGATCGTGGCGACGGGCCCGAACGTCTCTTCCTTCGCAATCCGCATTTCGGGTGTCACGTCACGGAACAGCGTCGGGCGGATATAGTAGCCGCGGTTGACACCTTCGGGCAGGCCGGTGCCGCCGGTGACGAGCGTCGCGCCTTCGTCGATCGCGCTCTGGATCAGGCCCTGGATTTTCTCCCATTGCGCCTTGTTGACGACGGGGCCGATGTGATTGCCCTCGGCGAGCGGATCGCCGACCGGCGTCGCTTCCATCATGTTCTTGATGAAGGCCGTCGCCTCGTCGACCTGGCCCTGGTGGACCAGCACGCGGGTGGGCGCGATGCAGCTCTGGCCGGTATTGGCGAGCACGCCCATAACCGTGGGCGGCAGCACCGCGCTCAGGTCGGAGCCTTCCAGCACCAGGTTCGGCGCCTTGCCGCCCAGCTCCTGATGGACGCGCTTGACGGTCGGCGCAGCGGCGGCGGCGATTGCGATGCCGGCGCGGGTCGATCCGGTGAAGCTCACCATGTCGACGTCGGGATGCGCCGACAGCGCCGCGCCGACGGTGGGGCCATCGCCCTGCACCAGGTTGAACACGCCGGCCGGTACGCCCGCCGCGTCCATCACCTCGGCCAGGATCGCGGCGCAGGCCGGCGTCTCCTCGGACGGCTTCAGCACCATACAGTTGCCGGCGGCGAGCGCGGGGGCGACCTTGGCGGCGATCTGGTTGACCGGCCAGTTCCACGGCGTGATCATGGCGACGACGCCGATCGGCTCGTGCAGCACCCGCGTGGTGCCGACCGTCTCCTCGAGCTTGAACTCGCGCAGTGCCCGAAGCGTGAAGGCGAAATGGCCGAGGCCGGCAGGCGCCTGGGCGCCCATCGCCAAGCCCATCGGGGCGCCCATCTCGATCGCGATCGCGCGGGCGATATCGGGAATGCGCTTCTTGTATTCGGCAATGATCCGCTCGAGCAGGGCGGCGCGTTCCTCGACGTTGGTCTGCGAGAAAGTTTCGAACGCGCGCCGCGCGGCTTTCACCGCCTTGTCGGCATCGGCCGAGGAGCCGAGCGTGATCTCGGTGCATGGCTCTTCGGTTGCCGGGTTGATGACCAGGTGGCGCTTGCCGCCTTCGCTGTCGACCCATTGTCCATCGATATAGTGTTTGAGATAGCTCATCATCGCGGCGCACTCCCGAGTCTCGTTCGTGGCCAGATTAGGTTTCCGAACGAAACTGGCAAGCGCGACTTAGCCGGGACCGCCCGGACAGAAGCGGGCCTTCTCCTCCGGCGACGCGCGGAGACGGGTGTCGATGTAGTAGCCGATCATCCCTGGCACGCGATCCTTGTCGGCGGCCGGAATGAAGGCGGCAGCGTCCTTCATCCAGCCATCGATGCAGGTCTGGCGCTCCGCGGTGTCTCCGGCGCAGTCGAGCAGGGCGTCGAACGCCTTGCGCCAGCTGTCGAAGTCCGCGCGCGTCATCGCCGCACCGTGGCCGGGAACCAGCGTCGCGAACGGCACGGCAGCGATATGGCCGAGCGCCGCGCGCCAGCCTTCGGGGCAGGCGGTGTCCATGAACGGCGTGAGACCGACGACCAGGTCGCCCGCGATCGCCAGCCGCGCCTTCGGGGCGTAGAGCCACACGTCCCCGGCGGTGGCGGCATAGGGTTCCAGATGCACGTCGAGCCGGCGGCCGGCGATCGTCGTCGGCCCGGTGCTTCTGACTACCTGCGTCGGGCGGAGATTGGCGAGATCGTCCATCGCCGCCATGTCGCGGCGGATTTCGGCGATCTGCTCGGGCCTGGCCTTGCCGGACGCGATGAACTGCTCGGCGCCTGCGCGGCTACGGGGGAAGAAGCCCTTCAGGGCGCGGTCGATCGCATTGCTGCCATAGACCGGAATGTCTGGATAGGCGGCACGGAGCTCGGCATTGCCGCCGGTGTGGTCGAGGTGCCAATGGGTGTTCACGATCGCCGCGATCGGTTTGCCGCGCGCCCTGGCGGCGGCAAGGATCGCATCCTGATGCGCTTGGTGCCGGCCGGTATCGACGACGATCAGCCCGTCGGGCGCGTCGAGGAGCACGGTGTTCCCATCCGGCCCGCGCCCGCGTTCGAAACTGCCAGGAACGAGTTGCCAGTCAGGCGATGCGGCGGCGAGGAGCAGAGCGAGCATGAGCATGGGTCGAGGCTAGTCGTTCGGCGGGCGCGGCCAAGCGCGTCTGTCGAACCGGCTTTGCTGCTCGTAGAGTTTTGTATTCCCGCGAAAGCGGGAATCCACTGCTGAGGCTGGATTCCCGCTTTCGCGGGAATACGATGTGCTACCTCCGTCGCCCCTGGTGGCGGATGTTGGCCGGCCGGCCGCGACGCTTCCCCGGCCGTTCTCGGTCGCGGCGGTTCGGCGCCGCGCGCGACGCGCCGCTTTCGGGTAGCTCGAAGCGGAGTCCGCCGGTGACTGGGTTGGCCTCGGCAAGGCGGAGCTTCAATCGCTGGCCCGGCGCGAACACGGTTTCGCTGTCCTCGCCGGTCAGCGTCTGGCTGGCTTCGTTGTAGCGGAAATATTCCGTGCCAAGCGTCGAGACCGGCACCAGCCCGTCGCCGCCCAGGCCTTCGACGGTCGCGAAAAAGCCGAAGGGCTGCACGCCGGTGATCCGCGTCTCCAGCACTTCGCCGACGCGTTCGGAGAGATAGGCGGCGACATAACGATCGATCGTCTCGCGCTCCGCTTCCATCGCCCGGCGTTCGAGCTGGCTGATCGATTCGCCGATCAGCTCCATCGCTTCCGATTCCCCGGGCGTCAGCGCCGTCTTGTCGACATCGGGGCCGAGCCCGTACGCGCCGACCAGGGATCGGTGCACGATCAGGTCGGCATAGCGCCGGATCGGGCTGGTGAAATGCGCGTAGGAGCCGAGCGAAAGGCCGAAATGGCCCTTGTTGTCGGGCGAATAATAGGCCTGGGTCTGGCTGCGCAGGATCTGTTCCATCACCTGCGGCCGGAACTCCGCGTCGCCGACCCTTTCGATGATGCGGTTGAAGGTGCCGGGCTTGATCACCTGACCCAGTGCGAACTCCAGATCGAACGTCTTCAGATAGTCCTTCAGCGCAACCAGCTTTTCGCGGCTCGGCGGCTCGTGATCGCGGTACATGACCGGCGCCTTCTTCGCCTCCAGCGCCTTCGCGGCGGCGACATTGGCCGCGATCATGTAATCCTCGATCAGCTTGTGCGCATCGAGCCGCTCGCGCGGGGCGACGGAGAGGATGCGGCCGGTTTCGTCGAGCACCACGCGGCGCTCGGGCAGGTCGAGCTCCAGCGGCTCGCGCTGCTCCCGCGCCTTGTAGAGCGCGCGCCAGCAGTCCCAGAGGGGGAGAAGGGCTTTTTCGGTCAACTCGCCCAATTCGCTCGTCCCGAGCGTAGTCGAGGGGCGCGGCTCGGAGCCCGTACCCGCGCCCCTCGACTTCGCTCGGGACGAGCGAGCCTCTTGCTCATAAATGTCCACCGCCGCCTGCGCATCCTCGTAGGCGACGTTCGCCGCGATCCGCACCACCGCGCGGCTGAAGCGCCAGCTCTTCAGCTTGCCGTCCTTGCCGATCGCCATATGGCAGGCGAGCGCGGCGCGGTCGACGCCTTCCTTCAGTGAGCACACGTCGGCCGACAACGTCTCCGGCAACATCGGCACGACGCGATCCGGGAAATAGACGCTGTTGCCGCGCCGCCGCGCCTCGCGGTCGAGCTGCGATCCGGGGCGGACGTAGAAGCTGACGTCCGCGATCGCGACGATCGCGTTCCACCCGTCCTCGGTCGCCTCGGCCCAGACCGCGTCGTCATGGTCGCGCGCGTCGACCGGATCGATCGCGACGATCGGCAGGTGACGCAGGTCTTCGCGCTTGCCGAGCGGCAGCTTCGCGACGCGCTCGGCCTCGGCCAGTACTTCCTCCTTGAATACGTGCGGAATGCCGTGGCGGTGGATCGCGATCAGCGAGAAGCTGCGCGGCTCGAACGGGTCGCCCAGCCGCTCGATGACGCGCGCGGAGAGGCGCGGCGGGCGGCCGGTCTTTTCGGCCAGCACCAGGTCGCCCGCCTCTGCTTCGCCGCGGTCGGAGACCGGGAAATCGCGTCGCTCGCGCTTCTCGACGCCCTGCAGGAACCAGCGGTCGCCTTCCTGGTGCAGCACGCCCAGCATCAGCTCCTCGCCCCGGGCGAGCTTCTTCATCGGGTGCGCGATCCAGCCCTTGCCGGCTTCCTCCGTGCGGGCAAGGATGCGGTCGCCGGGGCCCAGCGCCGACTGTTTCCTGCGCTCGCGGATGCGGAGCTTCGGCGCGGCGGTATCCGCTTCCCATCGCTCCGGCACGGCCCAGGCCTGGCCGTCCTCATCGACGTCGACGACGCGCAGCACCGTGACCTTCGGGATGCCGCCCATCTTGTGGAAAGCGCGGCCGGGGGCGCTGTCGATCAGCCCTTCATCGGCCATGTCCTTCAGGAGCGCCTTCAGCGCGACCTTGTCGGCGCCGTGGAGCCCGAATGCCCGCGCGATCTCGCGCTTGCCGGCGGGAGCGTCGGACGTGGTGATGAAGTCCAGGATCTGCTCGCGGGTGGGAAGGCCTGCGGGTCGTTTCGGCTTGGGCATGCGTCCCAATACGCATAACAGACCCATTCGTCCCGACCGAAGTCGAGGGGCGCTTCTGCTAGGCCGTGGCAACCCCTCGACTTCGCTCCGGACGAACGGGTAACGGGCGGTCGGGACGAGCGGGTAAGGATGCCGGTGAGCGACTACGACCTCCTGATCATCGGCGGCGGCATCAACGGAGCGGCGATCGCGCGCGAGGCGGCGCTGAATGGCCTGAAGGTGCTGCTGGTCGAGAAGAGCGACCTCGCCTCGGCGACGTCGTCGGCTTCGACCAAGCTGATTCACGGCGGGCTGCGCTACCTCGAATATTACGAGTTCAAGCTGGTGCGCGAGGCGCTGATCGAGCGCGAGCGGCTGCTGAAGGCTGCGCCGCACCTGATCTATCCGCTGGAGTTCGTGCTGCCCCACGAACATGCGGTGCGGCCCAAATGGATGATCCGTGCCGGGCTGTTCCTGTACGATCATCTGGGCGGGCGCATGTCGCTGCCCAAGTCGCGAGCGATCCGGGGCGGGCCCTATCTGGCGCCGTTGAAGAACGCGACCAGCGGCTTCGTCTATTCCGACGCCTGGGTCGACGACGCCCGGCTGGTCGTGCTGAACGCACGCGACGCGGCGGACAACGGTGCCGAAATCCGGACGCGGACGGAGCTGCTGTCGGCGCGGCGGGAAGGCGAGGTCTGGCGCGCCGGCTTAAGCGACGGCGAAGTGACGGCGCGGGCGCTCGTCAACGCGGCGGGGCCGTGGGTCAGCGAGGTTGCCGGACGGCTTGGCGTTCACGCCAGGGCCGGCGCGCGGCTGATCCGCGGCAGTCATCTGATCGTGCCGCGGCTGTTCGAGGGCGAGCACGCCTATATCCTGCAACAGCCTGACCGGCGGATCGTGTTCGCGATCCCCTATCACGGGCATAGCCTGGTTGGGACGACCGACGTGCCGGTGGAGGGTTCCGGCGAAGCCCGGATCAGCGAGGTCGAGACCGGCTATCTGCTGGAAGCCGTCAATCGCTACTTCACCCGGCAGACCGGTCGCGGCGACATCATCGCCACCTATGCCGGCATCCGTTCGCTTTACGACGACGGCGCCAGCGAGGCGCGGCAGGTGACGCGCGACTACGTGCTGGAGCTGGATGATGAGGGCCCGCCCTTGCTGTCGGTCTTCGGCGGCAAGATCACGACGGCGCGGCATCTTGGGCAGGTCGCGGTCGAGAAACTCGCCGGGCCGATGGGCTTCGACGCGACGCCGGTCACCGCCGCGCGGATCTTTCCCGGCGGCGAGATCGACCGGTTCGACCACTTCCTCGCCAAGGTCCGCGCGCGCTGGCCCTTCCTGGGCGAGGCGCGCAGCCTGCGCATGGCCCGGGCCTACGGATCGATGCTGGAAGCGATGATCGGCGACCGCACCGATCTGGGCGACGAATTCGGCGCCGGACTGTCGGCCGTTGAGGTCGACTGGCTGGCCGACCGCGAATGGGCGCGGACGGTGGAGGACGTGCTCTGGCGCCGCACCAAGCTTGGGCTGACGGGCGAAGTGGATGAAGAACGGCTCGAAGTGTATCTGTCCGCTAAATCATCTCCGTTCGCTTCGAGCGAAGTCGAGAAGCGCTAGCGCCGGGCCAGACGGTTTCTCGACTTCGCTCGAAACGAACGGGGTTTTCATTTCCCGCCGGAGCCGCTTAGGGCAGCGCCATGACCACCAACAAGCACGCGCTCTCCGTCACGCGCACGCAGGACTTCGCCGCCTGGTATCAGGCCGTCATCGCGGAAGCCGACATGGCCGAGGAATCGGGCGTGCGCGGCTGCATGGTGATGCGGCCCTGGGGCTATGGCATCTGGGAGCGGATGCAGCGGCTGCTCGACGACCGGATCAAGGCCGCGGGCTACGACAATTGCTATTTCCCGCTGTTCATCCCGCTTTCCTATTTCGAGAAGGAAGCGGAGCATGTGGAGGGCTTCGCCAAGGAAATGGCGGTCGTCACCCACCACCGGCTGGTCGGCGACGGCAAGGGCGGGCTGACCCCCGACCCTGAGGCGAAGCTGGAAGAGCCGCTGGTCGTGCGGCCGACAAGCGAGATGGTGATCGGCGCCGCTTTCTCGCGCTGGGTCCAGTCCTGGCGCGACCTGCCGGTGCAGATCAACCAATGGGCGAATGTGGTGCGCTGGGAAATGCGCACGCGCATGTTCCTGCGGACGTCCGAATTCCTGTGGCAGGAAGGCCACGCCGCCTATGCCGATGGCGAGCATGCCCGGGCCGAGACGCTGAAGGCGCTGGAGCTCTATCGCAGCTTTGCCGAGGAATGCGCCGGCCTGCCGGTGGTCGCCGGCGAGAAGCCCGAGAATGAGCGCTTCCCCGGCGCCGTCGCCACCTATTCGATCGAAGCGATGATGCAGGACGGCAAGGCGCTGCAGGCGGGGACCAGCCATTATCTGGGCGACAATTTCGCGCGGGCGCAGAACATCCGCTACCAGAATGACGCGGGCGAGATCGAGTTCGCGCACACGATCAGCTGGGGCATGTCGACGCGGATGATCGGCGGCCTGATCATGACCCACGGCGACGACGACGGGCTGCGCGTGCCGCCGCGCGTCGCGCCCTGGCAGGTGGTGATCGTGCCGATGCTGCGCGACACCGACGAGGACGCCGCGGTGCTCGACTATTGCCGCGCGCTGGTCGCCGAGCTGCAGGGACAGGCGGCGCTGGGCGAGCCGGTGCGGGCGATGCTCGACGCGCGGCCGGCCAAGGCGGCGAACAAGCGCTGGGCCTGGGTGAAGAAAGGCGCGCCGCTGATCGTCGAGGTCGGTCCGCGCGACACGGCCGGCGGCAATGTCAGCGTGATCCGCCGCGACCGGCTGTACCAGGAGAATGGCAAGCTCGCCTCCACGGTCCAGCCGCGGGCGGAATTCGTGGCCGGCGTGCCGGCGCTGCTGGAAGAGATCCAGGCCGGCCTGTTCGCCGAGGCGAAGGCGCGGCTGGACGCGAACATCAGGCGCGACGTCACCGACTTCGCCGGGCTGGAGCGCTTCTTCGAGACCGGCGGCCAATTCCCCGGCTGGGTCGAAGTCGAATGGTCGCGGCCCACGGGCGACGAGCTGGACGCGGTCGACCAGCGGCTGAAGGCGCTGAAGCTGACGCTCCGTAACGTGCCGGAGAACGCCGCGCCGGCAACGGGCGCCTGCATCTTCACGGGCAAGCCGGCGGTCGAGCGCGTGCTGGTCGGGCGGAGCTATTAGGCGGCCGACGGCCCGATCCGGACGACATGGACGATCCGGACGACGTTGGTGACATTCACATGGATTCACGAACATTTTCCCTTCCCGGCGGGAAAATCGTGAGCGGGATGGACGAGGTCAAAGAGCCGGCGCGATTCGGCCGCGCGGGCGCCAGCCTGGCATAGCGGCAGGCGTGTAGGACAGGCTCTTGTATTCGGGTGTGGCGCCGGGAAGGCGGCGCCAGGGCTCGAGGCCCGGGCGCCGCTATCGGATCAGGCCGCGACGGCGCGGGTGGTGCGGCGACGGCGCGCGGCTCCACCCGCCAAGCCGAAGCCGCCGATCATCATTGCCCAGGTCGCCGGCTCCGGCACGCCGGGGGCGGCGAGGGTGCCGTTGAACCGGATTTCGCCGATCCCGTACAGATTGTCGCCGCCCGAGGCGGTGACCAGCGCATAGGCGGCGCTGACCGGCGCGAAGCTGCGCGTGAAGGTCTCGACGCCATAGCCGACCGAGCCCTCCGGCCCGGTGATGGCGACGCTGTGCAGCAGCGTGCCCGCGCCGTCGAAGAAGCGGAACTGGTAATTGTCGTTGTTGTCGACGTTCGCGAGCAGCGAATCGATCGTGGCGAGGCCGCCGAAATCGAAGCGGAACACGGCGTTGCCGGACGCGCTGAACGCGACCTTGTCGGCCGCGTTGTAGTTGCTGCCGTTTGCCGGCACGACGCCGTCGCTCAGCACGGCCAGATTGCCGCTGTACGTGCCCGTCGCGCTGACCGTGACCGGCACCACCGCCGCCTGCGCAGCCCCCGCCGCCATCACCCCTGCCAAAAAGCTACCCAAAACAAATGCGTTACGCATGTTATCTCCCTGGTTTGAGGCGCGTGCCTGAGCACAGGGAGTGCGTGCCGGGCCTGACCCGTTCGACGAAAGGGGCAGAGGCCTAGACGAAACTGCGTCCCGCGGCGGGACGGGAGACGG
>NZ_DASTXI010000023.1:0-3991 GCF_035758555.1 Sphingomonas sp. | reverse complement strand
ATTTCGGTGATGAAGTTCGCCCAGACGGTCGAGCAGCTGCTCGCGGGCGAATACCAACCGGCGCCGCAGGTCTGAGCGCTCCAGCCCCATTCGTCATTCCCGCGAAAGCTGGAATCCACGAACACAGCAGTTGAAGAAAAGATGGATCCCGGATCAAGTCCGGGATGACTCCTAAGCGACTACGCCGCTTGGGTCACTTGATCTTGGCTTCCTTGAACTCGACGTGCTTGCGCGCGACCGGGTCGTACTTGCGGAACGACAGCTTCTCGGTCTGCGTGCGCGGGTTCTTCTTGGTGACGTAGAAAAAGCCCGTGTCCGCGGAGCTGACGAGCTTGATCTTGACGGTGGTCGGCTTGGCCATGGCGGGGCTCTCTTCGAATGTCGCTAAACAAGAAAAGCGGCGTCGCCGCCGCTCTGTCAGCCGCGCCCCATGCGCGTTCGCGTCTCCTGAGTCAAGCCGGACGGCCTTAACCGGGCTTTCACCAAAGGCGCGATAGCCTCGCCGCACAACAGGTCTGGAGGGGCAGGCATGCAGCGGGACGGGATGATCAAAATCCGTGCGGAGCTGTGCGAGCAGATTGACGGGCTGACGGCGGCGGTCGCCCATGGCTCGATCCCGGGATTGTGCGACAAGGCGTCGACGGTGCGCCACCTTGCCCAGCAATATCAGCTGGGGCCGGTCGCCGACCTTGCCTGGAAGCTGGAAGGCCGGCTCGCCCGCGGCGAACGCGGGCCGAGCGTGATCAACGTGCTGTCGCTGATGCGCGAGGCGACCGAAAGCGGCCGCACCGACGCGGCGGCGGCGAGCGCCTGGGCAGCGGCTGCTTCGGTCCGGGTGATGTAGGCCGCCGATCAGACCGATCGGGATTATTCAGGGACCCACTCCCTTGCCGATCCGTTGTGCGGGTATCATTTCCGCCTCGCAACGAAGGAGACTGGCATGGCGAGCGCGCCCAGCGATCTGAAGACCCCGACCGACCTTTCCCGTAACGAGACGAAGAGCGTGGCGGACGCATTGAACGGCGTCCTCGCCGACGCGTTCGCACTCTACCTGAAGACCAAGAATTTCCATTGGCACGTCTCGGGCCCGCATTTCCGCGACTATCACCTGCTGCTCGACGAACAGGCGGCCGAGATCATCGGCGTGACCGACGCGGTTGCCGAGCGGGTTCGCAAGATCGGCAACACGACGCTGCGGTCGATCGGCGACGTCGCGCGGCGGCAGAGCCTGGTCGATAACGACCGCGACTATGTTGCGCCGGCCGACATGCTGGCGGAGCTGCGCGACGACAACCGAAAACTTGTCCAGCGCATCCGCGAGGCCCGCGAGGCGGCGGAAGCGGCCGGCGACACCGCGACCAGCTCGATGGCGGACGACTGGATCGACCAGGCCGAAAAGCGCGCCTGGTTCCTGTTCGAGGCGAGCCGCAACGCCTGACTGGCGTGAGCCGCCGCGTCCCATTACGACCGGCGGCCATGCAGCCTTCCGATCTTGAGATCGCGCGCGCCACGCCGCTCCAGCCCATTGCGGCGATCGCCGCCAAACTCGGCATCCCGGAAGCGGCGGTCGAGCCTTATGGCCGGCACAAGGCCAAGCTCGATATCGCGCAGCTGCTGCGGGAGGCGGGCGGCAAGCTTATCCTCGTGACCGCGATCAACCCGACGCCCGCCGGCGAAGGCAAGACCACGACATCCGTCGGTCTTGTCGATGCTCTGAACCGCGCCGGGCGCCGCACGATGCTGTGCGTGCGCGAGCCGTCGCTCGGCCCCTGCTTCGGCATGAAAGGCGGGGCGACCGGCGGCGGCCGCGCGCAGGTCGGGCCGATGACGGACATCAACCTCCATTTCACCGGCGATTTCCACGCCGTCACCAGCGCGCACAACCTGCTCGCGGCGATGGTCGACAACCATATCTACTGGGGCAACGCGCTCGGCATCGACGTGCGGCGGGTGGTGTGGCGGCGCGTGCTCGACATGAACGACCGCGCGCTGCGCGACATCGTCCAATCGCTGGGCGGCGCGGCGAACGGCTTTCCGCGCCAGTCCGGCTTCGACATCACCGTTGCGTCGGAAGTGATGGCGATCCTCTGCCTTGCCCGGGACGTGGACGACATGCGCGCCCGGTTGGGGCGCATCATCGTCGCCTATACGCGCGACCAGCAGCCGGTCACGGCGCACGACCTGAAGGCGGACGGCGCGATGGCCGCGCTGCTGACCGAAGCGATCAAGCCCAATCTGGTGCAGACGCTGGAAGGCAATGGCGCGCTGCTGCACGGCGGTCCGTTCGCGAACATCGCGCATGGCTGCAATTCGGTGATCGCGACGACGACCGCGCTCGCGCTCTCGGGCTATGTCGTGACCGAGGCGGGGTTCGGCGCCGATCTGGGCGCCGAGAAATTCATGAACATCAAATGCCGCCAGGCCGGCCTCGCGCCGGATGCGGCGGTGATCGTCGCAACGGTGCGGGCGCTGAAGATGAACGGCGGCGTCGCCAAGGCCGACCTGGCGGCCGAGAATGTGGCGGCGGTGCGCAGCGGCGCGGTGAACCTTGTCCGCCATATCGAGAACGTCCATCAATTCGGCGTCCCCGCCGTGGTTGCGATCAACCATTTCGCGACCGACACCGATGCCGAGATCGAGGCCGTGCGCGAAGCCGCCGCCGCGCATGGCGTGCGCGCGATCCTGTGCCGGCACTGGGCCGAAGGCGGTGCGGGCGCGGCGGAGCTGGCCGACGCGGTCGCCGAGCTTGCCGACAAGGGCGCCGCCCAATTCGCGCCGCTTTACGACGACGGCCTGCCGCTGTTCGACAAGATCGATACGATCGCGACGCGCGTCTATCGCGCCAAGCAGGCCGTGGCGGAGCCGTCGGTGCTGGCCCAGCTGAAGCGCTTCGAGGAGATGGGGTTCGGACATCTGCCGGTGTGCATCGCCAAGACCGCCTACAGCTTTTCCGCCGATCCGAACCTGCTCGGCGCGCCCACGGGCCATGTGCTGCCGGTGCGCGAAGTGCGGCTCGCTGCCGGCGCCGGCTTCGTCGTCGCGATCTGCGGCGAGATCATGACCATGCCCGGCCTGCCGCGCCATCCGGCAGCCGAGCACATCCATGTCGATGCCGCGGGTCATATCGAGGGGCTGTTCTGATGGCCTCGGGCCTGTTCGCCCTGCTGGACGACGTCGCCGCGATCGCGAAGCTCGCCG
The DNA here is from genome assembly GCF_035758555.1 of Sphingomonas sp. Classification (GTDB taxonomy): domain Bacteria; phylum Pseudomonadota; class Alphaproteobacteria; order Sphingomonadales; family Sphingomonadaceae; genus Sphingomonas_B. The sequence continues at coordinate 793 of NZ_DASTXI010000023.1, read as the reverse complement.
CGGCCTCGATCGACGATGTCGGCGCCGCAGCCGGCAAGGCCGGCGCGAAGGCCGCCGGCGTGGTGGTCGACGACACCGCGGTCACGCCGCGTTACGTCAGCGGCGTCACGCCCGACCGCGAGCTGCCGATCATTGCCCGCATCGCGCGCGGATCGCTGTTCAACAAGCTCGTCATCCTGCTTCCGGCGGCGTTGCTGCTGACGGCGTTCCTGCCTTGGGCGATCACGCCGCTGCTGATGCTGGGCGGCGCCTATCTGTGCTTCGAGGGCGTCGAGAAGCTGATCGAGGCAATCGGCGGGCACGAGATGCCGGACGAGCCGGGCGAGACCGCGCAAGGATCGGCCGAGGTCGAAAAGACGATGGTCAGCGGCGCCGTGCGGACCGACTTCATCCTGTCGGCCGAAATCATGGCGATCGCGCTGGGCGAAGTGGCCGGCCAGCCGCTGCTGACGCAATCGGTGGCGCTGGCGATCGTCGCGCTGGCGATCACTGTCGCCGTCTATGGCGTGGTCGGGCTGATCGTGAAGATGGACGATATCGGCCTGCACCTGGCCGGGCGGCAGACAAGCGGCGTGCGCGCGATCGGGCGCGGCCTTGTACATGCGATGCCGCGGGTGATGAGCGCGCTCTCCGCGATCGGCGTTGCCGCGATGATCTGGGTCGGCGGCGGCATCCTCGTCCACGGGTTGGAGGTCTTCCATCTCGACGCAATCCCGCACGCGCTGCACGGCTGGGCGGAGCGCGCTGCGCATGCGGCCCCTGCCGCCTCAGGCCTGGTCGGCTGGCTGGTGAC
>NZ_DASTXI010000006.1:0-27676 GCF_035758555.1 Sphingomonas sp. | reverse complement strand
GAGCAGCGCAACCGCGGCCAGAGCGGCCGTGGAACGATGCGCGGCTGCGCCGCAGCTTGAGAACAGAACGCCTTTACGCATCAACGCAGTGTCCGGATGGTCCGCACCGCACCGCCCAGGGCGCGGCGGAATTCGAGGGGTCGATAGTCGTTCGGGTTCTTCACTGCCGCATAGGCGCGGTTGATTTCGGCGCGGGTCGAAGCGACCGCGCCGCCGTTTACCGCGCGCGAATTGACCAGCGCGTTCAGCAGCGTGTCGACCGCCATCACCGCCTGAACGCTGCCTTCGTAGTCAGTGAAGCGCGGGCTGATCGCATCGCTGGCGATCGAATCGACGATCGCGAATGTTTCCGCCGTGCCGAACGAGCGCCGCGCAAAGGCATCGGCGAGCGCGCCTGCGGTTTCGCGCAGCCGCGCGGCGGCGGCGACAGCGCTCGACCGGTCCCTGGCGAGCGCGGCGTGGAACGCCTTGGCGTCGGCGTCGAAGCGTCGGCCGAGCTCCGGCGCGACGACCCGCGCCGCAGCCGACAGCATGATCATGTTCTCGTCGTTATAGGCGGGCATGCCTTCCGGGATCGGCCGCGCCGGATTGGCGATGTTCGACGGACGCGCCGACGGTTCGTCGGAAATGCGGCGGTGGCAGGTGTGGCAATCGAAGAAATAGAATTCGGGGAACACGCCTTCGGTGCCGCGGCCGGGGTTCGAATAGAGCGTCAGCGAGCGTTCGAGCGCCATCGCCTGGCCGGTCGCCCACAGCCGCACATCGTCGGTGCGGCCCTTGCGGCGGATATAGTCGGCGTCCTCATTGTGGTGCTGCTGCAGCGTCGAGAACAGGTCGAGCTCGAACACGATGCGCGGATGGCCGGCCGCCATGATCCGGTGATTGACGAACTGGCCCGCATCGGCGCTGCCGAAATGGCAGTCGAGGCAGACACCGGCGCGCATCTTGGGATTGTCGAGCGGGATCATGCCCTGCGCGACATTGCGGGCATGGCTGGCGCCGACCGTGTAATGCGTCTGGATCCAGTTCTGCGCGCCGCCGTGACAGGCTTCGCAGCCGACGCCGTCGCTCTTCTGGAAATGCGGGCCGCGGTTCGCCGCAGGGTCGACATGGCAGCCGAGGCACATCGGTGCGTTGGCGGGATCGCCGATGCCGAGGCGCGCCGCGATCGCCTGGCCGCGCGGGCCGGAGATCAGCCGCAGCGAGCGCGAATGGGTGCCGCCGGCCGACGAATCTTCCTGCCACAGCTTGATTTCGTCCTGGCGGACGACCTTGCCGTCGCCTTCCTGGCGGCCGTGGCAGGTCGATCCCGCGCAGCTCGCCACGCCCAGATGCGTCGCCGAGTCGACTCCCGCGGCTTCGGCCGTCGACGAAGAGCTTCCGAAAGCGATCGCGAGCGCGGCGAGCGTCAATCCGAGGCACAGGCAGAAGGCCAGGCAGGCCGCTGCACGGGTGCGCAGGCTGGCAATTACCCCACTCATGCTCCGCGCTGGCTCCCCCATTGACCGGTTTATGGCGCGCGACCCGCCGGTTTTGTTTCGCACTTGTATGCGGGCAAGCGGCGCCGGTGGCAAGCGGGTCCGAAACGGTCGGCATGCATATTGTCAGCCGAATCGGGTTGGGCGCATAAGGGACAGGCACGCAGGAGGGGCTATGGAAAGCGGGGCGGGATCGGAACTGGCCTGGGCGACGGGGCACCTTCAATATCTGCTGCTGGTCGCCGCGATGCTGCCGGCGCGGCTGGCGCGCGTGCGCATCGGCGTGTCGGCGGCGGCGGTGATGGGCATTCTTGCGAGCGGCGTCTTTTCGTTCCAGCCGGCGGCCTTGTTCTGGAACACGCTGTTGTTGCTGGTGAATGCAGTGCTGCTGCTCCAGTTCGTGCGCAGCAACGCCGCGGTCCGCTTCAGCGCCGACGAGGAACCGATGCTGACGACGCTGCTGAAAGGGCTGCCGCGGGCCCGGGCGCGGCATTTCCTCGATCAGGGCTTCTGGCTGACCGGTCAGGCGGGCGAGGCGCTGATTCGCGAAGGCGAGCCGGTCACGCACCTCTTTTATCTGGCGAGCGGCGATGCACAGGTGACGAACGGCGGCAAGCAGGTCGGCAAGCTCGGCACCGGCGACCTGATCGGCGAAGTGACCGTGCTCTCCGGCGACACCGCCAGCGCCACCGTCACGCTCGCCCGGGCTGCCCGCATGTGGTGCGCGCCGGCGCAGTCGCTGCGTCTCTACCTGGATGCGCACCACGACGTCCGCCATGCGGTCGAGCAGAGCTTCGCGGCAGCGCTCCGCCACAAGCTCCAGGAAATGAACCGCGCCGTGGCCGAGGCGGGGGGACTGCGCTAGCGCGCGCGCCGCTGGTTCAGCACCTCATAGGCCATCACCGCGGTCGCGATCGCGGCGTTCAAGCTGTCGGCCTTGCCGCGCATCGGCATTTTCACCAGCAGGTCGCATTCCTGCTCATAGGCGACCGGCAGACCCTGCGCTTCGTTGCCGACCAGGATGAAGGTCGGTGCCAGATAGCGTGGCGTCTGATAGTCGGTGTCGGTCCTGAGGCTTGTGCCGACCAGTTGCGCCGGCCCCTGACGCAGCCAGGCGACGAACGCATCCCAGCGCGCCGCCGCAATCGTCTGGGTGAACAGGGCGCCCATGCTCGCCCGCACCGCCTCGACAGAAAAAGGATCGACGCAATCGTCGACCAGGATCAGCCCGCCGCCGCCGACCGCGTCGCTGGTCCTTAGGATCGTGCCGAGATTGCCGGGGTCGCGCAGCGCCTGCGCCACGATCCAGGTGCCGGCGCGCGCGCGGTCCACCTGTTCCAGCGGCGTCAGCCGGTCGCGATAGACACCGACCAGCGTCTGCGGATTGTCCTTGCCGGAAAGCTTGGAAAGAATGTCGGGCGTCGTCTCGATCACGTCGCCGCCGGCATGCTCGGTCGCGCTGATCAGGCCCTGCGCCAGCGGATGGCCGGCGCCATCGTGCGAGAAGAACAGGATCTCGGGCAGAGCCCCGGTCGCGCGCGCCTCGGTCAGGATGCGCAGCCCTTCGGCCAGGAACAGCCCTTCGCGCCGGCGATGCTTCTTGTCGCGCAGACTCCGGACCCGCTTGACCGTTTCGTTCGAGAATCCGGTGATCTGGCGCACTAGTCCTCGCCGAATTTGTTCTCGACCAGCCCGGCCAGCTGCGCGACCGCTTCCTCGGCGCCGTCGCCGGTGGCGCTGATCTCGATCTGGTCGCCCATAGCCGCGCCCAGCATCATCAAGCCCATGATCGACGTGCCGGTGACGCTGGCGCCGTCCTTGCGGACTTCGACCCTGGCCGGCAGGCCGCTCGCCAGCGTGACGAACTTGGCGCTGGCGCGGGCGTGGAGGCCTCGTTTGTTGGCGATATAGACCGTCCGGACGATCTCGCTCATGCCGCCTCGCCGAGCACTTCCGAAGCGACCGAGATATATTTGCGCCCGGCCTCCCGGGCCGCGGCGACCGCGTCCTTGACGTTCATCGTCCGCCGCGCGCCTTCCAGCCGGATCAGCATGGGCAGGTTGATGCCGGCGATCACCTCGACCTTGCCCGGCTGCATCAGCGAGATGGCGAGGTTGGAGGGCGTGCCCCCGAACAGGTCAGTCAGCACAATCACGCCGCGGCCCGCCTCCACCTTGCGGATCGCCTTGGCAATGTCGCCCCGGCGCATCTCCATATCGTCGTCGGGGCCGATGCAGATCGCCTCGACGGCGGATTGCGGGCCTACGACGTGCTCCATCGCGACCACGAATTCCGCGGCGAGCCGTCCGTGGGTCACCAGCACAAGTCCAATCATGTCGTCTCAAAATCCTTCAGCGAGGCCCGGCGTGTGCCCTAAGCTCTTCGACCGCGTCGCGTGGCGCGGTGGCGAGGTCGCGATGCGCGACCGTGGGCGAAAATCCCGCCTCGCGCAACCGGCGAGCGACCCGTTCGGCGACATGGACGGAGCGGTGTCTCCCTCCGGTACAGCCGAACGCCACCGTCACATAAGCCTTGCCTTCGCTCGCGTAGCGGGGAAGCAGCGTCAGCAGCAGCTTCTCGATCTGCGCGACCGCGCCTTCGTAGGCCGTGTCCTCGGCGATATAGTCGCCGACTGCCGAATCGAGGCCAGTCATCGGCTTCAGCTCCCGATCCCAGTGCGGATTGCGCAGGAAGCGCATGTCGAACACCAGGTCGGCATTGCGCGGCAGGCCCCGCGCGAAGCCGAACGACATCACGGTCAGCACCGTCTCCGGCCCGGTCTCGTCGCCGAACCGGGTGCGCAGCTCGTTCTGCAGCTCGGCGCGGCTGAGCTGGCTGGTGTCGATCAGATAATCCGCCGCTTCGCGAAGCGGCGCGAGCAGGTCGCGTTCGCGCATGATCCCGTCGATTGCGGGGCGATCGAGGGCGAGCGGGTGCGGTCGCCGGGTTTCGTCATAGCGCCGCTCCAGCTCGGCGCCCGAGCAATTGAGGAACAGCATCGCGACATCGTAGTGCGCGCGCTGGCGCAGCTTGGCGACGCGGCGCGCCACACCCGCGGCGTCGAAGGCGCGCGTGCGGCTGTCGATGCCGATCGCGAGCGGGCGGTGATCGGCGCCTTCCACCGGCGGCGTGTCGAGCAGTCGGTCGAGCAGCTTCAGCGGCAGGTTGTCGACGACTTCCCAGCCCAGATCCTCGAGGGTGTTCAACGCAGTCGACTTGCCCGCGCCCGACATGCCGGTCACCAGCAGGATGCGTTCGGGATCGAGCCGCTCGTTCATACGTGGAGCCCCCATTCGCGCAGCGCCAGCTCGGCCTTGATCGGTGCCGATGCCTCGAACGGATCGAGCGCGACCGCGGGCACCGACACGCCGCAAAGCTCCCGGCCGCGCGGCTCCGGCATGCGCTCGACGGGAGCGGCGAGGTCGATCAGCAGGGCCACAGGCATGGGACTGCGATAATCCATAGCCATGATTCCCAAGCCGCGCACCTCGATTTGGCCGGTGATGGTCGCCGGTGCGGATGCCACCAGCCGATTGTCATCGACGCTCAGCACAACCTGATCGTCGCTGACCAGCACCGCGCCGCGATCGATCAGCCGCAGCGCCAGGTCCGACTTGCCGCTGCCGGAATCGCCGGCGATCAGCAGCGCGCGCCCGCCGATCGCAACGCAGCTCGCGTGGAACAGCGTGCTCATGGTTCGCCGAAGGCGGGGAGGCGGAGGGTGAACGCGGCGCCCGAGGGACGCTCGTCCTGCGTCTCGACTTCCAGCTTGCCGCCATGCCCGTCGGCGATCGCGCGGGCGATGGCGAGCCCCAGGCCCGAATGGCTCGGGTCCTCGTCGGACCGGACACTGGTGAAGCGGCGGAAGATCGATTCGCTGAGCTCGGGCGGCACGCCCGGTCCCTGATCCTCGACGCGCACGATCACTTCCGGCCCGGAACGGGTCGCGGTGATCTGCACCAGCCCTTTGTCCGGCGAGAAGGAGATCGCGTTGTCGAGCAGGTTCTCGACGATCCGTGCCAGCCGGAATTCGTCGCCGCGTACGACGGCGGTATCGACCCGCGGCCGCGCGAACGCGACCTGCACGCCGCGCGGATTGGGGCCGCGCATCTCGCGCTCCCGCACGATGCTCTCGATCACGCGGCCCAGATCGACCGTCTCGAAGCGCGCGCGCGACAGCTCGGCGTCGAGGCGGGATGCTTCCGCAATATCGGTGATCAGCCGGTCGAGCCGCCGGACATCATCCTGGATGATGGCCATCAGCTGCGCGCGCTGGTCGGAGTCCGACACGCGCTGTAGCGCGTCGGCGGCCGAGCGCAGAGAGGCGAGGGGGTTTTTCAGTTCGTGCGTCACGTCCGCGGCGAAGGCGTCGGTCGCGTCGATCCTATGCCTGAGCGCCTGGGTCATGTCGCTGAGCGCCTGGGCCAGCGAGCCGATCTCGTCGCGCCGTCGCGGCAGCCGCGGCACCGTCACTTCGCGATCCCGCCCGAGCCGGACGCGCACCGCCGCCCGTGCGAGCCGCCGCAACGGGCGGACGATCGTCCGGGCGAGAAAGAAGGACAGCGCGACCGACAGCGCCGCGACGACCAGCAGCAGCACGCCGACGCGGAACCGCTCGGCGCGCACGATCCGGGTCACGTCGCGCGCGTTGGTCGTCATCAGCAGCGCGCCGCCCTCGGCCGGGGTGGCTGCGGTGATCATGAAGGTCCGGTCGGGCGCGAAGCTTTCCGCGCCGATCGCCTTGCCGGTGACAAGCGCCGTTCGGAGCTCCGGCCAGGCGGTGGCGCGGTCCGGTTCCGGCTCGACATAGTCGTGCGGCGTCGCGGCCCGCGCGACGAAGTCGATCGCGCGATCGAGGAAGCGGGCGGCGTGGCGCTGCCAGGCTTCTTCGGCCGGGTCGCGCAACGTGTAATTCGGTCCCGATATCCGCCAGCTGTCGACCTGCAGCCTGCCGTCGGCACCGTAGAAGCGCAGCCGCGTGCCGGTCTTCCTGGCCATGCGCGACAGCATGGCGGGGATTTCCGCCTTCGGCGCGACCGCGATCGCCTCGTCGACCAGGCTCAGCTCGCGCACGGCACGTGCAATGCGGAAGTCGATCAGCCGCGCGCGATAGCTTTCCAGGTAGAAGAAGCCGCCGGCGAGCAGCGCCAGCGCGAACACATTGACCGCCAGGATTCGCGTGGTGAGCGAAACGCGCCCCGACCAGCGGATCGGCGGTTCAGCTCTCGGCGAATCGATATCCGGCGCCATACAGCGTCTCGATGCCATCGAATTGCGGGTCGGCCTGGCGGAATTTGCGCCGCAGCCGCTTGATGTGGCTGTCGATGGTGCGGTCGTCGACATAGACGTCGTCGTGATAGGCCGCGTCCATCAGCTGGTTGCGCGACTTGACCACGCCCGGCCGCTGCGCCAGCGATTCGAGGATCAGGAATTCGGTGACGGTCAGCGTCACGTCCTTGCCTTTCCAGGTCACGCGGTGGCGTGCCGGGTCCATTTCCAGCTCGCCGCGCACCAGCGGTTCGCCGACCGCCTCGTCGGATGCGGCCTGCGGCTTGCTGAGCTCGACCCGGCGCAGGATCGCGCGGATACGGGCGATCAGCAGCCGCTGCGAAAAGGGCTTGGCGATATAATCGTCGGCCCCGAGCGCGAGACCCAATGCCTCGTCCAGCTCGTCGTCCTTGGAGGTGAGGAAGATGACCGGAAGCGCGCTTTTCTCCCGCAGCCGCCGCAGCAGCTCCAGCCCGTCCATCCGCGGCATCTTGATGTCGCAGACGGCAATGTCGGGCGGATTGTCGAGCAGCGCCTTCAATGCCGCCTCGCCATCCGAATAGAGGCGCGTGACGAAGCCTTCGGACTGCAGCGCGATCGACAGCGAAGTCAGGATATTGCGGTCGTCGTCGACCAAGGCGATCGTGGCGGCCATCGGCGCTAGGTAAAGGCTGGCGTCGCCGGCGGCAATGTCAGGTGTGCGGCAGGGCGGCCAGCCGCGCGACCGCCGGCGCATAGCCGCTCTTTGCCAGCTTCCTCAGGATCGAGAATCCCTTGCGCGGCGACGGCTTGGCCGCGCGGCCTTCGATGTGCATCAGCGCCCGGCGATAGGCCGCTTCGGGAAGGCCCGGAACGTCGGGCCCCGTTCGGACCGGCAGCACCATCCCGGGTGATTTCCCGACTCCCGGCGAGTAGACGTAGATCGTGCCGACAGTCGGCCTGGCGGCGGCTTGATAGAGATCCTCCGCCCGTTCGACGTCCTGCGCGATTCCGTCGCCGGTTTCCAGGCGCTTGGCCAGCTCCAGCAGCATCGGCTTGTCGCCGCGCGCAGCCCAGCAGGCCGCGTCTTCGGTGCTCAGCCGATCGCGGATTCGGGCAACGATCAGCGTTACGTCGCCATTCGTGTCGGCGACCAGTAGCGCGATCTGCCGCGCGCGCGGATCCGGGCAGGCGGGCCGCTTGGCCACAGCCGGAGCCGCAGCGATCAGGAGCAAGATGGGGGTGATCAGCCGCGCGATCATTCGATTGCTGTCACCGGCCGCACGACCAGTGCACCATCCTCCTGGCCGACCACCCGCATGCAGGTGCCGATCGGCGCGTCCGGGCCGCGGACGTTCCATTCGCTGTCGCCGACGCGGGCGCGGCCGTGCCCGTTCACGATCGCGCGGGTCAGCTCGACCGTCTCGCCCACCAGCCGCGCCGCGCGGTCGTTGAGCAAGGGGTCGGCCGAGGGGATCGGGTTGGCCGAATACCAGCGCCGGCCGCCTACGGTCGCGGCGACCGCCGTCACCGCGAAAATTATAAGCTGTCCGGCAAAGGGCGGATCGGCGGCGAAGGTGATCAGCCCGGTGATCGCCGCCGCCATCGCCACCCAGATCAGGAACACGCCCGGCAGCAGCAGCTCGGCCGTGCCCAGGATCACGGCGATGATCAGCCAGAACCAATAGGCGTCGAAATCCAGCGGCATCAGGCCTGCCCCTCGAATGGTCCCTTGCGCGGGCGTTCGATCGCCGGCGCAGCGGACGCCGCGCTTTCGCGGCCAAGCGCCTCCCGCGCGATCTCGCCGATGCCGCCCAGCGTGCCGATCAGCTGCGTCGCCTCGACCGGGAACAGGATCGTCTTGGCGTTCGCGGATTCGGCGAACCGGCTCACCGCCTCGACATATTTCTGCGCGACGAAATAATTGATCGCCTGTGCGCTGCCGGTCTCGATCGCGTCGCTGACCATCTTGGTCGCCTTCGCCTCCGCCTCGGCCGCGCGCTCGCGGCCCTCGGCGTCGCGGAACGCCGCCTCGCGCCGGCCTTCCGCCTGCAGGATCTGCGACTGCTTCTCGCCCTCGGCGCGCAGAATCTCGGACGCGCGCAGGCCTTCGGCCTCCAGGATCGCGGCGCGCTTCTCGCGCTCCGCCTTCATCTGCCGTGCCATCGCATTTGAAATGTCCTGCGGCGGGCGGATATCCTTGATCTCGACGCGCGTGATCTTGACGCCCCACGGGCTGGTCGCGTGATCAACGACCGAGAGCAGCCGCGCGTTGATCTCGTCGCGCTTGGACAGCAGCTCGTCCAGGTCCATCGATCCCATCACCGTGCGCAGGTTGGTCGTCGTCAGCTGCATGATCGCGGTGTAGAGGTCGGAGACTTCGTAAGCGGCCTTGGCCGGATCGAGCACCTGGAAGAACACGACGCCGTCGACCGCGACCATCGCATTGTCCTTGGTGATGATCTCCTGCCCCGGAATATCGAGCACCTGCTCCATCATGTTCACGCGGCGGCCGACCCGGTAGAAAAAAGCCGGGTAGAAATTGAACCCCGGCTTCGCGACCGTCACGAAGCGGCCGAAATGTTCGATCGTGTATTCATAGCCCTGGCGAACGACCTTCACACTGGTTGCAAGGTAGAACAGCACCAGCACGAGAATGAAGAAAGTGGCAGTAACGGCCATATTTGCCTCCCCAACGCATCAATGATGCGACGCATTCGGAGCAGGTTCCAGCGGAATCGTGAGCTGCTGCCCTAGCGCCGCCGCCAAGTCGCGGTTACATGGCCCGCCAATCTTCGACTCAGGAGCCCTGGCACGCATGGACATCGAACTCGGTCTCACCTTCGACGATGTCCTGCTGAAACCCGCCGAATCTGAAGTTCTGCCCAGCGCCGCCGACACGCGGACGAAGCTGACGCGCGACATTTCGCTCAACATCCCGATCCTGTCGTCGGCGATGGACACGGTGACCGAAGCCGAAATGGCGATCGTGATGGCGCAGCTGGGCGGGATCGGCGTGCTCCACCGCAACCTGACGGTCGAGGAGCAGGCGGCGGCAGTACGGCAGGTCAAGCGCTTCGAATCGGGCATGGTCGTCAACCCGATCACGATCGCGCCCTCCGCGACCCTCGCCGAGGCGCAGGCGCTGATGGCGGAGAATCTGATTTCGGGCATTCCGGTCGTGGAGGCGTCGGGCAAGCTGGTCGGCATCCTGACCAACCGCGATGTCCGTTTCGCCGAAAATCCGAAGCAGCCGGTATCGGAGCTGATGACGCGCGAGAATCTCGCGACCGTCACCGCCGATGTCAGCCAGGACGAGGCGCGGCGGATTCTCCACCAGCGCCGGATCGAGAAATTGCTCGTGGTCGACGAGGCCTATCGCTGCGTCGGCCTGATCACCGTAAAGGACATCGAAAAGGCCGTCCTCCACCCGAACGCGACCAAGGACCCGAGCGGACGGCTGCGCGTCGCCGGCGCGACCACGGTCGGTGATGCCGGGTTCGAGCGCACCGAGGCGCTGCTCGACGCCGGCTGCGACCTGGTCGTGATCGACACCGCGCACGGCCATTCGAAAATGGTCGCCGAATCGGTCGCGCGGGTGCGCAAGCTGTCGAACGCGGTGCAGATCGTTGCCGGCAACGTCGCCACCGCCGAAGCGACGCGCGCGCTGATCGAGGCGGGGGCAGACGCGGTGAAGGTCGGGATCGGGCCCGGCTCGATCTGCACGACCCGCGTGGTGGCGGGCGTCGGCGTGCCGCAGCTTTCCGCGATCATGGATTCGGCCCGGGAAGCCGCGAAGTCCGGCGTGCCGGTGATCGCCGACGGCGGGCTGCGCACCTCAGGCGACATCGCCAAGGCGTTGGCGGCGGGCGCTTCGAGCGTGATGGTCGGTTCGCTGCTCGCCGGCACCGCCGAGGCGCCGGGCGAAACCTTCCTGTACCAGGGCCGCGCCTATAAGGCGTATCGCGGCATGGGCTCGGTCGGCGCGATGGCGCGCGGCTCGGCCGATCGCTATTTCCAGCAGGACATCAAGGACCAGCTGAAGCTCGTCCCCGAAGGGATCGAGGGGCAGGTGCCTTACAAGGGCCCGGTCAAGGACGTGATCCATCAGCTGGTCGGCGGCGTGAAGGCGGCGATGGGCTATACCGGCTCGCACACGATCGAAGATCTGCAGAAGCGCGCCCGCTTCGTCCGCATCACCAACGCGGGCCTGCGCGAAAGCCATGTCCACGACGTGTCGATCACCCGCGAGGCGCCGAACTATCCGACGCAGTGATTTCCTGACGTGACTCCCGCCGCCCGCCTGCAATCGGCGATCGAGCTGCTCGACGCGATCATCGCGGCTGCGCGCGATGCGGGGCCGGCTGCCGACACGGTGATCGCATCCTGGTTCAAGGCGCGGCGCTATGCCGGCTCCGGCGACCGGCGGGCGATCCGGGAGCTGGTCTACCGGGCGATCCGGCGCGCGGGCGAACGGCCGGAGAGCGGGCGCGCGGCGATGCTCGGTTTGGCTGAGGACCAGCCCGATCTGCGCGCGCTGTTCGACGGCTCGCCGCACGGCCCCGCGCCGATTGTGGTCGACGAGCCGGTCGCGCCGGCGTCCGCCGTTCCGGCATGGCTGGCGCCCAGGCTTGCTCACGTCGACACCGCCGCGCTGCTGGAGCGGGCGCCGATGGACCTGCGGGTCAACGCGCTGAAGGCGAGCCGCGACGATGTGCTGGACGAGTTGCCCGGCGCTCGGCCGACGCACTTTGCCCCCACCGGCATTCGCCTCGCGGAACCGCTGCCGATCGAGCAGCACCCGCTGTGGCGCGACGGCGTGGTCGAGGTGCAGGATGAAGGAAGCCAGCTGATCGCGCTCGCCTGCCGCGCGGTGCCGGGCGAAACGATCGTCGATCTCTGCGCGGGCGCCGGCGGCAAGACGCTGGCGCTGGCCGCGGACATGGGCGGGGAAGGGCGGCTGCTCGCCTGCGATACCGACCGCGCGCGCCTGTCGCGCTTGCCGCCGCGCGCGACGCGTGCCGGCGCTGCCAACATCGAAACGCGCCTGCTCGATCCGGGACGCGAGGCCGAAGCGCTTGCCGATCTCGCAGGCCACGCCGATTGCGTGCTGGTTGATGCGCCATGCTCCGGCACCGGCACCTGGCGGCGCAATCCGGAGGCGCGCTGGCGGCTCACGCCCGACCGGCTGGCGCGGCTGACTGCCCTTCAGGCGCGGCTGATCGAGCTTGGCGCCACGCTTGTCCGTCCGGGCGGGCGCCTTATCTACGCCGTCTGTTCGCTGCTCGACGCGGAAGGCGCCGACCAGATTGCCGCCTTCCAGGCTGCGCACCCGGATTGGCGCGCGGCGCGGCCGTTCACGGCGCCGGGCACCGAACGCGGGGCCGGCGTCCTGCTCTCGCCGGGCGCGGACGGCACCGATGGCTTTTTCGTCGCGGGCCTTGAAAGCCCGTGCTAGAAAGCCGGCAAAGATTGTTGGAGAGGTTCTGATGCGTTTCGTGCCCGTCGCCTTTGCTGCCGCCCTCGGCGTCGCCGCTGTGTCCACGGCCGTCATCGCGCAAAAGCCCGACGCGCAGATCGACCCGCGCTCGACGATGATCGTGGAGCAGGCGCGCGCGGCACAGCGGGCCGGCAATCTGGAACAGGCCAACGATCTGCTGGAAAGCGCGCTGGCGGTCGATCCGAAGAACCGGGCGGCATTCAAGGCGCTGGCGGAAATCGCCAAGGCGCAGGGTCTGCCGGGCAAGGCGATCCGCTTCTACCGCGAGGCGCTGGAGCTTGAGCCCAACGATGTCGCAGCACTCGCCGGCCAGGGCGATGCGCTGGTGCAGAAGGGCGCAGTCACCAAGGCGCGCGAGAATCTCGCCAAGGTGAAGCGGCTCTGCACCGCGTCCTGCCCTGAGGAAGCGCGGCTGGCCGCGGCGATCGACAAGGGTCCGCCCCAGGCAGTGTTGTCGGCGCAGGCGAAGGTCCCGGCGCCGGGCGAGGAACCGAAGTCCCGCAAGCCCGAATAGGCGCAGCGCGCCCACCGTTTCGATGGCAACGCGTGCCCATTCACCCTTGCTGACCGCAGGCGCGCAGACGCCGGAACCGTCGCGCGCTGTGCTGGGCGCCGTCGTTGCGGCAGCCCTTCTGTCGGGCGCATTGATCTTCCTGCTGCTGGGCAGTGCCGCGCTTGCCGTCGGCTTCGCCTGCGGCGCGGCGGCCGTCGGGGCGCTGTTCCTGTTTTCGCGCGCGAACGTCGCCGTCACGCCGGTCGAGCGCTCGGTGCAGGACTGGGCATTGACCCGCGCCGCGATCGAAAGCGATTCGGTTGCCGTGGCCGTCACCGACCGGGAAGGCCGGCTCGTCTGCGCGAACGAGCTTTACGGGGCCTGGTTTCAGGGTTTCCGCGCGCCGGGCGAGTTGTGGCTGCCCAACAGCGCCACCGCACCTCTGTTGGCTGTCGAACAGGCGGCCTGGCGCGACGGCTCGGCTTCGATCGCGCGATTGCAGCGCGAAGCGGGGCAGCTTTGTGTCGAGGTGGCGCGATCCGGCGCCGGCGAAAACCATCTCGTCTGGCGGTTCCGTCCGGTCTCCAGCGTCGATCTGGTCAACGACGCGCGGCGGCTGATCGCGTCCACGGCCGGAGAGCGGCTGGGCGAGGCCGGCATCATGGGCGTGCTGATCGGCGCCGACGCGCGCATCCGCGCTGGCAACCGTGCGTTCGCGCTTCGCGCCACCGGATCGGCCGAAGCCGCGATCGAAGGCCGCGATCTCGCGACTATGCTGACGATCGACAAGAACGGCCTGATCCGCTTCGAGCGCGAGGGCCCGACCGGCGGGCCGGTGCGGCTGCTCCAGGTCCCGCTCGATCCGGACGAGCGCGGCGGATCGACGCTCGTCTTCCTGATCGATGACGACGGCGCACCGCGCCTCGGCGAAGGCAGCGCCTCGAGCCATATCCAGACCCTGCTGTCGATGCTGCCGCTGGGGTTCGCGCTTGCCGACCGCGACGGACGGCTGCTGTTCCTGAACGAGGCGTTCGCGCGTGCGGCCGGGCTCGAGCCCGGCGCGCACCCGGTCTATCCGGGCGACCTGGTGGTGCGCGAGGACAAGGCCGCGGTCGCCGACACGGTGCGCCGCTTCGCCTCCGGCCCGCCGATGTCCGGCGACATCGCGGTGCGGCTGCAGGCACGGCCCGACGAGCCGATCGCCCTGTCGATCGCCGGCGCGCGCGGGCTGGGCGAGGCGGCGGTGTTGCTGTCGCTGAAGGACAATGCCGAGGAATCGAAGCTGAAGCGCCAGGTCGCGCAGGCGACCAAGATGCAGGCGGTCGGCCAACTCGCCGGCGGCGTCGCGCACGACTTCAACAACATCCTGACCGCGATCATCGGGCACTGCGATCTGATGCTGATGCGCCACACGCCAGGCGACAGCGACTATGACGACATCCAGCAGATCCGCGCCAACTCGAACCGCGCCGCGAGCCTGACGCGGCAGCTGCTCGCTTTCTCGCGCCAGCAGACGCTGCGGCCGCAATTGCTTCAGTTGCCCGACGTCGTCTCGGAGGTGTTCAACCTGCTGAAACGCCTGCTGGGCGAGACGGTGACGCTGAACGTCAAGCACGGGCGCAATCTCGGACCCGTCCGCGCCGATCCCGGGCAGCTCGAACAGGTGATCGTCAACCTGGCCGTCAATGCGCGGGACGCGATGCCGGACGGCGGCACGCTCACGCTCCAGACCTTCGCCGTCTCCGCTGCCGAAGTGCGGCGGATGAAAAGCGACATCATGCCGAGCATCGACTATACCGCGCTCAGCATCACCGACACGGGCACCGGCATCCCGCCCGACCTGCTGCCGAAGATCTTCGAACCCTTCTTCACGACCAAGGAAGTGGGCAAGGGCACCGGCCTTGGCCTTTCGACCGTTTACGGCATCGTCAAGCAATCGAACGGCTTCATCTTCGCCGATTCAGCGGTCGGGGAGGGGACCAGCTTCGTCATCTATCTGCCGGTCTACAAGGCGGAGACCAAGACCGAGGCGGCACCGGTTCAGCCGAAGGAGCGCCCGGCCGAGCTCTGGGGCAGCGGCACCATCCTGCTGGTGGAGGACGAAGCGATGGTCCGCGCCGTCGCCGAGCGGGCGCTCACTCGCCAGGGCTACAAGGTCGTGACCGCCGGCAATGGCGAGGAAGCGCTCGAATGCCTCGAGGCAGGCGAGACCTTCGACCTGCTGATTTCGGACGTGGTCATGCCGACGATGGATGGTCCCACGCTCGTCCGCCACGCGCGCGTGAAATATCCCGACCTGCCGATCCTTTTCATGTCCGGCTATGCCGAGGAGCAATTGCGCAAGTCGATCGATATCGAGCGCGTGGCGTTCCTGCCCAAGCCCTTTTCGGTGCAGCAGCTGGCCGAGGCCGCGCGGACCGCTTTGGCGGCGAAATGATTTTTCTTTGCGCTGAACCGTTTGCCGTTATATCCGCCGCGCAATGAGCGCAGGGCCCTCGATCCTCGTCGTCGAAGACGAGCCATTGATTTCGATGATGCTTGAGGATTTCCTCGACGCGCTCGGCTATCGCCTGGCGGGCGCGGTCGACGGCGTCTCCGAAGCGATGCGGCATGTGGAAGCGGGCGGCTTCGACGCGGCGCTGCTGGACGTGAACCTGCGCGACGGCGAGACGTCATGGCCGATCGCCGACGCGCTCAGCCAGCGCGGTCATCCGTTCGTGCTCGCCACAGGCGGCGGCAACGACAGCGTTCCCGAACGCCACGCCGGCGTTCCGGTGCTCAGCAAGCCTTATACGCTGGACGGCGTGCGCGAAGCGTTCGAATCGCTTCTGAACGGCTGAGCCGGCACGCGATGGGCGGCATCGCGGACCAGCTGCTGGACGAGCTCAGAGCCGCCGCCGATCCCTCCCGCGCACCGGCGATGCAGGCCTATATGAAATCGGCGATGCCCTATCTGGGCGTCCCGACCATGCCCCTGCGGGCTGCGTGCAAGCGCGTGTTCGACGGCCTCGGCTATCCGTCGGCCGAGGCATGGCGTGCCGATGTGATGACCCTGTGGCGCGGCGCGCGCTTTCGCGAGCAGCGTTATGCGGCGATCGAGCTCACCGGCATCGCAGCGGCGCGCCCGTTCCAGCGCATCGATTCGCTCGCGATGTATGAGGAAATGGTGCTGACCGGCGCCTGGTGGGACTTTATCGACCCGATCGCGACGCAGCGGCTCTGGGCCATCCTCCGGAACGATCCGGCGCCGATGAAGCAGGCCATGCTGGACTGGGCGCAAGGCCCCGACCTCTGGAAGCGGCGCAGCGCCATCCTGTGCCAGCTGCACGCAAGAGCCGCGACCGACCTGGAGCTGCTTCACGCCTGCATCGAGCCGTCGCTCGATTCGCGCGAATTCTTCCTCCGCAAGGCGATCGGCTGGGCCTTGCGGCAATATGCGCGAACCGATCCGGCCTGGGTCCGCCGCTACGTTTCGGCGCATGGCGATCGCCTCAGCAACCTCAGCAAGAGGGAGGCGCTGAAGCGGATCGGGGCAGCGGAGCCTGCGTAAAAGTTCCGCTCTTGTTCCATTGGAACAAATAGGATACGACGCTCTTGCGTTGAACGCGTTTGGCGTTCCGCTTAGGGAGGTTTTGCATGGCGGCGCAGCTCAAGATCGTCGATTCCGACAAGACGGGGAATATGGACAGGCAAAAGGCTCTCGAAGCGGCTTTGGCGCAGATCGATCGCGCGTTCGGCAAGGGCTCGGCAATGAAGCTCGGCAGCCGCGAGGCGATGCAGGTGGAGGCGATCTCGACGGGATCGCTGGGACTGGACATCGCGCTGGGCGTCGGCGGCTTGCCGCGCGGCCGCGTGATCGAGGTGTACGGCCCCGAATCGTCGGGCAAGACGACGCTTGCGCTCCACGTGATTGCCGAAGCGCAGCGCAACGGCGGCACGGCCGCATTCGTCGATGCCGAGCACGCGCTCGATCCGGTCTATGCGAAGAAGCTGGGCGTCGACATCGACGAGCTGATCGTGTCGCAGCCCGATACCGGCGAGCAGGCGCTTGAAATCACCGACACGCTGGTGCGCTCGAACGCGATCGACGTGCTGGTGGTCGATTCGGTCGCCGCCCTGGTGCCGCGCGCCGAGATCGAGGGCGAGATGGGCGACAGCCATGTCGGCCTCCAGGCTCGCCTGATGTCGCAGAGCTTGCGCAAGCTGACCGGCTCGATCAGCCGCTCGCGCTGCATGGTGATCTTCATCAACCAGCTGCGCATGAAGATCGGCGTGATGTACGGCAATCCGGAAACCACGACCGGCGGCAACGCGCTCAAATTCTACGCGTCGGTCCGCCTCGACATCCGCCGCACCGGCCAGATCAAGGATCGCGACGATATCGTCGGCAACACGACGCGCGTGAAGGTCGTGAAGAACAAGGTCGCGCCGCCGTTCAAGCAGGTCGAATTCGACATCATGTATGGCGAGGGCATCTCGAAGATCGGCGAGATCCTTGACCTGGGCGTCAAGGCCGGGCTGGTCGAAAAATCGGGCGCCTGGTTCAGCTACGATTCGATCCGCATCGGCCAGGGCCGCGAGAACGCGAAACAATATCTACGCGACAATCCCGAGCTCGCCGACCGCCTCGAACGAGCCATCCGCGGCAAGACCGACGACGTCGCCGAAGCCCTGATGGTCAATCCCGGCGCCGAAGACGACGATCTGTGACGCATAGAGGCGCGCTCGGCGCGCCTCAATTTTGGTCTCGCACGAAGAGCACGAAGAACACAAAGGCGCGCTCTTCTCTTTGTGTGCTTCGTGCTCTTCGTGCGAGCTAAAGATCAGTTCCCGCTTGTGCAGAAGTGCGACTAGAATAGCGCAAAAGGGGAGCGCCATGCCGATTATCGTCCATCACCTCGAGAACAGCCGTTCGCAGCGGATCCTCTGGATGCTGGAGGAGCTGGCGCTTCCCTATGAGGTGAAGCGCTACGAGCGGAATGCGAAGACGATGCTCGCGCCGCCCGAGCTCAAGCAGGTGCACCCGCTCGGCAAGTCGCCGGTGATCCAGGACGGCGACACCGTGGTCGCGGAGACCGGCGCGATCATCGAGTATCTGGTCGAAAAGGCGGACGGGAAACTCGGGCCGCCGCCGCACCGGGAGGCGATCCTACGCTATCGCTTCTATCTCCATTATGCGGAGGGCTCGCTGATGCCGCCGCTGCTGGTGAAATTGGTGCTGAGCCGCGTGCCGGTGTTCGGCAAAGCCGCGCAGAAGCGCATCCAGCCGATGATCGACAATCACCTGAGCTTCGTCGAGCGCGAGCTGGCCGGCCGCGAATGGTTCGTCGGCGACGATCTGACCGCGGCGGACATCATGATGAGCTTCCCGCTCGAAGCCGCCCGCCAGCGCGCCGGGCTCGATGCGTCGCGGCCGAACACGATCGCCTGGCTCGACCGCATCCACGCACGGCCGGCTTACCAGCGGGCTCTCGAACGCGGCGGCCCTTACGCCTATGCCTGAAGCGGGGGCCGACCCCGCTCTTGTCGCTGCCTGGCTTGCAGCCCGCTCGGTCAGCCGCGGCCTCCCGCTTCCGGTTCCCGATCATGGCGGCCTTCGGGTCGATACCCGCAGCGATACCGAATCCCGCCGCTACGTCTTCGCGAAACCGGCCCCCGGCCTCGCCGAGCTGGGCCGCTCCGTCACCGATCCGCTGGTCGTGCTGAAGCTTTGCGCGTCGCCCGACGCCATGGCGACTCTGCTTTCGCCTCGTTGGGTCGTCGAGCAGACCGGAAACCTGATGATGTGCGCCCGGCCCATGCCGCCCCGGCCGCTCCCGGACGGCTACCGTCTCGGCTTGCGGCGGGAAGACGGCGCCATCCGTTGCTCTATCTCGGCGGATGACGGCTCGCCTGCCGCATCCGGGCATGCCGTCGAGCGGGACGGCGTGTTCGCATTCGATCGCATCGTCACAGAGGCGGCGCACCGGCGTCGCGGCCTTGGTGCAGCCCTGATGGTTGCGCTGGCTGGTGCGCGGGCCGATTCCACCAGCCGCTTCGTGCTGGTGGCGACGCCAGAGGGACGTGCGCTTTACGAATCGCTCGGCTGGCGTGCGCACTCGCCGTATTCCACGGCGCGGCTGCGCTAACGCCGCTCGGCGAGCGCGAGTTGCACGGCCAGGCCGCCGAGCAATGTCGCCGCGAGCCAGCGCGCCCCGCGCGTGATCCACGGGATTTGCCCCAGCCGCCCCGCCGCGCCGGCCGCGCCGACGCCGATCACGGCATTCACCAGCGTTCCCACCACGTCGAACCACAGGCCAAGGCAGAGGATCTGCAGCGCCGGCGCCCGCGCGGCCGGATCGACGAATTGCGGCAGGAAGGCGAGGAAGAACAGCGCGACCTTCGGATTGGTCAGATTGACCAGCACGGCCGACCGGAACAGCCGCCGCGTCGGCACGGGGCCTGCATCGGCCCCGCCGCTGCCCCGCACCAGCCCGACAGCGACGTAGAGCAGATAGGCCGCACCGATCAGCTTCAGCGCATCGAACAGCGTCTGCGACGCCATCAGGACTGCCGACAGTCCCAGTACGGCCGCGAGGATATGCCCGAAGGTCCCGACGCCGACCCCAAGCGCGGCGACCACGCCCGCTTTCCGCCCGCCGCGCGCGCCGGCCGCGATCACGAAGGTCATGTCGGCGCCCGGGACGATGTTCAGCGCCAGGCCGGCGAGGGCGAATGCGGCGAAGCGCGGCCAGTCCGGCAGCAATTCGTAGCCGCCGAACCCGAGCATCTCAGCCCCAATTCTCCGCAGGCGGCTTGTCGGTGCGGCCCGAAGGAGCGGGCGCCGGTTCGATCTCCGGCGGCGCCTCCGGATCGAGCTCGCCTTCCCAGCGCGCGACCACCACGCTCGCCACCGCATTGCCGACCACGTTGGTGGCGGAGCGGCCCATGTCGAGGAAATGGTCGATCGCCAAGATCAGCAGCAGGCCGGCTTCGGGCAGGTTGAATTGCGACAGCGTCGCCGCGATCACGACCAGGCTGGCGCGCGGCACGCCGGCGATGCCCTTAGACGTGATCATCAGCGTCAGCAGCATCGCAATCTGCGTGCCCAGATCGAGCTGGATGCCGTACGCCTGCGCGATGAACAGCGACGCGAACGTCATGTACATCATCGATCCGTCGAGGTTGAACGAGTAGCCCAAGGGCAGCACGAAGCTGGAGATGCGCGGCGGCGCGCCGAACCGGTCGAGCGCTTCGAGGGTGCGGGGGAAGGCGGCTTCCGAGGAGGCGGTCGAGAAGGCGACGAGAATCGGCTCGCGGATATACCGGAACAGCCGGCCCGCGCGTCGCCCGATTATCAGGAAGGCGAGGAGCCCCAGGAACACCCAGAGCAGCGCGAGCCCCAGATAGACGCTGCCCATGAAGTAGGCGAGCTTGCCGATCACGCCCGGCCCCTGCTCGGCCAGCGTCGCAGCCACCGCCGCGAACACCGCGTAGGGAGCGAAACGCATCACATAGTCGGTCACGCGCAGCATGACTGAGACGAGGCCCTCGCACGCCTTCACCAGCGGCGCGGCGCGCTCGCCGACCGACGTGATCGCGACTCCGAAGAAGACGGCGAAAACGACGATCTGCAGGATCTCGTTGGTCGCCATCGCGTCGATGATCGAGGTCGGGAAGATGTGAACGATGATCTTCGCCACGTCGAAGGCGCTGCGGTCGATGCCGCTGCTTTCTGTGACCGGCGGCAGCGGCAGGTTCAGCGCCGCGCCGGGCTGCAGGATGTGCGACAGGATCAGACCCAGCGTCAGCGACATCAGGCTGGCGCTGACGAACCAGCCGACCGACTTGATGCCGACGCGCCCCAGCGCTGCGGTGTCGCCCATGTGCGCGATGCCGACGACCAGCGTGCCGAATACCAGAGGCGCGATGATCATCTTGATCATGTGCAGGAACACGGTGGTGACGATCGACAGGTATCCGGCGATCGCTTTCAGCTGCGCCTGGTCGGCGATGCTGGCGTTCAGCACCCATCCGACGATTATGCCGAGCACCAGGCCGGCGAGGATCATATAGGTCAGGCGTTTGGCCACGAAGCGGTTCCCCTCTACTCGCGCCCGTGTGAAGGCGATCCGGGCGCGGCGGTCAACCCGTTGCCGTTGACAGCGGCGCCTTCGCGCCCGACGAAAGCGAAATGAATCGCCGCCAGCTCCTCCAATCCGCCGGCCTGATTGGCCTTTCCACTCTCCTGCCGTCGATGGCCTTCGCGGCCGAGGTCGACACGTCTGATCTGAAGAAGATGACCGGCGATATCGTGCCGATCGGCCGCGAGGAGCGCGCGGGCAGGATTGCCCGCGCGCAGGAGCTGATGCGCAAGAACGGGCTTTCCGCCGTCGTGATCGAGCCCGGCTCGTCGCTGATCTACTTCACCGGCGTGCGCTGGTGGCGGAGCGAGCGGTTGACCGCGGCCGTGATCCCGGTCTCCGGCGAGCCGCTGATCGTCACGCCTTTCTTCGAACGCCCATCGGTGCAGGAAACGTTGGGCATCCCTGCGGAAATCCGCGTCTGGCAGGAAGACGAGAGCCCGACCGCGGTGATTGCGAAGTGGCTTGCCGAGCGCAAGCTGGACAAGGGGCAAATCGGGATCGAGGAAACGGTGCGCTTCTTCGCCAGCGACGGCCTGGGCAAGCTGCTGCCCGGGGTCCGTCTTGTCTCCGCCAATCCGGTCGTGCGCGGCTGCCGGATGCACAAGACGCCCGCCGAAATCGCGCTGATGCAGAAGGCTAACGACGTCACCATCGCCGCGATCCACTGGACGGCGCCGCGCATCCAGGAAGGGATGACCCGCGACCAGGTCGCCGAGATGATCGTCGCCGCCACCCAGGCGCTGGGTGGCAATGCCGACGGCGCGCTGGTGCTGTTGGGCGAAGCGGCCGCCTATCCGCACGGCTCGGGCAAGCCGCAATTCGTCCGTGAAGGCGAGGTGGTGCTGATCGATTGCGGCTGCACCGTTGACGGCTATGCGTCGGACATCAGCCGCACGCTCGTCTTCGGCAAGGTGCCGGTCGACGTGCGCCGCGTGTTCGAGACGGTTGCCGAAGGGCAGAAAGTCGCGATGCGCACTGCCCAGCTCGGCACGCCAGCCGGCAAGGTCGACGATGCCGTGCGCGCCTTTTACGAGCGCGAAGGCTATGGCCCAGGCTACAAGCTGCCTGGCCTGTCGCACCGCACCGGCCACGGCATCGGCATGGACGGGCACGAGCCCGTCAACCTCGTCCACGGCGAGACAACGCCGCTGGAGGTCGGCATGTGCTTCTCGAACGAGCCCGGCCTCTATTTCCCCGGCAAATTCGGCGTGCGGCTGGAGGATTGCTTCCACATGACGCCGGCCGGTCCGAAATTCTTCAGCGAGCCGCCGTCGAGCATCGACCAGCCGGTCTGACCATGGCGCTGCTGGTCGCGCTCGGCTTGTTCGTGGCAGCGCCCGCCGGGGAAGCGGAGCACGCCTATAGGATGGGCCGCGCCTACAAGACCGGCGACGGCGTGCCGCTCGACACCGGCAGGGCGGAGCAATGGTTCGAAAAGGCGGCGCGAGGCGGGCTGCCGAAGGGAGTGGCCGAATATGGCCTCGTCCTCTACCAGAACGGCAAGCAGCGCGATGCCGTGCCCTGGCTGCGCAAAGGCGCGGAGCGGGGAGATCGCCGCGCGCAATATCTGTTGGGCACAGTCCTGCTGAACGGCGTTTATGCGCCGATGGACGAAGCGGAAGGGCGGCAATGGCTGCAGCGCGCGGCGAAAGCGGGGCTGCCCGCAGCCGCAGAGGCGCTGGCGGTCATCGGCGCACCCCTTCCGCAGGCTCCGCAAGCTCCGGTTGCCGCGGCCAGGGGCTGGCGCGTGCAGGTCGGCGCCTTTTCCAGTCGGGCGAATGCCGACCGGCTTTGGGCGCAGCTGAAGGCCGCACCGCCGCTCGCGCCCCAATTCCGCTATGACGGCCGCGTCACTCGCCTGCAGATCGGCCCTTTCGATTCCCCTGCGCAGGCAGATGCCTTCTGCCGCAAGGTGCGAAGCGTCAGCCGAGACTGCTTCCGGATCGCCTCAGGGCAGCGCCAGAACGCGGTAAGCCGGGAAGAGTCTCCGTCGCTGCCGCACGGGAACGGAATGTGATCCTGCGCGCTGTATCGACAGCTGACGAGCTCCCTTGTTTCGGGCTTGCGGGAGAAGAAATTGGCTCGGCAATTGATGGCCAGGCCGGAACGGAAGTTCCAGGCCGACTGGCAGGACAGGCTGCTCGACGAGGCGCTGGAGGAGACGTTCCCGGCCAGCGACCCGATCAGCCCGATGTGCCCGGATTCGTTCAAGGAACCTCGTCCCGCGACGGCCGAGTGATGCCGCCGCGAGGCGCGGATGCGCCCCGGCCGCATGACGTGCAAAGGAACCGGGCCGCCGGATCCATCTCCGGCGGCCCCTGACTCTGCTCCCGATCAGGCCGTCAGGCGGCTGCCGAAACCGCGTGGGCCATGACCATGCGCGTGACCGCCCAATAGGTGTCGCCCCAGGCGGCCAGGAACTCGGGACTTGCCTCGGCGGGCATCACGTCGCGGAGAATTGCCGCCAGCCCGTCGCCGAAGGCGGAATAATGCTCGCCGTCGATGGCCATGCGCCGGTGGCGTTCCGCATGGTGCGGGACGATCGAAATCTCTCCTTGCGCGGTGATTCCGCCGGCATGGTCCAAGAGCATGTCGGCGATCGAGGCAGCCGTGACGCGGTAGCGATCCCTGGAAGGATCGAACGGCCCGCGGCGGGCCATGTGCTTGGCCATCGCCTCCTCGAACTGTCTTCGCTTGGCGATGATCGCGGGAAGGGAAGCAGCCACGGTGGCGGAGGTCTGTTGGCTGATGCTGGTTTTCATCTGTCGCTCCTGCTGGATGTGTTGAACAATGACTGCGCGGCAGTCGCTCTAGGGCATCACCCACCACAGGATGGCGGCGACCAGCCCGGCGGTTGAAAGGAGCGCCGCCAGCAGCCAGGTGCGGGGCGCGACCAGCATGTGCCCGTGGTCGCGGTGAAAGGAATCGAGCTTCTCCGCGAGCCGGTCGTCGGCAAGCATCAGGCTCAGCTCGACGGGCGGAAGATACGGGAATGTTCCGACAAGGAATGCGAGTTCGTTGTCGCTGATATCGGGATAGCGGATCAGCAGTTGCTCGACCCTGAGCGTCCGCTCGGACGGCGTACGCGACTGCGAAATCCGCGGCTGACAGGCCAGCGTTGCCATATTTTGCTCCTCAGCTGGGGCGAGTGCAGGTGCAGTGCGCAAACCGCACTCGCCGGTGACGAATAAATCCGCCTGGCATCGGAAGCATTTGGGAGAGGCAGCCTAAGCGCCGCCCGATATGTTCGGATGCCTCGCACACCGGACGTGACCGCTGGCGAAGCGCACGTCCGGCTAGTCGCCGATGATCCGCAGAGGCTCCGGATTCACTATGAAAGAACAGATCTTCATGAGTTCGATGTGGTCCTCAATGTATTGCCTTCAAGGCTTGTATTCCGTTCAGCTGAGCATCCACCAGAGAAGGCCGATCGTCATCATGACCGGCAGCGCCAGGTACACGAGCACGAACATGATCGACCTTGCGGCAGGCTCCACCCGATCGGCATGGTCGTACCGAAATCTGTCCATCTTCGTCGAAAGCTCCGCGTCCATCGACATCAATCCGACGTCGAGGATCGGCAGATCGGGGAAGATGGCGATCAGCCGTTCCAGTTCCCGATTCCCGAGCGACGGATATCGGCGGAGCAAGGCTTCGGCTTCGGCGGCGGCGTGTGACAGGGGATGCGTACGTGGCGCAGGCTGGCTGGCCATTTTCTTTTCCTTCCGCGGCGAGGCGGCGCCGGAGCGACGCCTGGCATGTGATGAGCATGATGGTCGCCGGGCCGTCGGCCGCGATTGCGGGGCCGAAGACCAATAGGCCGGACGCGTACGCTGGCGAAGCGCGCGTCCGGCTAGCCGCCGATTTTCAGGCGCTGCGGCTCACAAGGCGAAGGAAAACTGCGGGTCATGCAAGCAATATGGCCGGCGAACCTAGAAAAACAAGCCCGGCTGAATCCACGCCAAAGACAAAAATCCAAAAACGGCATCCCACAATATCGGAAATACGCGCCTATTCTTGGAACGCGCAGCCGGTCTGCTCTGCCGGGAGCATTGGCGGCTCGCCGGAAGCTGAGAGGAATTGCAGGGAGGGAGGTGGAGGCCCGAGCCGGAATCGAACCGGCGTGCAAGGATTTGCAGTCCTCTGCGTAACCACTCCGCCATCGGGCCGGAGCGCGGGCATTTCCCCGTTTTCGCGCCGTTTCGCAACCCCGAAAGTTTCAGACCGTGCGCGCGGCTAGCAGCTCGGCGCTGTGCGTGGTCCGCCGCTGCCCGCGCATCTCGATCTGCTCGCGGCAGCTGAAGCCGTCGGCCAGGATCAGCGTGTCGGGCGGCAGTTTGCGGACGCGCGGCAGCAGCACGCGCTCGCCGATGGCTCGGCCGACGTCATGCGTCTCCGCCGCCATGCCGAACGCGCCGGCCATGCCGCAACAGCCCTGCGGCGGCCTTTCGACGGCGATGCCGAGCCGGTCGAGCAGCGCCTTTTCCTTGTCGAAGCCGATCACCGCGTGATGGTGACAATGAACCTGAACCAGTGCCTCGCCGCCGCGGCGCCAGGGCGGGAAGCGGTCGATCCGGTCCGCCACGAAATCGGCGAAATAGACTGCCTGTCTCGACAGGCGGTGCGCCTCGTCGCGGTCCGGGAACAGGTTCGGCAACTCGTCCTTGAACACCGAGACGCAGGCGGGTTCCAGACCGACGATCGGCGTGCCGGCGGCAATCTCGTCCTTCAGCGCCGCGAAGATGCGTTCCAGCCGCGCCCTCGCCTGGTCGAGCAATCCCCAGTCGTAGAGCGGCCGTCCGCAGCACAGCGGCATCGGCGGGATGACTGCCTCGAACCCCGCGCGCTCCAGCACCTCTGCCGCGGCGATCGCCGTTTCGGGCCGGAAATGATTGTTGAACGTATCGGGCCATAGCACCACCCGCTCGCCGCCGACCGGCATGTGCCCGCGCCGCTTGAACCAGGACCGGAAGCTCTGCCGGGCCAAGCGCGGCAGCTTCGCGCGGCGGTCGATCCCGGCGATCCATTTGCCGAGGCTGTTCCCGGCCAGCAGGTTCGCCGCGCCGGGCGCATGCGCCGCGATCCGCGCCCAGCGGTCGATCTGTCCCATCGACCAGGCGGCGCGGGGACGCAGCCGGTGCTTATAGTGGTGCGCCCGAAACTCCGCCTTCCAGGTCGCGACGTCGACCCCGACCGGACAGTCGGCCTTGCAGCCCTTGCAGGCAAGGCAGAGCGACAATGCATCGTCGACCGCGTCGCTGCTCCAGCCGTCGCGGATCACTTCGCCGCGCGTCATTTCGTGGAGCAAATGCGCGCGGCCACGCGTCGAGTGCTTCTCCTCGCCGGTCGCGAGGTACGAGGGACACATGACTTCGTCGCCGACCTGCCGCCGCCGGCACTTGCCGACGCCGACGCAGCGCGTGGTCGCGTGCGCGAACGAGCCGTGGTCGGCCGGATAGCCGAACCATGTCTCCAGCTTTGTCGGCCGATAGTCCGGGCCGAGCCGCAGGTTGGAATCGATCGGGAAGGGCTCGATTGCCTTGCCCGGATTCATCCGGTTGCCAGGGTCCCAGATTGCCTTGAATTCGCGGAAGCAGCGCAGCAGCTCCGGTCCGTACATGATTTCCAGCAGCTCGGCGCGCGCCTGGCCGTCGCCATGCTCGCCGGAAAGCGACCCGCCATAGCGGTGCACCAGCTGCGCCGCGTCGCGCATGAAGGCGCGGTAAGTCCCAAGGCCCTTGTCGCTGCCGAAATCGAAGTCGATCCGGCAATGGATCACCCCGTCGCCGAAATGGCCGTAGACGGCGGCGGTATAGCCGTGCGCGTGGAACAGCGCCTCCAGGTCGCGCAGATAGTCGCCGAGCCGGTCCGGCGGCACCGCGCTGTCTTCCCAGCCGGGCCAATGCTCCGGCTGCCCCTTCACGAACGCGGTCGCGCCGAGCGATGCCTCGCGTGCCGCCCAGACCCGCGCCTGCTCGCCCGGATCCGAGACAATGCGGCAATGGCCCTTGTGCCCGGACCGTTTCACGATTGCGCGCACCCTGGCCTCGGCATCTTCGCGCGTCTCTCCGCCGGCTTCGACCATCAGCCAGCCCTTGCCCTCGGGCAGCAGCTTGAGGCCGCCATGCCCGGCATGGGCATGCCGCACTGCGCGGAACAATTTGTCGTCGAACCCTTCGATCGCGTCCGGCCCTTCGGCAAGGATCGACGGCACCGCGTCGGCGGCCGCGAAGACATCGCCGAAGCCGAGCAGCGCCAGCGCCTTGTGCGCCGGGTGCGGCACCAGCTTCAGTGTCGCGTCGAGCGCGACGACGCAGCTCCCCTCGGTGCCGACGACCGACCGCGCGACGTTGAAGCCGCGTCCGGGCAGCAGCGCGTCCAGATTCTCATATCCCGAAACCAGCCGCGGGATTTTGGGATAACGCTCCTCGATCAGCGGCCCCCAGCGATCTCGCAGCGCCACCAGCGCGCGGTAGATGTCGCTGCGTCGGCCGCTCTCGGCCGCGATCGCCGCCAGTTCCGCCTCGTCCGTCGGCCCGAGCTCCAGCACCGCGCCGTCATAGGTCAGCACCGTCAGCCGCTCGACATTGTCGGCCGTGCGCCCGGCGGTGACCGAATGGACGCCGCAGCTGTCGTTGCCGATCATGCCGCCCAGCGTGTTGTGGTCGTGCGTCGCGGGATCGGGACCAAAGGTCAGCCCGTGCGGCGTCGCGGCATCGCGCAGCCGATCGAGGATGCAGCCGGGCTCGACCTTAGCCCGCCGGGCCGCCGGGTCGATCTCGATCACATGATGCAGGTGACGCGAGAAGTCGATCGTCACCGCCGCGTTGCA
>NZ_DASTXI010000061.1:0-3577 GCF_035758555.1 Sphingomonas sp. | reverse complement strand
GACCAGCGCGAGAGCGGCTTCGTGAACGGCCTCCTCGACGCGATCGCGAAAGCGGCGAGGCAGTAACCGTCATTGCGAGGACCCTCGACTAGATCGAGGGGACGCGGCAATCCATTGAGCGGCACAATTACTGGATTGCTTCGCTTCGCTCGCAATGACGACTGAAAGCCAGATCATCGAACGCCTGCGCCGGATCGCGACGGCTCCCGAAGCGCGTGGCCTGCTCGACGATGTCGCGGTGCTGGACGGGTTCGTGATCACGCACGACAGCATCGCGGAGGACGTTCACTTCCTGCACTCCGATCCGCCGGCGAGCGTCGGCTGGAAGCTGGTGGCGGTGAACCTCTCCGACCTCGCCGGCAAGGGCGCGACGCCCGCTGGCGCCGTGCTGTCGCTGACCATCGCCGGCGACGGCGCATGGGAAAGCGAGTTCCTGACCGGAGTCGAGCATGCCTGCGAAAGCTACGGACTGCCGGTAATCGGCGGCGACACGATCGCGCTGCCCGAAGATGCGCCGCGGGTGCTCGGGCTGACCGCCATCGGCCGCGCCGGCCCGCGGGTGCCGGACCGCTCCGGCGGCCGGCCGGGCGACGCGCTGTGGCTTGTCGGGACCGTCGGCGATGCCGCGGCGGGCCTGGCGCAGCTCCGCGGCGATCCGCGCGCGACGGGCCCGCTCGTCGATATCTACCGCCGGCCCATTCCGCAGCTGGGAGCGGGACAGGCCCTCGCGCCGGTGGCGCACGCGATGATGGACGTCTCGGACGGGCTGTTGCTCGATGCCCGGCGGATGGCGCAAGCGAGCGGCTGCGCAATCGCGATCGATGTGGATGCGCTGCCGCTGTCGAGCGAATTCACCGCCGAACGCGGCCAGAGCCGACGCGCGCGCCTGTTCGCCGCCACCGGCGGCGACGATTATGCGCTGCTCGCTGCCCTTCCGCCCGAGCTCGACCCGTCAACACTTTCTTTACCACGAGGGACGAGGATCAGCCGCGTCGGCACGCTGACCGCTGGCGAGGCGGCCCTTTCCCTCACCAGCGGCGGCGCGCCCGTCCAGCTGCCGGAAAGGCTTGGGTTTGAGCATCAGGGTCATGAGCATCGCGGGGTTTCCGCTGCGCCAGTGGGCGATCGGTCTTAGCGGCCTCGCCTGCGGCATGATGTTCGCGCTCCTGATCCGCTGAGACGTTCAACCGGCGCGGTTGCCAGCCGCGCAAACGCCCCCTAAAGAGCCGCCGATTTGAGGGCCGCCGCGTCTCCCGCGGCCGAGCCCGTTTGCCTAAAGAAAACGGGGAAGCGTCAACCCATGAATTCCGGCTCCAACCTGCTTTACGTCGCAATCGTCTGCGGCATCATCGCCGTGCTCTACGGGATCATCACCAGCCGCCAGGTGCTCGGCATGTCCGCCGGCAACCAGCGCATGGTCGAGGTCTCGAAAGCCATCCAGGAGGGCGCGGGCGCGTACCTCAAGCGGCAGTACACGACGATCGCCATCGTCGGCATCATCGTCGCGATCATCATCGGCATCTTCCTGAAGCCGCTGTCGGCCGTTGCGTTCCTCATCGGCGCGATCCTCTCCGGAGCGGCGGGCTTCATCGGCATGAACATCTCGGTCCGGGCGAACGTCCGCACCGCCGAGGCGGCGCGCGGCAGCCTGCAGAGCGGCCTCACCACC
The DNA here is from genome assembly GCF_035758555.1 of Sphingomonas sp. GTDB lineage: Bacteria > Pseudomonadota > Alphaproteobacteria > Sphingomonadales > Sphingomonadaceae > Sphingomonas_B. The sequence goes on along the minus strand of NZ_DASTXI010000061.1, from coordinate 1,908 downwards.
GCCTTCCGGGCCGGCGCAGTCACCGGCCTGCTCGTCGCCGGCCTGGCGCTGCTCGCGATCGCGGTGCTGTTCTGGTACCTGACCGGCCCCGGCGGCCACCTTCCGAACGACCGTCCGGTCGTCACCGCGCTCACCGCCCTCGCGCTTGGCGCCTCGCTCGTGTCGATCTTCGCGCGCCTCGGCGGCGGCATCTTCACCAAGGCGGCGGACGTCGGCGCCGACCTCGTCGGCAAGGTCGAGGCCGGAATTCCCGAGGACGATCCCCGCAACCCGGCCGTGATCGCCGACAACGTCGGCGACAATGTCGGCGACTGCGCGGGCATGGCCGCCGATTTGTTCGAGACCTATGTCGTGACCGTCGGAATCACGATGGTGTCGGTCGCGCTCGCGCTCGGCTCCTCGCCGCTGCTGATGCCGCTGATGATCCTCCCGCTGCTGATCGGCGGCGTGTGCATCATCACCTCGATCATCGGCACCTACATGGTCCGCCTCGGCAAGGGCGGCTCGATCATGGGCGCGCTCTACAAGGGCTTCTGGACCGCGACCTTGCTCGCGATCCCGGCGATCTACGCGGCTTTCCGTGTCTCCCTTCCGGATCTCAACGCGCAGATCGGCGGCGCGACCGATCCCTTCACCGGCATGGACCTGTTCTGGTCGAGCCTGATCGGCCTAGCGGTCACCGCGCTGATCGTCTGGATCACCGAGTACTACACCGGCACCAACTACCGCCCGGTGCAGTCGATCGCCCGCTCGAGCCAGACCGGCCACGGCACCAACATCATCCAGGGCCTGGCGATCAGCCTCGAATCCACCGCGCTCCCGACGATCGTGATCATCGTCGGCCTGATCGCCAGCTACCAGCTCGCCGGCTTCCTCGGCGTGGCCTTCGCCGCGTCGGCGATGCTCGCGCTGGCGGGCATGGTCGTCGCGCTCGACGCTTACGGCCCGGTCACCGACAACGCCGGCGGGATCGCCGAGATGTCGGGCCTGGAAGAGGACGTGCGCACGCGCACCGACGCTCTCGACGCGGTCGGCAACACGACCAAGGCGGTGACCAAGGGCTATGCGATCGGCTCGGCCGGCCTCGCCGCGCTGGTCCTGTTCGGCGCCTATACCGCCGACCTTCGCGAGTTCGGCGGCTCGATCGGCGTGACGACCAACCTCGACACGCTCTTCAGCCTGTCGAACCCGTACGTGATCGTCGGCCTGCTGCTCGGCGCGCTCCTGCCGTACCTGTTCGGAGCGCTCGGGATGACCGCGGTCGGTCGCGCCGGCGGCGCGGTGGTCGAGGAAGTCCGCGGCCAGTTCCGCGACAATCCGGGGATCATGGATGGCTCGGTCCGCCCAAACTACGCACGGACCGTCGATCTGGTGACCCGCGCAGCGATCCGCGAGATGATCATCCCGTCGCTGCTTCCGGTGCTTGCGCCCATCGTCGTCTACTTCGCCATTGGCGCGGTGGCGGGCAAGGAGAACGGCCTCGCCGCGGTCGGCGCCCTGCTCCTCGGCGTGATCGTCTCGGGCCTGTTCGTCGCCATCTCGATGACCTCGGGCGGCGGCGCGTGGGACAATGCCAAGAAGTATATCGAAGACGGCAATTACGGCGGCAAGGGCTCGGAAGCCCACAAGGCCGCGGTGACCGGCGACACCGTCGGCGATCCCTACAAGGACACCGCCGGCCCGGCCGTCAACCCGCTAATCAAGATCATCAACATCGTCGCGCTGCTCGTCGTACCGCTGATGGTCTAAAAACAGGGACGGACCACGCTTTTCGCGAGAAGGGCTGCTGCGGCAGCCCTTTTCATTTCCGCTCTTTGCCACAGGGCGCGTTACTTGCTGGCCGGACGACTGATGCCCAATCCTGGCCCGAGCTACACCCCGCCCGACCCGACGCAGATCGAGCTCAAG
>NZ_DASTXI010000038.1:0-5778 GCF_035758555.1 Sphingomonas sp. | reverse complement strand
AAACGGCGCGCGCTCCGGAGCCGCGTCCGTCCGAACCGGCCCCGGCCCGCAAGGCCCCGGCAGAACAAGGAGCATGACGATGGCGAGCCGCAACCAGACCAATCAGGGCAATCAGACCGGCTATAGCGGCGGCATCCGCGGCCGCGCGTCCGAAGCCGGCGACCGGATCGGCGGCGGCATCGACACCGCCCCGCTCGCCGCGCTCGCCGCCGGCGTGGTGGTCGGCGCGGTCGCCGGCGCTCTCCTGCCGCGCACCGAACGAGAGACCGAGCTGTTGGGCCCGGTCGGCAGCAGGATCGGCCAGGCCGCCGCCGAGGCCGCCAAGGCTGCGCGCGACGCCGGCAAGGAGGAGCTCGGCCTCCTCTCCGACGCCAAATCGCCGATGGAAGCGATCGTCGACAAGGCAATGGACGCCGTCAGCGCCGCCGGGTCGGCCGCGGGCAGCGCGGCCGCGTCCACGGTCAAGGGCAAGCAAGAAACGTAACGATCCAAGGAATCCGTTCGTTTCGAGCGAAGTCGAGAAACGGCCCCTCAGAGCATAGCGCTTCTCGACTTCGCTCGAAGCGAACGGAATTGAAGAGGCGCGATTGCCTGATCTTGCCCCTACGGCACGTGCCCGCTACGGCCCGCGCCCATGAGCAAGATGCATCTGGTATTCGGAGGCCGCGTGAAGGATCCGCGCGGCCTCGATTTCGTCGACCTGAAGAACATCGACATCGTCGGCATCTACCCCGACTATAAGAGCGCCGAGACCGCTTGGCGCGGCGCCGCGCAGCGCACCGTCGACGATGCCGAGATGAAGTACGTCGTGGTCCACCTGCACCGGCTGCTGGAGCCGGACGCGCCGGCCGCCTGAAATCAGGCGCCGCGATAGCGCCAGAGCAGCAGCGGCCGCGCGAGCGCGAGGCCGGCGACAAAGCCGCCGATATGCGCGAAGATCGCGACCTGCACGCCGCCCAGTGCGGCCATCCCGATCAGCGCCTGGACGAAGATCCACGCCGATGCCAGCCAGAGCACGCGCACGGTGTAGCCTGACAAGGGGCCGATGCCGCGCGTGCGGTCTCGTCCGAAGAACAGGGCATAGGCGCCGAACGTCGCCGAGATAGCGCCGCTCGCCCCGACCATCGGCACCGTCGACGTCGGGTCCATCGACCAGTGCAGCAGCGCCGCGGCATAGGCTCCGACGATATACAGGATAAGGCTGGGGCCGCGGCCGATGACGCTTTCCACGAAGCGGCCGACGAACACGAACATCAGCAGGTTGAAGCCGATGTGCAGCAGTCCGGCATGCACCAAAGTCGCGCTGAGCGGCGTCAGCCACACCGGCAATGCGCCCGGCACCTGCGCCAACCCGGACACGCGCGCCGGAATGAACCCGCCCTTCAGCGCCGCGACGTCCAGCCAGCCGGCGATCCACAGCAGGAAGAACGCCACCGCTGTCGCGATGGCGATCCACTGCGTCACCTTGCCTTCGGGTAATTCAGGCATTCCCTCGTCCGTTCGTTTCGAGCGAAGTCGAGAAACATTTGCACCGGGGCCGCGTGTCTCGCCTTCGCTCGACACGAACGGGTTTTGGTCAGATGAATTCGATCTTGGAAACGAGGTAGTAGCGGTCGCCGGACGGCACGGTCACCTCGACTTCGTCGTCGACCTTGCGGCCGATCAGCGCGCGGCCCAGCGGCGAATTGTACGAGATGCGGCCCAGCTTCGCGTCCGCCTCGGTCTCGCCGACGATCTGGTAGCGGACCGGCTTGTCGTCCTCGTCCAGCAAAGTGACGGTCGCGCCGAACACGACCTTGTCGCCGGAAAGCTCCTTCGGGTCGATGATCTGGGCCCGGCTCATCCGGTCCTCCAGCTGCGCGATCGACGCTTCGATCTGGCCCTGGCGTTCCTTCGCCGCATGATATTCGGCGTTCTCGGACAGGTCGCCGTGCGCGCGCGCTTCCTCGATCGCGTCGACGATCTGCGGCCGCTCCTCTTTCAGACGCTTCAGGTCTGCCTGGAGCTTGTCATAGCCTTCCGCCAGCATCGGCATCTTCTCGACGGTCGCCATTCATCCACCCTTCGTCAAAACTTGGCCGCCCGGCGGCCCATTTTCGGACCGCCTACCCACTCGATCGGATTGTCGGGAAGGTCAGGCGTGCGGCTGCGAATAGTAAGATTGCAGCGACCGCACTTCAAGTGGGCGCGCGCGGAGCGCCTCGATTGCCCTTACGGCAGCGGCGCTTGCGGCCGCCGTGGTGAAATAGGGAATCTTGCCGTGCAGCGCCGAGGCGCGGATGCTCGCCGAATCCTTCAGCGACTGCCAGCCCTCGGTCGTGTTGAAGATCAGGTCGACGCCGCCGTCCTTGATCCGGTCGACGATGTGCGGCCTGCCCTGCGCGACCTTGTTGATCCGCTCCAGCGGCACGCCGGCGGCTTCCAGATAGTCCGCCGTGCCGCCGGTCGCGATCACCGAATAGCCGAGCGCGACCAGTTCCTTCACCGGGGCGACGATCGCCGGCTTGTCGCTGTCCTTGACCGACACGAACAGGCAGCCGCCCTGCGGCAGCTTCGTGCCTGCCCCGATCTGCGACTTGGCGAAGGCGGTTGCGAAATCGTCATCGATTCCCATCACTTCGCCGGTGGACTTCATTTCCGGCGAGAGGATCGGATCGACGCCGGCAAAGCGCGCGAACGGGAACACCGCTTCCTTGACGGCAATGTGCCCGGTCGGCCGGTTGATCGGCGGCAGGTTCGCGAGCTTCTCGCCCGCCATCACCCGCGCAGCGAGCTTCGCGACCGGCGTGCCGACCGCCTTGGCGACGAACGGCACCGTGCGGCTGGCGCGCGGATTGACCTCGATCAGATAGACCTGCCCATCCTTCACCGCGAACTGGACGTTCATCAGCCCCTTGACCTTCAGCGCGCGCGCGAGCGCCTCGGTCTGCCGCTCGATCTCGGCAACCGTCTCCGCTGGCAGGCTGTACGGCGGCAGCGAGCAGGCGCTGTCGCCCGAATGGACGCCGGCTTCCTCGATATGCTGCATCACGCCGGTGACGACGACCTGGCTGCCGTCCGCGATCGCGTCGACGTCGACCTCGATCGCGTCTCGCAGATAGCGGTCGATCAGCACCGGGCTGTCGCCGGAGACCTGCACCGCGGTCGCGATATAGGCGTCGAGCTGCGCTTCGCCGTCGACGATCTCCATCGCCCGCCCGCCGAGCACATAGGACGGCCGGATCAGCACCGGATAGCCGATGCGGTTCGCGACCGCGATCGCCTCTTCGCGGCTGCGCGCGATGCCGTTTTCCGGCTGCTTGAGGCCGAGCTGGCTGACCAGCTTGGCGAACCGCTCGCGGTCCTCGGCCAGGTCGATCGCGTCGGGGCTGGTGCCGAGGATCGGGATGCCGGCATCCTCCAGCGCCTGGGCGAGCTTCAGCGGCGTCTGCCCGCCGAACTGGACGATCACGCCGACCAGCTCGCCGCGCGACTTCTCGACGTGCAGGATCTCCAGCACGTCCTCGGCGGTCAGCGGCTCGAAATACAGCCGGTCCGACGTGTCGTAATCGGTCGACACCGTCTCCGGATTGCAATTGATCATGATCGTCTCGAAGCCGGCCTCGCGCAGCGCGAAGCAGGCATGGACGCAGCAATAGTCGAACTCGATCCCCTGCCCGATCCGGTTCGGCCCGCCGCCCAGGATCACGATCTTCCGGCGATCCGAAGGCGCAGACTCGTCCTCGGGCACACCAAAGCTCGGCGCCTCGTAGGTCGAATACATGTACGGCGTCTTCGCCTCGAACTCGGCCGCGCAGGTGTCGATGCGCTTGAACACCGGCCGGACGCCCAATTTGTGCCGAAGCGCGCGCACGTCCTCCTCGGTCGCGCCGCCGGTCATTGCCTTCACCGCTTCCCCGATCAGCCCGGAGCTCTTGCCGAACGCGCGCCGCGTCCCCGGCTGCAGGTTCGCGGACCGGAGCGCCAGGAACGCGAGCCTTTTGTCCGAAAAGCCCATCGCCTTCAGCCGCCGCATGCCCACCGCATCGCGCGGCAAACCGTCCCGGCACACCAGCTCCTCGGCCTCGACGATCTCGGCCAGCCGCTCGAGGAACCACGGATCGTATTTCGCGACCGCGTGCACCTCGGCAACGCTCAAGCCTTCGCGCAGCGCCTGTGCCGCGACCAGCAGCCGGTCCGGCGTCGGGCGGGCGAGCGCGGCCAGGATATCCTCCTTCGGCGCCCCGGCCAGCGCATCGACGATGTTGAGCCCCGAAAGCCCCGTTTCCAGCCCGCGCAGCGCCTTTTGCAGGCTCTCATGGAAGTTGCGGCCGATCGCCATCACCTCGCCCACCGACTTCATCATCGTGGAGAGGTGCGGGTCCGATCCCTTGAACTTCTCGAAGGCGAAGCGCGGGATTTTGGTGACGATATAGTCGATCGTCGGCTCGAAGCTGGCGGGCGTCGCCCCGGTGATGTCGTTGTCGATCTCGTCGAGCGTATAGCCGACCGCCAGCTTCGCCGCGACCTTGGCGATCGGGAAGCCCGTCGCCTTGGAGGCGAGCGCGGACGACCGCGACACGCGCGGGTTCATCTCAATCACGACCAGCCGCCCATCCTTCGGATTGACTGCGAACTGGACGTTGGAACCGCCTGTTTCGACACCGATTTCGCGCAGGCAAGCGATGCTTGCGTTGCGCATGATCTGATATTCCTTGTCGGTCAGCGTCAGCGCCGGCGCGACGGTGATCGAGTCGCCGGTATGGACGCCCATCGGGTCCACATTCTCGATCGAGCAGATGATGATGGCGTTGTCGGCGCGGTCGCGCACGACTTCCATCTCATATTCCTTCCAGCCGAGCACCGATTCCTCGATCAACACTTCGGTCGTGGGCGACGCGTCGAGGCCGCCGGTGACGATCTCGACAAACTCCTCGCGGTTGTATGCGATGCCGCCGCCGGTGCCGCCCAAGGTGAAGCTCGGCCGGATGATCGCCGGTAGCCCGACATGCTCCAGCGCCGCCATCGCTTCCTCGATCGAGTGCGCGATCTGGGAACGGGGCGATTCCAGCCCGATCTTGTCCATCGCCTCGCGGAATTTCAGCCGATCCTCGGCCTTGTCGATCGCGTCGGCATCGGCGCCGATCATCGTCACGCCGAACCGGTCGAGCGTCCCGTCGCGGAACAGCGCCAGCGCGGTGTTCAGCGCGGTCTGCCCGCCCATCGTCGGCAGGATCGCGTCCGGCCGTTCCTTCTCGATGATCTTGGCGACGATTTCGGGCGTGATCGGCTCGATATAGGTCGCGTCGGCAAACTCCGGGTCGGTCATGATCGACGCCGGGTTGGAGTTGACCAGCACGATCCGATAGCCTTCCGCCTTCAGCGCCTTGGCCGCCTGCGTCCCCGAATAATCAAACTCCGCCGCCTGCCCGATAACGATCGGGCCCGCGCCGATGATGAGGATGGAGGAAATGTCGGTACGTTTAGGCATCATCATCCCAGAAGAGCGGCGAGTTGATGGGTAACAAAGCAAGCCCCTTGTGGAAGGGAATCTTGCCGCAGACATTGAAGTGGACTTCCTCGCGCGCTCTCTCGGGTGCGGGGTCACTGACCTCGAAGCAGCTCGTTCCAAGCTTCTTGGAGAGCAACCAATGGCCGCCGTTAGGGCTATCGAAAACTACCGCACCATCCGCCTTGATGACTGCTTCGCCAACGACTCGGAACTTTGTCGATTTGAGATGGGCCGCAACGGCAGCGAGGCGTTTAGCCACAAACTCCAAACCAAGATTTGCCGCTACT
>NZ_DASTXI010000031.1:0-5932 GCF_035758555.1 Sphingomonas sp. | reverse complement strand
ACGTCCGGCCGCTGCTCGACCAGGGTCGAAGGCAGGCTGAGCGGGAGGTCCGTGGGAAGCGTCAGGCTCGCGAGGCTGAACTTCGTCGCGCCCGCCTGCGCGGGATAGCGGCCGGTGAGCACGGCGATGAGATGGTTCTGCTGGTCGCGCTGCTTGATCAGCGGAGGCAGGGACGCTTCGAGCTGCGCCAGCTGCGTCTGCTGCGCGGCGATGTCGGCGCCGCCGATGTAGCCCTTGGACTTTTGGTATTGCAGCAGGCTGAGGATTTGACGGTTCAAGCCGATCAGCGCGTTGGTCGTATCGATCTGGTCTTCGAGCGAAGCTTCGGTGATCGCCGCCAGGGCCACGTTCGCGCTGAGCGTGATGTCGACCGCGACCATCTGATAGCGGGTCGCCTGCTCCTGCGCCGCCAGGCTCTCGACCGTCCGCTTGTTCAGGCCGAACACGTCGGGGGTATAGGAGACGCTGACCGCCGGAGTGATCAAGCTGTAGGCGAAGCTGTTGTTCGCCGGCACCGGCGCCAGCGTGGCGGACGGGTCCTTCTCGCGCGTGATGCTCGCCCCCGCGCTGACTTGCGGCAGATAAGCGCCGTGTTGCGCCAGCGTGTTCTCATGCGCCACGCGCAACGCCGCCTGCGCGGCCGCCAGGTCGGGATTGTGCGCGAGCGCCGCGGCGATGAGGGCGTTCAGTTCCGTCGAATGGAACAGGGTCCACCAGTCCGCGGGGATGTCCGCGCCGGAAAGGAAGTGCTGCGCTTCGCCTCCGGGCACGCCCGGCGCGGCGGCGGTCGTCCGCGGTTGCTCCTGCTCCTGCGTGTAGGCGGCGACGGGCGGCGGCGCGGGAGTCTTGAAGTTCGGACCGACGACGCATCCGCCCGCGAGCAGCGGGACAAGAATCGCAGCCGACAGCCGACAAGAAAGCTTCATGGCGCTCCACGAACAAGGCGAGGGAAAGACCCCCGCCCGCGGAGCGGGATAATATTACATCACCAAGTCGGCAAGTTCACTGCTCGAGAATTCGGGCATCATTACAACAGTGTAATCTGCTTGTTGGACGGAAGCCCGCGCTCAACTGAAAAAGCGGCGCCAAAGCCGACGCGTCATTGCGGTTCGAAACCGAGGCTCGCGAACTGTTCGATACGGCGCGGGGCGATGATCAAGCCGTCGACGCCCGGAGTGTCGAGGATGAAGCGCAGGGCGGCTTCGGGCATCATCTGCTGTTGCGCTTGGGCGGACTGCCTCAACTGCTCGATCGCCGCGAAGGCATCCTGGCTCGAGTAAGCGGCGCAGACTTCAGGCGCGTGGGCCAGGCGGCTGTCTGCCGGCGGCGCTTCGCCGGGGCGGTATTTGCCGGTGAGAAAGCCGCCGGCGAGCGGGCTGAAGGCGGTGTAGCGAAGGCCATGCTCGACGCAGAAGGGGATCAGCGCCTCGGCATCGGCGGTGGCGAGCAGATTATATTCGTTCTGCACATATTCGAAGCGTGCGGCGAGAGTGCGAGGAGAAAGATCGCGGACCGCCTGCACATCGGCCAGCGTGGCGTTGGACACGCCGAAGCGGTCGATCTTTCCGGCCTCGATTGCGCGTTCCATCGCTCCAAGCGTCTCTTCGAGCGGAGTCACGCGATCGAATTCGTGGATGTAATAGAGGTCGATCCGCTCGACGCCGAGACGGCTTAGCGATTGGTCGAGGTGATGCGCGATCTGTGTGCGGCCGAGCGGCGTTTTGCCGGGCGGGCAGCCGTGCGGATTGCCGACCTTGGTCGCGATTTGCGCGTTCTGGACGAATGCGCTGCCTTGCGACTGCAGCCATTTGCCGAGGATGACCTCGCTCGCCCCGCCGCCGTAGGTGTTCGCGGTGTCGAAGCGGCGAAGGCCCGCGCGGCGCGCATGATCGAGCAGCTGCAGCGCGCGCTCTTCGCTGTCGCCCGCGCCGCGCAGGCGCGGCGAGGAACCGATCCCGCCGAAATTGCCGCAGCCGAACCAGATGCGAGTGATGTCATGAGCGGTCAGCATGGACATCTCCGTCGTCGCCCGGTGGCCTGAAGCTCCGCCTCTCGCATCGTCAGCTGCAACTGGCTAGAGTTCCTCGTCCGAACGCGGGGATGTGGGTTGATGGCGGATGTCTTCGTGTCCTACGCGCGAGGAGATGAGGCGCTGGCGCGAACGATCGCGGAGCAGCTGGAAGCCGCGGGATTTACCACCTGGTGGGATAGCGCCCTCCTTCCGCACAGCAGCTTTTCCAATGTCATCGAAGATGAAATTCGCGACGCGAAGGCGGTCCTGGTCCTCTGGTCGGAAACGGCGGTCAAATCGCAATGGGTCCGGGCCGAAGCGGAGCTTGCGCGTGGCGAAGGCAAGCTGATCCAGGTCGCGATCGGCGCGCCGCGAATACCGCTTCCATTCAACCAGTATCAAACCGCCGACCTCAGCGGATGGCGCGGTGACCCCGCGGATGCGCAGTGGGCGAAGGTGCTTGCGAGCGTCGCCCATTTCGCGGGCAGCTCGGGCAACGAAGCCGCTCCAGCTTCCGCGATTCCGGTCAAGAGCAAGCCAGCCAAGCGAAGGGGGCTGAGCGGACGAAGGCCGGTGCTTGCGCTGGCGGGTGCGGCCATAATCATGTTGGCGGGCGCCGGCCTCCTGCTCGTGCGCGGCATGGACCACGGGACAGCGCGCGGCCCCCGCATCGCTCTTCAGCCATTCCGCACGATCGGCGACAATCGGGACCTCGGCAATTTTGCCGCAGAGCTTTCAGACAGTCTGCAGAACGTCCTGACCGACGACCAATTGCAGACCTTGTCTCCGGCGGAGGCCGCGACCCTGCAGGGCAACGATTCCGCGGATCGCCTGAAACGCCTCGGCGTCGGCCTGATGTTCAGCGGCGCGGTGGAGGACAAGGGTCCCGACCTCGCCGTGAGCATGCGCCTGGACGACCCGGTGCAGCATGCGACCTTGTGGACCGCCCAACTGTCGCAGCCGCTCGCGCAATCGCAGCAGCTGCAGGCGCGGGTCGGAGCGTTGACCGTCGCCGTCCTCAACTGCTCGTCGCAGGCATTGGCGCCGAGCGTCCGCATCAGCGACGCGGCGCTTCAGGCATTTCTTCACGCCTGCGAGCTTTCGGAAACCACCGATCATGGCCAATCCGGCTTGCGCGCCGCCTACGCCATGCTGGACGCCATGCGTCAGGCCGCGAGCGGCGCTCCAGACTTCGCGCCTGCGCACTCGATGCTGGCCAAGCACATCGCCTTCGTCCTGCCGCTCATGCCCGCAGACCAGGCGGCCACGCTCCGCAGCGAGGCGGATCAGCAGGCGAAGCTTGCGCTCAAGCTCGATCCCAAGGACCCGGACGGGTTTGTCGCGTTGGGGCTCCTTGCCCCGCCACTCGATTTCGCCGGACGCGAAGCCTTGTTCAGGAAATCGCTCGCCTCAAATCCGGGTTGGCCGCACGCGAACGGCTTTCTCGGCAATGTCATGACGGACGTCGGCCGGCTCGAGGATGCCGAAGAATTGTACGAGCGCGCCGCCGCCGCGAATCCGCAGAGCGTCGACTGGGCGCAGCAAGCGGCCGACGGGCTGGTCTGGATCGGCCGGGCGGATCAGGCGGACCGGGATCTCGCCAAATTCGCGCAGCTTTGGCCGAACGACGTCAACGTCTGGCAGATTCAACTGGAGAGCCTGATGACCCAGAAGCGCTGGGGAGATGCACTTCGCCTGTTGGATCGCGCAGGGGACTTCGGTGCTTCGGTTTCGCCTGCCTGGGTCGCCGGTATCCGAACGCTGTTGAAGGCGCTTCAGTCCGGAGACGCGGGGGCGCGGAATGCGGTGCGCGAGAGCCTGATCGCCTCGAGCCGGTCGGATCCGCAGCAGGCGATCGGCCGGCTTTCGTTGCTGGGGTTCGACGATGACGCGTTCGCCGTTGGCGCCCGTTACTCGCCCGGACCGTCCGACGGCCCTTCGTTCCTATTCGAGCCAGAAACGGCCGGGTTGCGCCGCGACCCGAGGTTCATGCAATTGGCGGCGCGGTTCAAGCTGATCGATTATTGGCGGCGCACCGGACACTGGCCGGACTTCTGCCGCGAGCCGGGGCTGCCTTACGTATGCACCGAGGAGGCGGCGAAGCTCACCGCTTCACCGCCTCGCTGATGTTGCTGCTGGATATTTAGCGAACCCTCGGCCCGCCGAACGGAAGCGGGGGCGGGGGGCGGCGGTCGCGGCGGGGGAGTTGGGCCTGGTAGGCGACTCCGCAATGCGCGACGCAATAGGGGAAGCCCGGGTTCGCGGGCTCGCCGCAGAAGTAGAAGTCGGGCTCGCCCGGATGGCCGATCGGCCATTTGCAGATTCGGTCGTTCAGTTCGAGCAGGCTGGTCTTGTCGGCGACCTCGGGGCTCGGCTTGGCGGGGACGAGGCGGCGCGGCGGAGCGGGCGGGATCGGGGCCTGCTGGTCGCCGGGCCCCTGACGGACGAAGCCGCCGGGGCCGATCGAACGATACTGCATCTCCGGAGCCGAACGGTGCGGCGTCGCCGGCGCGGGTGCCGCGGCCGCGGCGGGAGGCGGCGCATGAGCCGCGGGCGCGGGTTTTGGAGCCTCAGCTTTCGGAGCAGCCTTCGGAGCGGCGGGAGCGGCCGGCGCGGGTGCCGCGGCGGCGGGCTTCTTGACCTCTTTCTCCTCGCCCGGCTTCACGGGGGAGGGGCGCTGCTCGAGCCCGAGGCGATGGGCTTTGCCGATGACCGCGTTGCGGCTCACTCCGCCGAGCTCGTCGGCGATCTGGCTGGCGGTCGCGCCCTCGTGCCACATCTTCTTCAGGCGCTCGATGCGCTCTTCGGTCCAGGACATTTGCAAAAAAGCTCCAATTCCTTGCGGGCCGCGACTTCACCCGATAGTCGCCGCGGCGCCGTGAACGACCAGCCGATCAACGACCCGCAAGCGCGATGGGTGCGCTTCGCACCGGGCACGCCGGTGCTGAGGGGCGTCAATTGGGGAGGCCTCGAGACCCTTTATATCAAGGAGGTGAGGCGGTTCTTCAAGGTCCAGTTGCAGACCGTCTGGGCGCCCGCGATCACGACCTTGCTCTATCTCGCCATCTTCACCGTCGCGCTCGGCGGGAGCGGGCGGAAGATCATGGGCGTGCACTACGCCGACTTCATCGGGCCGGGCCTCATCGTCATGGCGATGATGCAGAACGCCTTCGCCAATGCGAGCTTCTCGCTGCTGGTCGGCAAGATCCAGGGCAATATCGTCGATTATCTGATGCCGCCGCTGTCGACCGGCGAGCTGATGGCCGGGCTGATCGGCGCGGCGGTGACCCGGGCGTTCCTCGTCGGGCTCGCGGTGTGGGTCGCGATGCTTCTGTGGCCGGGAGTCTCGGTCGACGTTCGGCATCCCGGGCTGGTGTTCTGGTTCGGGCTGATGGGTTCGCTATTGCTATCCCTGCTCGGCCTCCTGACCTCGCTCTGGGCCGACAAGTTCGACCATGCCGCGGCGGTGACGAATTTCGTGGTCACGCCATTGTCCCTGCTCAGCGGCACTTTCTATTCGGTCAAGCAGCTCGCCCCGAGCTTCGAAAAGATTAGCCACGCCAATCCCTTCTTCTACGTGATCTCGGGCTTCCGCGCCGGCTTCCTCGGGATCAGCGATTCGCCCTTGTGGGTCGGCGCGATCGGCCTGCTCGCGCTCAACCTCGTGCTGTGCGCGATCTGCTACGCCGTCCTGAAGAGCGGCTGGAAGATCAAGAACTGACGCAGAGCCGTTTCGCGGCATTAATGATGTTGAACGGCGACTGACGGCAATGTTCAGACGCGCCTCAAGCGAATCGGCGCACAACTCCACGCATCAACCGCTCAACCAAGGAGAGCCGTGATGCGTAAACTTCTGATCTCTCTCGCAGCCGCGGGCGCGGCTCTCGCCGTCGCAAGCCCCGCCGCCGCGCAATATTATCC
>NZ_DASTXI010000236.1:0-25826 GCF_035758555.1 Sphingomonas sp. | reverse complement strand
TCAGCCGAAAACAGGAGGGGGTCCTGTCATGGTTCGTACGGTGCTGGTTCTTTCGATCGCGCTGCTGGCTTCGGCGCCGGTCTCCGCTGCCGTGCTGATGGACTCCGCGCCGACTGCGCCGGCGAACCGGCCTGCGCTGCCTCCGAGCCCGTCGGGTGCGCCGCGTGGTCACGTGATGATCGAGAATTTCGAGAACACGATCAAGGACGACATGATCTTCGCCAGCTACGGCGCGCCGTCGCCCGCGCCTGCGGCCGAGATCGTGGCGAACGCCGACGTCACTGCCGTGCCGGAGCCCGCGACTTGGGCGATGATGCTGGGCGGATTCGGCCTTGCCGGCGCCGTGCTGCGCCGCGGCGCCATCAGAACCACTGCATCACTGTTGCGCTGAACGGAGTCCAGGCGCCGACGCGGACGCCGGCCTGGGCGAGCATGCGCCCGGTCCACCAGTTGCAGGTGCGGACCGCGTCGTAATGTCCCAGTGCCGGATAGAAGACGTCGGCCACGTCATAGCCGCGGATCGGGCGATGTTCCGCGGGATCGAAGCTGGCACGAATTGCCGCCGCCAGTCGGCGATACTGCGCACGGTTCAGCCGGACCGGGCGCGCATCGCCCCAGGGCTCGAGCAGATGGTCGACATGCATCAACGTGCGGTCGCTGCCGGTCAGCGCGTGAAGCGCGGTGCCGAACGACAGCTCGCGCCAGGTCGGCGTGTTCAGGTAGAAATCGCGCTCGCCCCAGCCGAACCACAGCCAGCGCCCCCCATAGCGCGGATCGGCGATATCCTGCGCCCGCACCAGTGGCGACCAGTCGATGCCTTCCGCCCGTGTCGGCAGCACCAGGCCGGTGTGCATGCCGTTGGTCGCCACATAGATGGTGACGCCGTCTTCCGCTTCCTGCCAGTCGGGATTGCGCGGGATTGCGCCCCCGATCGCTCCCATGGCAAGGTAGAGCAGCGGAAGCAGCAGCAGCCATTGGAGCAGCTTCACGGCGATCAAACCCCTAGATATCGCGCGCCCAATTTGCCCGCCCCGCATCGTCGGAGGCAAGGCCGGTGAACGCTTGCTCGGCCGCGGTCAGGCGCAGGATGGTCCAGTCGCCGCGTGTTTCCGCCCGGTCGAGCGTGCAGCCGGCGGCGCGATAGGCGCTTTGTACAGCCGCAGCCTGGGTGGCGAGCAGCCCGGCAAGCACGATCGTCGCACGCGGCGCGGCGATTGCGGCGATCTCCGGCGCCATCGCGATCAGCGGCCCGGCGAGGTTGTTGGCGATAATCAGATCATACGGCCCGGCGGCAGTGATGACCGGATCGCGCGCGCCGTCGGCGACGATCAGCTCGATCGCCGAGACATGGTTCAGCGCCGCGTTCTCGCCTGTCACCGTGATCGCGACCGGGTCGATATCGGTCGCCGTCACCCGCGCGTCGGGCCACAGGTGGCGCGCGGCGAAGGCGAGCAAGCCGGTGCCGGTGCCAAGATCGATGAGATTGGCGAACTGCCGGTCGGCCAGTCCGTCCAGCATCGCGAGGCAGCCGGACGTTGTCGCATGATGGCCGGTGCCGAACGCCTGGCCGGCATTGATCAGGAATGCCCGCTCGCCTGGCCCAGCGGCGATCGGGTGCGCCTCCGTGTGGACCAGGAACCGGCCTTCGCGGATCGGCTCCAGCCCTTGCTGGCTCATCGCGACCCAGTCGGCATCGCTCAGCGCCTCGATCTGCGGCTGGACGCCGGCCGCGCTCGGCACCAGCGCGCGTATCGCGGCGATCATCGCCGCGTCCGGCTCCGCCTCGGTATAAGCGTCCAGCCGCCAGCGCTCGACATCGTCCTCGACGACTTCGGTCGTCATCAGCACCGCATCGATCCCGATCGCGCCCGCATCGATCGCCTCCGCCTCGGCGCGGGTGCAGGGCAGCGTCAGCTTCCAGCTGTCAGCGGACATAGCTCGCGCCGTTGATGTCGATGACGGCGCCAGTCATCGACGGGGGCGCCTCCAGGGTCAGGTAGCGGACAGCGCTGGCGACTTCCTCGGGCGTCGCAACGCGGCCGAGCGGGATGTCGGCCAGCAATTTGTCGCCGCCGCGGCTCGCCAGATAGTCCTCTGCCATCCCGGTCATAGTGAAGCCGGGGCAGACGGCGAAGGCGAGGATATTCTCCCGGGCAAAGCCGCGCGCGATCGACTTGGTCATGCCGATCATGCCCGCTTTCGATGCCGCATAATGCCAGTGCGCCGGCGAATCGCCGCGATAGGCGGCCCGACTGGCGACGTTGACGATGCGCCCGCCGCCATTCTGCCGGAAATGGAGCACCGCAAGCTGGCAGAGCTCGGCCGATGCGGTCAGGTTGATCCGCATCGTGCGTTCCCACTGCGCCACCCATTTATCGTGCGGCAAGTCCACTGGCGCCGCCTCGAACACGCCGGCATTGTTGATCAGCACGTCGATGCGGCCGCCGAGCCGTTCGAGTGCGCTGTCCCACAGGCGCGCCGGCGTTGCCGGATCGGCGAGATCGCCATCGGCGCTGCTGGTGCCGATCAGGGTCTGGGCCTTGAGCGCCTCGACGCACGCCGCGCCGATCCCGCGCGATGCGCCGGTGAGGAGGATGTTGGTCATAGAGAGGCGGTAAAGCGTGACAGCGCATCCGCCAACCCGTCATGCCGGACTTGATCCGGCATCCCACTTCTTCCTCTCCGGCTAAGAAGCGGGACCCCGGATCAAGTCCGGGGTGACGAGGGGAGTCAGGCCACCAGCTTCACATAATCCTGCGCGGCGCTTTTCAGCTGGCCGAGCTGGGTGTCGACCTTGCGGAAGCCGGTTTCGAGCTCGTCGATCTCGCTGGCGACGGTCTCGGTGTCTTCGCGGATCGAGGCGATAGTCGAAGACATCGAGTCGGCGGCGAGCGCGGTTTCGTCGACGGCGGCCGTGATCATCGTGACCGTCTGCGCCTGCGTCTCCATTGCGGCACGGATGCGGTCGGCGGATTGCTGGACTTCGCCGACCGTGTCGCGAATCGAGCCGTTCGCCTCGACGGTCGTCCGGGTCGCGGACTGGATCGCGGCGATCTTGGCGGCGATGTCGTCGGTGGCGCGCGCAGTCTGGTTGGCGAGGCTCTTCACCTCCTGCGCGACGACCGCGAAGCCGCGGCCGGCATCGCCGGCGCGCGCCGCCTCGATCGTGGCATTGAGCGCGAGCAGGTTGGTTTGGCCGGCAATGTCGCGGATCAGGCCCAGGATGGATTCGATAGATTCGGCATGGTTCGACAGCGCCTCCGACACGCTGACCGCGTCGGACGCCTGCGAGGCGGCGCGGGTCGCGATATTGGCCGCGATCTCGACCTCGTTGCGTGCATCCTCGATCGCGCGGATCAGGCCGGCGGCGGTATGGGCTGCCTCGCGCATCGCGACCGCCGACTGCTCGGCGGCGGCGGCGACTTCGGACGATTTGCCGAGCATGCCGCGCGCGGCGACCGACGCGTCGGCAGCCTGGGTGCGCAGCGATTCGCCGAGAGTCACGGCCGAGGTCACTTCGGAGGCGACGCGGTTCTGGAACCGGTCGGCCTGTTCGGAGCGGGAAGCGGCGGCTTCGCGGGCGCGGTATTCGGCGACGAAGGCGGCCATGATTTCGGCTTCCATCATCGAGACCTGACGGATTGCGCGGCCCAGGCGGGCGAGCCGTTCCTGGTCCTCGCCGCAGCCGCGGATCACGAGCTTGACGACGCAGTCATAGGCTTCCGCAAAGGCGGCCATGGTCGCATAGAGCGGCACACCGCCGCGCTCCGCCCAGGCGGCGTTGGTGAGCGCCATGTCGGCCCAGCGCTGGCCGGCGACATTGGTGAATTTCTCGCGGCTATATTCGATGCTCGATTTGATCCGGCTGTCCAGCGTGTCGGCCGTGTTCTTCGGCTGGACCAGCGGGGAACCGTCGAACGCGGCCCAGAAGCTGCGCGCCACGTCTTCTTCGTTGGGGCGCATCAGCTCGTAGGCCTCGCGCAGATTCGCGGCGAGCGTCCCGTCCCGGTCGAACTCCTGCAGCCTTTCGCGCACCGAGATGCTGATCTGCGCGTGCGGGGAGGGGCTTCTTGAGGCCTTTTGGGAGCTCACGTCACATCTTTCCTTCGATACGCCAGGTTGGGCCTGACTAGCCGTGCGCTGGTAAAGCCTCGGTTAAACACGCAGGGGAACTCCCGCCCCCGTTGCATGGCGCGCGGCAATGATTAAGACGGGCGCCGACATGATCCTTAGGAACAGGGGCTCCAGATGAGCAGCAGCAATCGCCAGCGGCCGCTTTCGCCGCACCTCGGCATCTGGCGCTGGGGGCCGGGCATGGCGACCTCGATCCTGCACCGCGTGACCGGCTCCGGCATGGCGACGGTCGGCGCAGTGCTGCTGGTCTGGTGGCTGGTCGCGGCGGCGAGCGGGGAGGCCGCCTATGCTGGCTTCATCGACACGTTCACGTATAAATCCGGCGGCCTGAACTTCCTCGGCTATCTGTTCGGGATCGGGCTTACCGCGATTCTCTTCCAGCACATGGGCTCCGGCATCCGCCATTTCTTCCTGGACGTCGGCGCGAATTATGAACTGAAGGGCAACAAGATGTCGGCGCAGGCGACCTGGGTGTTCGCGATCGTCGCCACCATCCTGTTCTGGGGTTACCTGCTGGGAGTGAAGGGCTGATGGGCACGGGCACCGAAATCGGCCGCGTGCGCGGCCTCGGCTCCGCCAAGGAAGGCGCGCATCACTGGTGGATCCAGCGGCTGACCGCCGGGTCCAACCTGCTGCTGATGCTGTGGTTCCTATTCTCGCTGCTGCGGCTGCCGCATTACGATTATGCGACCGTCATTGCCTGGCTGTCCGGGCCGATGGGCGCGGTGCCGATGATCCTGCTGGTCGCCAGCACCTTCTGGCACTTCCGCCTGGGGCTGCAGGTGGTGATCGAGGATTACCAGCATGACGAGTCCCGCGTGGTGATGCTCGTGCTGCTCAACTTCTACACGCTCGCGATGGCGGCGTTCGCCATTTTCGCGATCCTGAAAATCGCCTTCACCGGGGGTGCGGTCTGATGGCCGACGCATACAAGATCATCGACCATACCTATGACGCCGTCGTAGTCGGCGCCGGCGGCGCCGGCCTGCGCGCGACGATGGGCATTGCCAATTCCGGTTTGAAGACCGCCTGCATCACCAAGGTGTTCCCGACCCGCAGCCACACGGTCGCGGCGCAGGGCGGCATCGCCGCCTCGCTCGGCAATATGGGCCCGGACCACTGGACCTGGCATATGTACGATACCGTCAAGGGATCGGACTGGCTGGGCGACCAGGATGCGATCGAATATCTGGTCCGCGAAGCGCCGGCCGCGGTCTACGAGCTTGAACATGCCGGCCTGCCGTTCAGCCGCACGACCGAAGGCAAGATCTACCAGCGCCCGTTCGGCGGCATGATGCAGAACATGGGCGAGGGCCCGCCCGCCCAGCGCACCTGCGCGGCGGCGGACCGGACGGGGCACGCGATGCTCCACACGCTTTACCAGCAGAGCCTGAAATACGACGCGGACTTTTTCGTCGAGTATTTCGCGCTCGACCTGATCATGGAGAATGGCGAGTGCCGGGGCGTGATCGCGCTCTGCATGGAAGACGGCACGATCCACCGTTTCCGCGCGCACAACACGGTGCTGGCGACGGGCGGCTATGGGCGCGTCTACCGGACGGCGACGTCCGCGCACACCTGCACCGGCGATGGCGGCGGCATGGTGCTGCGCGCCGGCCTGCCGCTGCAGGACATGGAGTTTGTGCAGTTCCATCCGACCGGCATCTACGGCGCGGGCGTGCTGATCACCGAAGGCGCGCGCGGCGAGGGCGGCTATCTCACCAACTCCGAAGGCGAGCGCTTCATGGAGCGCTATGCGCCGTCCGCGAAGGACCTTGCCTCGCGCGACGTCGTGTCGCGCTCGATGGCAATGGAAATCCGCGAAGGCCGCGGCGTGGGCGCGGAGAAGGACCATATCTTCCTCCACCTCGACCATATCGATCCGAAGATCCTGCACGAGCGGCTGCCCGGCATCACCGAGACCGGCAAGATCTTCGCCGGCGTCGACCTGACGCGCCAGCCGCTGCCGGTCGCGCCGACCGTCCACTACAACATGGGCGGCATCCCGACCAACTTCCACGGCGAGGTCGTGACGCTGAAGGACGGCGATCCGGACGCGGTGGTGCCGGGGCTGTTTGCCGTCGGCGAAGCGGCCTGCGTGTCGGTCCACGGCGCCAACCGCCTCGGCTCCAACTCGCTGATCGACCTGGTCGTGTTCGGCCGCGCCACGGGGCTCAGGATCGCTGAAATCCTCAAGCCCAACACGCCCCACAATCCGCTGCCCAAGGGCTCGGAAGAGCAGTCACTGACCCGGCTCGACCGCTTCCGCTACGCGAACGGCAGCTCGCCGACCGCCGAAATCCGCCTCGAAATGCAGCGGACGATGCAGGCCCATTGCGCTGTGTTCCGCAACAACGAGCTGCTGGCCGAAGGCGTAACGAAGATCGACGCGACCGCAAAGCGGCTGGCCGATGTGCACGTGACCGACCGTTCGCTGATCTGGAACACCGACCTGATCGAGACGCTGGAGCTCGACAATCTGCTCGCCCAGGCGGTGGTAACGATGCACTCGGCGGCGAACCGCCACGAAAGCCGCGGCGCGCACGTGAACGAGGATTATCCCGACCGCGACGACGCCAACTGGATGAAGCACACGATCGCGTGGCTCGGCGCAGGCGAGGCGGTGACGATCGACTACCGCCCGGTCCACAACTACACGCTCACTGACGACGTCGAATACATCAAGCCGAAGAAGCGGGTGTATTGAGGCGAGGCGAAAGAGGCTAAGCAGCCGCGCTTAGCGGTTCCACATTGATGCTTGCTTCGTAAGCACGCACCTGAGCCAGGTCGTGCGCGGCCTGCATTCGCAGCAGCGTGTCCGCGCTTAAGCCGAACGCCTTTTCGAAGCGGATCGCCATTTCGGCGGAAAGCCCCGCGTGGCCATTGAGCAGGTTGCTCATGGCAGCGCGGCTGACATGCAAATGCGCGGCGGCCGCCGACACGTTCAAGCCGTGAGGCTCGACGATATTCCGCCGCAACCACGGTCCCGGATGGACGGCGAAAGACTCGTGAAGCTTTATAGCCATCAGTGGTAATCCTCCAGATCGAGGTCAGCGATCGTTCGACCATCCTGCATCGTGAACGTCAGCCGAAAATTACGGGTGACTGTCATGGCGAAGGTCTCTGCCCGATCGCCTCTCAACGCATGAAAGCCGAAGTTTGGCGGTGCGCAGAGGTCATCCACAGAATCGGCCTGAGCGACGAACGCGAGCATGTCGCGAATCCGTTCAGGCTCTAGCAGACCCTTTGCGTTTCCAGTCTCGGCAAACCGACGCAGCGCCTTATGCCGGATGCTCGCTATATCCACAGCTGCACCTATGCCGGTATGAGAGGCGTGTCAAGTGTCGCTTGACAGGCTACAACCGCGGCAGCGTCACGCCCTGCTGGCCCATATATTTGCCTGCCCGGTCGGCGTAGGTCACCTCGCACGGTTCGTTGCCTTGCAGGAACAGGAACTGGCAGGCGCCTTCGTTGGCGTAGATCTTGGCGGGGAGTGGCGTGGTGTTGGAGAATTCCAGCGTCACATGGCCTTCCCAGCCGGGTTCAAGCGGCGTCACGTTCACGATGATGCCGCAGCGCGCGTAAGTCGACTTGCCGAGGCAGATGACGAGCACGTCGCGCGGCACGCGGAAATATTCGACGGTGCGGGCGAGCGCGAAGCTGTTGGGCGGGATGATGCAGACGTCGGTCTTACGGTCGACGAAGCTGTTCGCGGCGAAGTCCTTCGGATCGACGACCGCATTGTCGACATTGGTGAATATCTTGAACTCGTCCGCCACCCGCGCGTCATAGCCGTAGCTGGACAGGCCGTAGCTGATGCAACCCTCGCGCCGCTGGCTCTCAACGAACGGCTCGATCATGCCGTATTCGAGCGCGTGTTCGCGAATCCAGCGGTCCGACAGAATCGACATGCAACAGCCTCCCCGGCAATCCTTTCGAGGCTCAGGCCTTGCGGGTCAATCCGGGCGTCAGCAGCGCCTGTGCCGGGGCGCCGAGAATCTGTGTGCGCAGCCGGGCCGAGGCGTCGTTCAGCGGCTTGGGCAGGCGCAAGAATTCGCCCGGCGACATGCCCAGGAACTCCTGCGCGTCGCGGTTGAAATGCGAATGATCGTAGTAGCTGCTCTCGATCCGCGAGGCCCAGGTGTTGGCGCCCGCCTCGCGCAGCGCCATCAGCGAGCGCAGGAACCGGGCGCGGCGAACCAGCAGCTTCGGCCCGAAGCCGAAGGCGGTGCGGGCGATCCGATTCAGCGTCCGGTGCGATAGACCCAGTTTCGCGGCCATTTCGGCGACGCCGTCCTGGCCTGGGTCCATCAGATACCGATGAACCTGCGCCACCCGGCCTTCGTCCGGACACGGCTTGCCGAGCAGGTTCAGGAAGATCAGGTCGAAGCGAGCCTTGATCTCATCGGGTGACGCCTTGGCGGCCTCGGCCAGCGCGGCTGCATCGGCGCCGATCAGCTCCTCCAGTGGGGCGATCCGGTCCGCAAAATCCACCGCATCCGCGCGGTCGAGCCGGTACCAGCCGAGCGGGGTGATGCCGGCCCCGACGACAACTCCGCTCTCACCTTCGCTGTAGCCGGCATGGCTGGTCGGTCCGAAGACGGCGGCGGCCGGAACGTCGAAGCTGTTGTCGCCCAGCCGCATCCGCCAATGCTCGCCGGCAACGCGAAAACGGAGGTTCGCCCAAGCGGGAAAGAACACGTCGCAATGGCGCTCGCCGGCCGGCAGCGCCACCGAATAGCGGTGATAGCCCGATACCAGGCCGTCGAGGCGCGGATCGGGGAGCCAGTAGTCGACGTCGAAGGAAAGCTTCGGCGGCATCATTTCAGGTAAACGGCAGGTCGCGGGGCGGGTTGCGCATCAGCCAAAGCCCAGATCGGCCGGGCCGAACGCATGAGGCAACAAGTCCGACAGGCGGTAGGTCGCGACCGCATCGCCTTCGGCCGCGGCGCAATGGACGATCAGGTCGCGCCCGCCCAGTTGTGCGGCTTCGTTCAGCACCTGCCGGCATCGGCCGCACGGGCTGACGGGGCTTGTTCCGCTCAGCCCGCCTTCAGCCATCGCGCCGCCGATCACCGCGACCTCGACCACGTCGCGCAGCCGGCCCTCGCTGTTCGCCTTGGCCAGCGCAACCGTCTCCGCGCACAGCGACAGGCCGTAGCTCGCATTCTCGAAATTGCAGCCGGTCACGACCGTGCCGTCGGCCAGCAACAGCGCCGCCCCCACGCCGAAACGGGAATAAGGCGCATGGGCGTTGGCAGCGGCGGCGCGGGCGGCAGCAATCAGTTCGTTTCTCGTCATTTCACCCCTTGATGTGCAGCACGCAGATCAGCGTGAACAGGCGGCGCGCCGTGTCGAAATCCACGTCGATCTTGCCGGCCAGCCTTTCCTTCAGCAACTCGGCGGCTTCGTTGTGGATGCCGCGGCGGGCCATGTCGATCGTCTCGATCTGCTGCGGCGAGGCGTGGCGGATCGCCTGGTAGTAGCTGTCGCAGATCGCGAAATAGTCCTTGATCGGGCGCCGGAAGCGGCCCAGCCCGAGCACCAGCGTCTCCAGGTGCGACCCGTCCTCCCGGAACATGTCGATCGCGAGCCGCCCTTCCTCTACACGCAGCTTGATCCGGTAAGGCCCCGCATAGCCGTCCGGATGATCGCGCTGCGGCGCGAAATGATTGCCTTCCAGCAGGTCGAAGATCGCGATCCGCCGTTCCTGCTCGACGTCCGCCGACCGCCACAGGATCGTGTGCTCGTCCAGGTCGATGGCAATGATCCGCGGATCGGGCATGTTTGTCAGGTCTAGCCATAGAACTCACAGATTTTCCACAGGCTTGTTGGCTTGAGCCGGGCCGCGAAACAGCGGACAATGCGCGCATCATGGCCGAACCGATCCGACTCGTCCCGCCCGCGGAGGGCGCACCCCAGACTCTACCCTGCAATATCGAGGCGGAGGCGGCGCTTTTGGGCGCGCTGATGATCGACAATCGGCTGGTCGAGGACGTCCAGCTGAAGCTGCGGCCGGAGCATTTCTTCGAGAGCGTACACGGCCGCATCTATGAAGCGATCCTGAAGCTGGCCGATCGCAACATGGTCGCGAACCCGGTCACGCTGAGGCCGATGTTCGAAAGCGACGAGGCGATGAAGGAGCTGGGCGGCCCGGCCTATCTGGCCCAGCTGACCGGCAGCGGCGCCGCGCTGATCGGCGCCCGTGACTTTGCTGAACAGGTCTATGACCTGGCGCTGCTGCGCGAGCTGGTCGGCGTTGGCCGCGACATGGTCGAAAAGGCGATCGACACGTCGGAGGAGATCAACCCCAAGGGATTGGTCGAGGAAGCCGAGGTCGCGCTCTACCGCGTCGCCGAACAGGGCGGGGAGACCGGAGGCACCAAAAGCTTCCTCCAGGCGACGCGCATGGCCGTCGCGCAGGCCGAGAAGGCGCAGAATTCCGGCGGTCACATCTCCGGCGTCACCACCGGTCTTGAGGACGTGAACCACCGCACCGGTGGCCTACAGCGGTCCGACCTGCTGATCCTCGCCGGCCGCCCCGGCATGGGCAAGACGTCGCTGGCCACCAACATCGCCTTCAACGCCGCCCAGCGATACCAGCGCGACATCGAGGATGGGATCGATCCGGCCAAGACGCTCGGTGCACCGGTCGCCTTCTTCAGCCTCGAAATGTCTGCCGACCAGCTCGCCACCCGCATCCTCGCGGAGAATTCCGGCGTCGTCGGCAGCAAGATCCGTTCAGGCTCGCTCAGCCGGGACGAGTTCAACCATTTTGCCCGCGCCGCAGCCGAGCTCGAGAACCTGCCGCTCTATATCGACGACACGCCGGGCCTGACGATCGCGGCGCTTCGCACGCGCGCGCGGCGAATGAAGCGCAAGCACGGCATCGGGCTGATCATCGTCGACTATCTGCAGCTGCTTCAGGGCTCGGCCAAGTCGAGCGGCGACAATCGCGTGCAGGAAATCTCCGAGATCAGCCGCGGGCTGAAGACGCTTGCCAAGGAGTTGAACGTGCCGGTGCTGGCGCTGTCGCAGCTGAGCCGCGCGGTCGAGCAGCGCGAGGACAAGCGCCCGCAGCTGTCGGACCTGCGCGAATCGGGCTCGATCGAGCAGGACGCAGACATCGTGCTGTTCGTCTATCGCGAGGAATATTACGTCCAGTCGCGCGAGCCGAAGGGCGACAGCGCTGATCCCAAGGCCGATGAAGCCTATCGCCAGTGGCAGCTGGAAATGCAGGAGGCTTTCCAGAAGGCCGAGCTGATCATCGCCAAGCAGCGCCACGGCGCGACCGGCAAAGTGCGGCTGAAGTTCGAGAGCAACATCACCAAGTTCAGCGACTTCGTCGACGATGCCTATCTGCCCCAGCGGATGGGCTGAGGCCAGCGCTCTGCGGCGAAGGCGAGGAGAGCGCCCGCCATCAGCGCCGCGAACAGCCAGGGCGCGTGGCTGAGGCCGGCATCGATCGCCCGGCCGACGGGGTTGTCGACGCCAAGGCTTCGTTCCAGAATCCATGCCGTCGCGGCAATGCCCGCGAAAACCGCGCCGGCGCTGCGGGCGGCGGGATACCAGCGGGTCCGTGCGAGCATTACCAGCGCCGGCATCACCGCGGCGACGACCATCAGCTGCACCAGCTCGATGCCCAGATTGAAGCCGAGGATGGATTTCGCCTTCTGCATCGGGTCGAGGCCGAAGCGGCCGATCAGCGTCGCGAAGGCGAGGCCATGGATCAGTCCGAAGCCGGCAGCGACGAAGGCTTCGCGTCCCGGAAACAGCGGTCGCCAGGCATGGATGGCGGAAACGAGGATCGACACCGCAATGCCGACCTCGACTGGCTGGACCGGCAGTCGCCAGCCGAAGAAAGCGCCCCCGATCAGCGTCACCGAATGGCCGACGGTGAAGGCGCTGACCACCGCAATCAATGTGCGAAGCGTGTGGCGCCAGCCGCCATAGCCGTTCCAGCGCCGCCCGGCCGCGAGCACTGGTGCGGGGAGAAGCAGCGCGATCAGGAACAGCAGATGGTCATGGCCCTCGGCGATATGGTGCATGCCCAGCGCGATCGCCGAGACGAAGCCGCGCCAGTCGCTGCCCGATCCGCGATCGATGTGCAGCACCGTCGCGCCGGGCTGCAGGCCGCCGAGCATTTCGGCGCGTTCCGCAAGATGGCCGCCAGCAAAGTCGTTGCGCGCGACGACCAGCACGATGTGATTGGGCACCCGGTCGATTACGGCACTGTAGTGAAGGTCGAAGCGGCGCGGGGATGTGCCGGGGGGCGGGATCAGCGTGAAGCGCGCGCGGGCATCGGGCGGACCGGCCTCATGCACGACCTCGACGCCGGCCGGGCGGACCTGCCATCCGGGAACGCTGAGGCGACCGGCGAGGTAGCGGCGCACTTCGGCATCGCGCACCGGTCCAACCACGTCCGGTATTTGCCGGTGCAGTGCGAAGCTCAGCTCGGAGAGAGGAATGATCGCCTCGACCTCGACGCGGCGTTCTCCGAAATCGAGCCGGACCTCCGAGTTGGGCGTCAGGTGCGCGGCCGCAGGCGCAGCCGCCAGCAGCAGCGCGAGCCAGAGCAGCAGGCGCGTCAATGGCCGTACCACAGCAATGTCGCGTTCGGATCGAGCGCGCGCGGGTTTATTGCGAGCGCCTCGTCCTGCTCGGCATCGGCGGCGTCGCTTTGCCCCAGCAGCGCGTGCGCGCGCGCGGCGACCAGATGCTGCTCCGCGGATTGCCAGCTGGATCGGTTGACTGCATCGATCGCGCGCAGCGCGTCGGCGGGCCGGTTGTTCGCGATCAGCGCCCAGCCGAGCGCAATCGCGGTCGCGCCGTGCGGGCGGTTCGCGAAATCCTGCCGCGCCAGCCGAAGCGCGCGTGCCGGCGTGCCGAACGCAAGCTCGTGCTCGACGGCGTGGCCGAGCGCGGCTTCGGGCAGCAGGCGCAGCCGCTCGTCCCAGCCGCGGGTCGCGCGACCTGCCCAGAGTTCGGTCGCGGCATAGTCGCCGCGCGCCCGGTAGAGGCCGGCGATGGCATCGCGCAAAGCCGGATCGTCGTTGCGCCGGGCAAGCGCCTCGAACGCCCGGGTGGCCTCCGGAAGCCGGCCGCGGAGCGCGAGCAATTGCGCCTGATACGCTTCCGTCAGCCACCAGCCGGGAAAACGCCGCGCCGCATCGGAAAAGGCCGCATCGGCCTGATCCCAGTTGCCGCGCCGCAGCTCGATTGTGCCACGCAGCAGCGCCAGCTGAGCCAGCGCCTGGCCGGGGATCAGGCCTGTCCGCTCGACGCGGCGGACTGCCGCCAGCGCGTCGTCCGGGCGGCCTGTCGCGGACCAGAATATGGCGAGGCGATAATCGGGTGGCTCGCCGTCCTTGCTCAGTCGCAGATAAGCCTGCTCGGCCGCGGCATAATGCCCGCGATAGAGTGCGATATCGCCCCGCATCGCGTCGATCCCGGCGCGCGCTTCGGCTTCGGGCGGCATGGCATAGCGACCGACCTTGTCCAGCATCCGCTCCGCAAGACCCAGCCGGTGAAGGCTGAGCGCCAGCGCCGCCTGCGTCAGGTGCGGGCCGGCGCCAGGCGTCGCGCTCGCCAGACCGCGGTCGATCGCGGCTTGCGCAGCCGCATAGTCGTGGAACGATCCGGTCAACCGCGCGCGCCTCATCAGCTGGTGGGCAATGCGTTCCTGCATCAGCCAGTCGCCGGGCCGGCCGGCGGCGAGCGATCGCAGACCGGTCAGCAGGCGGTCGATGTCGGCAACCGCGATGGCGTAGTCGGGCGCTCCCGCGCCGCTCCGGCGGATCGGCGGCTCCGGCACGGAACGCGGCTCCAGCCACCGCGCTGCCGCGAAAATCACCAGCGCCGCCGCAACCAGCCACGCGAACGCCCGCGTCGGCGGCAGGCGCAGCGCCGCGATCATGTCGTCTTCGGCGTGGCGCACATGTTCAGGCTGAGCCGCTGGAAGTCGTCGGCCAGCATGTCGGTGAGCTTGGTCAGCGTCGTGCCGAGCTCCACGACGAACTTGCCGGACGCATCATCCGACGGATTCGCATCATTATAGGCGTTCTTCATCGAGCTGGAGACGAGCGCCGTCGCGATCGCCGGCATCCCCATGCGATCGACACGCACATAGGCCGATGGCGGATCGCTGCGGAAGTTAAAGTTCGTCCCGCCCCCAGACGGCATCGGCGGCGTGCCGTTTGCCGGCGCGAGATAGGGGAAGTCCGCCGGCAGCGTGACCTTGTTGCCGGGCGGATCGAGCGGCAGGCTCGCCAGCAGATTGAGCGGATGCTTGGTCAGATCCAGGAAAGCCATCGCCAACGTGATGTCGATGACCGGGTCGGCCAGGCCGCGGCCGTTGGGGAAGCCGTTGGCCTTGGTAACGTCCAGCTTCAGCGTGTCGGGGATCACCAGATTGGCGACGCTCACGCCCGGAGCCGGCTGCTGGTTCAGGCAGCGGGTGACGTCGAACGACGTGCCGGTCGCGGTCGGCGAGGGGGTCGGCGTCGGGGTCGCCTCGATCGGGCCGGGCCGCGGCGCCGCGGTGCTGTTCCCGCCGCTGCAGGCAGCAAGTGCGGGCAAGGTGAAGGCGAGGGCGAGAAGCGGGAGCGCGCGCATCACAGATTCCCCCCGAAACGGGCAGTCTCAGCCCAGACGTCGATAGGATTGGTGCCGTTCAGCACCGCGGTGCGCGGAATCTCGATCACCACCGAGGTGTCGTTCTGGCCATCGAAGAAATCGCGCGTGTTGCGGATCGAGAGCGTGCCGGTCGATTGCGTCTCGCGGAAGCCCAGAAGATCGAAGAAGAAGGGATCGTCGAACACGCCGGCAATCGCCTTCACGCCGTCCTTTTGCAGCACCGTCTGCACAGGTCCTTCGATCGTGCCGGTGACGCCCGGAATGCCGCTGAACTGGACGCCCGGCGACTGACCGTCAAAGCCGAACCGGAACCGGATACGGATTTCCGGATCGGTGCGCGCGCCGCCGTTCGAGATGTTGATCGTGTAGAGCACGTCTCGATCGTAGAAGGGCGGCATGTTGCCCGGCTGAGGACCGGCAAAGGTCAGCGATACGACGATCGAGGTCGGGGTGTACCACGCGAACACATCGGCGATATCGGCAGGCACGTCCGGAGTCGGATCGCGATCCTTGTCCGTCCGTGTCGGGGGATCGAGGTGATCGGCGGCCCTGGTCGCATAATCGGCCGATACGAGTGCCAGCGGCAAAGCAAACGCCGTCGCCCCTAGCGTCATCCACGTGCGTGAGATGCGCATGTCACCCTCCCTGTTCTGCGGCAGAGCGTCTGCGTCTTCGCGCAGATCGTAAAGCCACTCGTCGACGAAAATGACGTCCCGATTGACCAAGATACGGCCTGTGCTCATAGCGGATGCATGACGGATGCCGCGCCAACACATGTTACCGATTTGTCGTTCGAGGATGCGCTGAAGCGGCTGGAGGCGATCGTGTCGCGTCTGGAAAGCGGCGAGGCGTCGCTGGACGAGTCGATCTCGCTCTATGCCGAAGGCGACAAATTGCGCGGTCAATGCGAGGCCCGGCTGGCGGATGCGCAGGCGCGGATCGAGAAGATCACGCTGGGCCAGGACGGCCGGCCAACGGGCGTGCAGCCGTTCGACGGCGGCTGATCCTATGCTGGCGGGGGGCACGGGTCTGGGACATGCGATGGCGCACGTCGCGCGCGACATCGACCATGCGTTCGACCTTCTTCTCGCCATCCCCGACGATCCGCGCCGCCGCCTATACGAAGCGATGCGCTATGCCGCGATCGGCGGAGGCAAGCGGCTGCGGCCGCTGCTCGTCTGCGCAGCGTGCGAACTCTACGCCGTCGATCGGCCCGCGGCGCTGCGTGTCGCTACGGCGATCGAGTGCATCCACGTCTATTCGCTCGTCCATGACGATCTGCCGGCGATGGACGACGACGATGTCCGGCGCGGCAAGCCGACCGTCCACCGCGCGTTCGACGAGGCCGCAGCGGTGCTGGCCGGCGATGCGCTCCACGCGCTCGCCTTCGAAGTGCTTGCCGATCCGGCAACCCATGCCGACCCCTTCGTCCGCGCCGAGCTGTGCCTGGAGCTGGCGCGGGCAAGCGGACCCAGTGGCATGGCCGGCGGTCAGATGATGGACCTGGCGGCAAGCGCCCAGCCGATGGACCTGGCGACCGTCACGCGCCTGCAGCAGCTGAAGACCGGCGCCCTGTTCGGCTTTTGCCTCGAGGCCGGGGCTATCATGGGCCGGGTGCCGCCGGAGGGCCGCACGCATCTGCGCGGCTATGCCCGCAATGTCGGTCTCGCCTTCCAGATCGTCGACGACCTGATCGACGTCGAAGGCTGCGCCGATGCCGCCGGCAAGGCGGTCGGCAAGGACGCGGCAGCCGGCAAGGCGACGTTCGTGTCGCACCTGGGCACGGATCGGGCACGCGAGCAGGCGCGGCTGCTGGTCGCGCAGGCAATCGAGCATCTGAGCGACCATGGCGCGGAGGCCGACCTGCTCCGCGCGATCGCAGGCTATATCATCGATCGGGACAGGTGAGATGAGAACAGGGGTTTATCCGGGCACGTTCGACCCGATCACGCTGGGTCATATGGACATCATCCGGCGCGGCGCGAAGCTCGTCGACCGGCTGGTGATCGGGGTCACGACCAACCCCTCCAAATCGCCGATGTTTTCGGTCGACGAGCGGATCGCGATGGTCCGCCGCGAAGTGGACGGCGAAGGCAGCCATATCGACGTCGTGCCGTTCGATTCGCTGCTGATGACCTTTGCCGAGCGCCAGGGCGCTTCGGTGATCGTGCGCGGACTGCGCGCCGTCGCGGACTTCGAATACGAATATCAAATGGCGGGCATGAACCAGCAACTGAACGACAGGATCGAGACCGTCTTCCTGATGGCCGACGTGTCGCTGCAGCCGATCGCGTCGCGGCTGGTGAAGGAAATCGCGATGTTCGGGGGCGACATTTCCAGGTTCGTGACGCCCGCCGTGGCGGAGGACGTCCGCGCCCGAGTCGAAAGGCTTGGCCGCAAGGGCAATTAGCCCTATTCAGCCGCCGCTAAGCCGCGGCCGACTAGCGGCTGGGCTTTCCCGGGAACGGAGTTTCGAATGCGCCTGATTGCCGCCATCCTTGCCTTGTTCGGCGCGATCTTCGCGACCGCGGCGATCGCGAAGAAAGCGCCCAAGCCGGAGGCGACGCCGACCCCCGCTGCAACCGCGACGCCCGTGACGCCGCCGGTGACGCCGGACAACACCTGGGTGCTGCAGCTGTCCAGCGGCGGGCCGATCCTGATCCAGCTGCGTCCCGACAAGGCGCCGAACACTGTCGAGCGGATCAAGACGCTGACCCGGGCCGGCTTCTATAACGGCCTGACCTTCCACCGGGTGATCGATGGCTTCATGGCCCAGGGCGGCGATCCGAAGGGGACCGGCGAAGGCGGCTCGCCGCTGCCGGACCTGAAGGCCGAGTTCAACGATCTGCCGCACGTGCGCGGCGCCGTCTCGATGGCGCGGGCGGAAGCGGTGGATTCGGCGAACAGCCAGTTCTTCATCATGCTGATGCCGACGCTGCGCCTCGACAATCATTACACCGTGTTCGGCCGCGTCATTTCCGGCATGCAATATGTCGACGCGATCGAGAAAGGCGAGCCGCCGGCCAACCCGACCCGCATCGTCAAGGCGTGGATTCAGTCGGACGGCGAGAATGCTCCGCCGGTCCCGCTGCCGGCTGCGGCTGCGCCAGCGCCGGCTCCGTCTCCCGCCGCAACGCCCGCGCCTGAGCCGACGGATGCCGCGGCGCCTGAGCCCACGCCGCAGCCGACGCCCGCGCCAGAGCCGACGCCAACCCCTCAAATGACCAACTAAACTCCGGTCGGGCTGAGCTTATCGAAGCCCTCGCTTTCTTTGCGGAGGCCATAAGCAGGATAGGCCTTCGACAGGCTCAGGCCGCACGGAGTGGGGTGCCACCTTGCGCGTAGACCTTTTCGATTTCGAATTGCCGCAGGATCGGATCGCGCTTCGCCCGGCCGAGCCGCGCGACAGCGCGAAGCTGCTGCTGCTCGACGGTAGCCGGACCGCCGACCACATCGTCGGGGAACTGCCCAGCCTCCTTCGTGCCGGCGACTGCTTCGTCTTCAACGATACGCGCGTCAGTCCTGCCCAGCTGGAAGGCCGGCGCGGGGAGGCGCGGATCGGCGCGACGCTGCACAAGCGGCACGACTTGAGACGCTGGCATGCCTTTGTCCGTAACGCCAAGCGGCTGCGGACCGGGGATACGATCGATTTTCCGGCGGGCGTTCAGGCTGTGGCGGAAGCACGCAATCCGGACGGCAGCGTCCTGCTCCGCTTCCTCGGCGACGAGCCGGTCGAGGTGCTGCTGGAGCGCGCCGGCCGCATGCCGCTCCCGCCCTATATCGCCAGTAGGCGCGAAGCGGACGAGCGCGACCGCGCCGACTATCAGACGATGTTCGCGCGACAGGAAGGCGCGGTCGCTGCTCCGACCGCCGCGCTCCATTTCACGCCGGCACTGATGACGGCACTGGCCGATGCAGGGATCGCGCATGAGACGCTGACCCTCCATGTCGGCGCGGGCACGTTCCTGCCGGTCAAGGCCGAAGACACGGCGGAGCACAAGATGCACGCCGAATGGGGCCGCATCGATGCCGCCACCGCGGACCGGCTGAACCAGATTCGCGCAAAGGGCGGCCGCGTCATCGCCGTCGGCACCACAAGCCTCCGCCTGCTCGAAAGCGCTGCGACCGACAACGGGATCGAGGCTTTTGAAGGCGACACCGCCATCTTCATCACTCCCGGCTATCGCTTCCGCGCGATCGACGGACTGATGACCAATTTCCATCTACCCAAATCGACGCTTTTCATGCTGGTCTCCGCGCTGATGGGCCGCGAACGAATGCTGGCGGCATACGAACACGCGATCGCCAGCGCTTATCGCTTTTACAGCTATGGCGATGCGTCGCTGCTGCTGCCTTGATGCGCCCTTGACCTGATCCCGCCTGTTTGCTCGATTGTCTCCCTGATCCTTGAGCCGGAGGCGATCGCGATGAAGCTGGAGCCGCTCAGCAAGCATGTCGGCGTGGAAGCGACCGACGTCGACCTTAACCGTCTCGACGATGCCGGGATCGACCGGATGAAGACGGCGCTTGCCGAACATGGCGTCGTGTTCGTGCGCGATCAGCAGTTGACGCCGGAGCAGCACATCGCCTTCGCGCGGCGCTGGGGCACGATCGACATCAACAATTATTTCCCTGCAAATGGCGGCCATCCCGAGATCGCCGAGGTCCGCAAGAGCGAGACGCAGACGACCAATATCGGCGGCGGTTGGCATACCGATCACAGTTATGACCAGGTGCCGGCCATGGGCTCGGTGCTGCTGGCGCGCGAGACGCCGCCCACCGGCGGAGACACGCTGTTCGCGGGCATGAGCGCGGCGTTCGATGCGCTCAGTCCAGGCCTGAAAGACACGCTGCGGTCGCTGCGCGCGGTGCATTCCGCTGACCATATCTACAGCCAGGACGGCGTCTATGCGAAGACCGACCAGGCTGCGGACCTGAAAGGCCACGACATCCGCACGCGCGCCGTCCACCCGGCTGTTATCCGCCACCCGGCGACGGGGCGCGAGATCCTGTACGTCAATCCCGCCTTCACGCTCCATTTCGAAGGCTGGACGCGCGAGGAGAGCATGCCGCTGCTCGCCTATCTCTACGGCGTCGGCATGCGCGACGAGTTCCACTGCCGCATCCAGTGGACGCCGGGCTCACTCGCGATCTGGGACAACCGCTCGACGTGGCATTATGCGATGAACGACTATCACGGCCACCGCCGGCTGATGCACCGCATCACGATTTCGGGCGAACCGCTGCACTGAACGGATCAGTTGATCTGCACACCGACCCGGACGGCGCGGCCGGGGAGGGGAAGCCCGAGCTGGGGCGTGATGACGTCATCGGTCAGGTTATCGACGCTGGCAATGAGTGACAGCGGCGTATCGTCGCCCAGTGTCGCTATCCGCCAGCGGGCGCGCAGATTGATCTCATTGCCGCCGGGCAGCCGCACCTTGTTCCCGCCTGCGTCCTGGTCGACCGCGCCACCGACGCGGCGATATTCGCCACGAAGGGACACCGCATCGTCGGGCCGCCAGTCGAGCGCTGTGTACAGCTCGAAGCCGGGACGCTGCGTCAGCCGCCGGAACGGCGCTGCGCCGCGGTCCGCTCGTGCGCTGAGCACGCTTGCGTTCAGCTCCCAGTCAAGCCGGGGCCCGAGCCGCGCCATCGCGCCGGCATCGACGCCCAGGCTTTCCGATCCCGAGAGGTTGTAGCGCTGGCGCAGATTGCGGCCGTCGACGCGGATCACGCGCTGCGCGATCGTCCCCTCGCTGCGTACATAGAAGGGGTTGAGCCGCAGGCTGAAATCCGGGCGGTCGAACGTCACCTCGACATCGGCGAGCCAGGCCCGTTCCGGCGCCAGCGCGGGGTTGGGCAGGAAGCGGCCCAGCGCCTCGCCGAACAGTTCGCGCGCGGTGGGAAAGCGGCTCCGGCGGCCGCCGGACACCGCGACAGAGATTCCTTCGCCCACGGACAGGCGATAGGCGGCCGAAAAGGCGAGCGCGTCCTTCGCGGGCTGGTCCGGCTTGTCGCCTGTCCGGGGATTGGTGGATCGGTCATAGGCCAGGCCGACCGTCAGCTTGCCACTCATCAGCGGCGCATCTGCCTCTGTGCCGAGGGTGTAAAGGTTTTGGCGGAAGAGGAGCCGCGGTCCGGCCGAATCCTGCTGGATATGGCGGCTGGTCTGCGCAGTACCGACAAAGCGGAGCGTCAGCGGGTCGAGCGGCGTCGAGAGCACGACCCGGGCACCCTGCGTGCTGTCGTCATTCTCTTCCTGTCCCCGGACCGTCGAATAGGTTGCATCGCGATATTGCAGGATGCGCTGGTCGAACCATTGCTGCCACGCGACCAGCCGCGCGCTGCCGCGTCCCACCTTCAGTTCCGAAGACAGCGCGATCTGAGTCAGATCCTTGTCCGGGTAGCGCCAGTAACGCGGTGCATCGACGGCCGGGTCACGATCGGATTCGGGCGCGATGCCGAAGCTGCTTTCGACGTGCAGACCGTAGGCCCGAAGCGCCAAGGGCCCGGCGGAATAGCTCGCCGCCGCGAACAGGGTGCCGCTGTCGAGGTCCGTATTGGTGCGGCGATCGCTCCGCGCCTGGCTGAACGGCAGCGCAGCGAGATCGGCGACCGGTTCCGCGTCCCTGGTCAGGCCCGCTGCGGCGAACGTCCAGTCGATCGCACCAGTCCGAACCGTGCCGACCGCCGAGCCTTGCGCGAAGCCGAGCGAGCCCGCTTCCGCCATGGCGCGGAAATTCGGCTCGCCGCCGGATCGGGTCTCCAGGTCGACCGCACCGGCCACTGCGTTTGCGCCATATTCGATCGGCACCGCGCCTTTGGTCACGCGCACCGCGCCGATCAGCCCCGCCGGAATCACGCCCAGGTCGACGCGTCCGTCCCACGGTACCGCCAATGGCGCGCCATCCAGGAAGACCTGGGTCTGCCGCTCCTCGGCGCCGCGCACCCGCGCGACCGACTCCCCGCGCGAATTGGGACGGATGGAGACGCCGTCGATTCCCTTCAACGCCTCGGCCGCGCTCCGCGGCTGGCGCTCCAGCAGGCGCTCCTCGCCGATCTCGACCGACGGCGGCAGCACGCGATTCGCCTGCGGCTGGGCGGTGACCGTGATCGTCTGCCACTGCTCCTGCTCGGGCGGCAGCAGGGCGACCAAAAGAACGCGTACGAACATGCCCGATCCCGACTGTACTGGCCGCGGACGGGCCGGTGAACCAAACGTTGACTAAAGCGGAATCAGCCGGGCACGACAAGCTGCCCGTTTGCTGCTTATTCTGAGCGGACGGGTTCGCCTGTTACGCCGCCCTTCGGCTCAGCGCCTGCGCGGCCTCGCCCATCAGCTCGGCGACGATCGCAGCGACCGGTTGCTCGTCTTTCACCATGCCGACTGACTGGCCGGCCATCAGCGAGCCATGCTCGATGTCGCCGTCGATCACTGCCCGTCGGAGCGCACCGGCCCAGTAATGCTCGATCTGGAGCTGGGCCTCAGCCATCGCGACCCGACCTTCGTCGAGCGCCTGCGCGACTTCGCGCTGCTTGGCGGTGAACAGCTCGGTCCCGGCATTCTTCAGCGCGCGGACGGGGATCACCGGCAGGCGCGGATCGACCTGCACGCTGGCAATGGCGTCGCGAGCCGAGGCGCGGATGAAGGCTTTCTTGAAGTTCGGATGCGCGATGCTCTCCGTCGCGCAGACGAAGCGGGTGCCGAGCTGCACGCCCGCCGCGCCCATCTCCAGATAGCCGGCGATCAGCTCGCCCCGGCCGATCCCGCCGGCGACGAACACCGGGACCTGATCGGCGACTTCGGGCAGGATTTCCTGCGCGAGCACGGAGGTCGAAACCGGGCCGATATGGCCCCCCGCTTCCATTCCCTCGATCACCAGCGCGTCGACGCCGGAGCGGATCAGCTTCTTCGCCAGGCTCAACGCCGGGGCGAAGCAGATCAGCTTGGCGCCGCGGCCCTTGATCGCGTCCAGGCTGCCGGCCGGGGGCAATCCGCCGGCCAGTACGATGTGCCCCACCTCATGCTTCGCGCAGACCTCGATCAGCTCGAACAGCTGCGGGTGCATGGTGATGAGATTGACGCCGAACGGCTTGTCGGTGAGCGCCCTGGTGCCGGCGATCTCCGCGTCCAGCAGGTCCGGGGTCATCGCACCGCACGCAATCACGCCGAAGCCGCCGGCGTTCGAGATCGCCGCGACCAGGTTGCGCTCGCTGACCCACGACATCGCCCCGCCCAGGATCGCGACCTCGCAGCCGAGGAACGCGGCACCGCGGTGCATCAGCGCCTGGAGTTTCCTCTGGCCGGCCATCAGGCAGCGACATCCTGCGCGTCGAGACCATAGGCGGTATGCAGCACGCGCACCGCGAGCTCGGTATAGTCTTCCTCGATCAGCACCGAGACCTTGATCTCCGAGGTGGTGATCGCCTGGATGTTGATGCCGCGGTCGCCCAGGGTCCTGAACATCTTGGCGGCGACGCCCGCATGACTCTTCATGCCGACGCCGACGATCGTGATCTTCGACACGTTGGTGTCGTGCACCATCCGCGTGTAGCCGATCGCGCCCTTCGCCTTTTCGAGCACGTCGAGCGACTTCGCCAGTTCCGCGCTGGGCACGGTGAAGGTCACGTCGGTCGAACCCGTCGAATGCGCGATGTTCTGCACGATCATGTCGACGTTGATGTTCGCTTCGGCCAGCGGTGCGAAGATCGACGCGACTGCGCCGGGCCGGTCCGGCACTTCGGTCAGCGTGATCTTCGCCTCGTTCTTGTCATGGGCGATGCCGGTGATGAACTGCCGTTCCATATCTTCCCCGATCTCGTCGTCGCCGACGATCATGGTGCCGGGCCGGTCGTCGAACGACGACAGCACCTGCAGCCTGACATTTTCCTTCATCGCGAGCCCGACCGAGCGGGTCTGCAGCACCTTGGCGCCGACGCTTGCGAGCTCTAGCATTTCCTCGAACGTGATCTTCTGGAGCTTCCGTGCCCGCGGCACGATGCGCGGATCGGTCGTGTAGACGCCGTCGACATCGGTGTAGATGTCGCAGCGGTCCGCCTTCATGGCCGCCGCGACTGCGACCGCCGATGTATCGGAGCCGCCACGGCCGAGCGTCGTCACCCGCTCGCCCGCCGCGATGCCCTGGAAACCCGGAATGACGGCGACCTGGCCCTGTTCGAGTGCGGCATTCAGCGAGGCCGTGTCGATCTCGGCTATCCGCGCAGAGCCGTGCCCGTCCGAGGTGCGGATCGGCAACTGCCAGCCCATCCAGCTGCGCGCCGGGACCCCGATCGCCTGCAGCGAGATCGCGAGCAAGCCACTTGTCACTTGCTCCCCGCTCGCCACAACGACGTCATATTCGCGGGGATCGTAGAGCGGCGAGACTTCGCGGCAAAAGGCGACGAGCCGGTCGGTTTCCCCTGCCATCGCAGAAACGACGACCGCGACCTGGTTGCCGGCATCGACCTCGCGCTTCACCCGCTCGGCCACGGCACGGATGCGCTCGACCCCGGCCATCGACGTGCCGCCGAACTTCATCACGATCCGGGCCATTCGAGTGTTGCGACCGCCTTGGAGGTTGGGGACGGTCCTGTTACGGATGGCGTGGCATGAACGCAACCGCTCCGACGACCGTCCGCGCGCAAGAAGCCGCGCATTTCGGCAATCTCGCGGCCGATTGGTGGGACCCGAAAGGCTCGTCGGCGATGCTGCACCGGCTGAATCCGGTGCGGCTCAAGTATATCCGCGAGCAGCTCGACCATCATTGGGAGCTGGACGAGCATGACCGCCGCCCGCTCGCCGGCAAGCGCGCGGTGGATGTCGGCTGCGGGGCGGGGTTGCTGTGCGAG
Organism: Sphingomonas sp.; assembly: GCF_035758555.1. Lineage (GTDB taxonomy): Bacteria > Pseudomonadota > Alphaproteobacteria > Sphingomonadales > Sphingomonadaceae > Sphingomonas_B. The sequence continues at coordinate 1,205 of NZ_DASTXI010000236.1, read as the reverse complement.
CCGCTGGCTCGGCTGGGCGCAGAGGTTGTGGGCATCGACGCGGCGCCAGAGAATGTCGAGGTCGCCCGCATTCACGCCGACGGGCAGGGCCTCGCGATCGACTATCGCGCCGGCAGCATCGACATGCTCGGGCCCGAGCCGTTCGACCTGATCACCTCGCTGGAGGTCGTCGAGCATGTCGAAGACCCGGCCGCTTTCGTTCGGGGCCTCGCCGGCGCGCTGAAGCCTGGCGGCCTGCTGATCCTGTCGACACCCAACCGCACGCCCGTCTCGCGCCTGGCGATGATCACGCTGGGTGAGGGCTTCGGCGCGATCCCGCGTGGCACCCACGACTGGGATCGGTTCCTGACGCCCGACGAACTGCGCGGGCATTTGGAGGCGGCCGGGCTTGAAGTGCTGGACACCGAAGGCCTGAGCTTCAGCCCGACGCGGGGCTTCGTGCTGGGGGAGAATTTGGCGCTGAATTATCTGGTCACTTCCCGACGGCCGTAGGCGGCATGTCGGCCAAGGGGGATTGCGGCCTGTCTTCGTCCTCCCCGCGAAAGCGGGGGATCCCGCTTCCTTCCTTCGTGAGCTTCGTGTTCTTCGCGCGAGATAATTTCCGCACAAGGAACGCAAAGGGCACGAAGAAGCGGGATTCCCGCTTTCGCGGGAATGACGAAAAGAGGCGGCTATGGGTCGCTAGTTGCCGGCCGGCAGAATTCAACGTCCGCCGGCCATCAGCCTTTCATAGAACCCGATCGCGCGCATGAAGTCTTCGATTGCGATGCGTTCGTCATTGCCGTGGAAGCGGGCGAGGTCGGCGGGCCGCATCGTCATCGGGGTGAAGCGCAGGCTCGCCGCGGCCACGGGTTCGTAATAGCGGCCGTCGGTCGCGCCGAGCACCAGGCCCGGAGCGATCGGGATGCTGGGATAGGTCACGCGGATAGCCGCCGCGAGCTGCTTGAACCCTGCGCCGTCGGTCGACGCCGGCTTGCTCGGGTTATGGCCGCCGGGGATGGCGCGCACGGCGACCTTCGGATCGTCGATCACCTCCCGGTCGCGGGCGACGACGCTCTCGACCGTGTCGCCCGGGAGGATGCGATGATTGACGACCGCGCGCGCCGATTGCGGCAGCACATTGTCCTTGGTGCCGGCCTGGATGATCGTCGGCGCCGTCGTCGTGCGCAGCGCCGCCGCTGTGCGCGGGTTCTTCAGCAATTCAC
>NZ_DASTXI010000191.1:0-10982 GCF_035758555.1 Sphingomonas sp. | reverse complement strand
CCGCCAGCCGCGGCCGCGCGCGCGCGCCGATGGCCGAGATCAACGTGACGCCTTTGGTCGACGTGATGCTGGTGCTGCTGATCATCTTCATGGTCACCGCGCCGCTGCTCACCGCCGGCGTGCCGGTGAACCTGCCGAAGTCGAAGGCCGGCGCGCTGAAGCAGGAGCAGAAGCCCGTCACCATCTCGATCGAACGGTCGGGCCAGGTGTTCATCGGCGAGGACGAAGTGCCGCCGGAAGCGCTGGAAGACCGGCTTGCCGCGATCGCCGCCGACCAGCCTCCCCAGGTCTATCTCCGCGCCGATCGCGGACTCGATTACGGCGCTGTGATGCAGGTGCTCGGCGAGCTCAACCGCGCGGGCCTGAACAAGGTCGCGCTGGTAAGCGTTGGCGACGAGAGCTGAAATGGAGCGTGCGGAGAAAATCGGCCTCGGCGCCGCGACCGCAGGGCATGTCGTCCTGTTCGGTCTGCTGTCGGTCGGCTTTCTCGCGACTCCCAATCCGCTGAAGATCGAGCGTCCCCCGGTGGAGATCACCTTTACCGACGATGTCGGACTGGAAGCGACCGCACCGCACGATGCCCAGCAGCCGCCCGCGACCAGCGTCGCGCCCGAGCTCGGCAAGCCGGAGCCGGCGCCGGCCTTGCCAGAGCCCGATACGGCGCCTGTCCCCGCGCCGACGCCCAAGCCCGAAAAGCCGCCCGTCCGCGAACGCACGGCCGCACCGGAGAAGGCGCAGTCGAAGGCCGAGCCGAAGCGGCAGAAGGGCGCCCGCCTCGGCCCCGATTTCCTGAAGGGAATCACGGAAAAGGCCAGCGTCAGCCGCGCAGCCGAAGCGTCTGCCGCCAATGTCGGTCCGAAGGTTCAGGCTTCACTGGCCGCCGAGCTGAAGCGGCAGCTGAAGCCGCATTGGCGCCCGCCGAGCGGCGCCGATGTCGAGAAGCTGCGCGTGACGATCGTTGCCGACCTGGCGGAGGACGGCACGATCGTCGGCCAGCCGCGGGTGATCGGCCCAACCGGCGTCACCCCCAGCAACCGCGCCCAGGCGCGCCTGTTCGTCGAGCGCGCGCTTGCAGCGGTGAAGCTCGCCGAGCCGTATCGCTTTCCCAAGGAATATTACGCGGTCTGGAAGCAGATCAGGCCGCAGCTCTACGAGGGTCTTTGATGAAATATCTCGCACTCCCCTTCCTCGTCCTTGCGTCCGCGGTGCTGGCGCAGGACCCGGCCGCGGTGGCGCCGCAGGCCGCGCCTACCGGCCTCAGCGTCGACGTCACCGCCGAAGCCGGCGACGACCTCCGGATTGCGGTGCCGAAGCTCGCGACCGACGACGTGCGGCAGACCGTCGCCGGCACCACCGACGCGCTCGGCCGCCAGATCGCCGATGTGATCGCGGCGGACCTGCGCGGCAGCGGCTTGTTCCGTCCGCTCGGGCCCTCGGGCATTCCGACCGTCACCTTTGCCGAAGCGAATGCGCCCAATTTCTCGATCTGGCCGCAGACCGGGGCGGAGGCGCTGGTCAGCGGCTTCGTCCGTGCCGGCAGCGACGGCAATCTGACCGTCGGCTGTTATCTCTACGACGTGAATCTGCGGTCTGAGCTGAAGCGCACCGGCTTCGTCGTGTCTCCGCGTGACTGGCGCCGCGCCGCGCATAAATGCGCCGACATGATCTATTCGCGCCTGTCCGGCGAAAGCCCGTTCTTCGACAGCCGCATCGCCTATATCGCGGAGACGGGGCCCAAGGATCACCGCGTCAAGCGGCTGGCGATCATGGATTCGGACGGCGCCAATCACCGTTTCCTGACCAACGGCCAGAACCTGGTGCTGACGCCCCGATTCTCGCCCGATTACAAGTCGATCGTCTATGTCAGCTATCAGCAGCGCCGGCCGCACGTGTTCGTCTACGACGTCGGCACCGGACGCCAGCGGCTGGTGCTGGATACGCCGAACCAGGTGATCGCACCGCGCTTCTCGCCCGACGGCCGGACCCTGCTCTTTTCGATGAGCCAGGGCGCCAACACCGACATCTACCGGATGCCGGCAACGGGTGGCACGCCGGTCAGGCTGACCAATTCGCCCGGCATCGATGTCGGCGGCAGCTTTTCGCCCGATGGCCAGCGGATCGTGTTCGAGAGCGACCGTTCGGGCAAGCAGCAGCTTTACGTGATGGATGCGGACGGTTCGAACCAGCACCGGATCAGCTTCGGCGGCGGCGCCTATGCGACGCCCGAATGGAGCCCGCGCGGCGACCTGATCGCGTTCACGCGCGTCGGCAGCTTCAACATCGGCGTGATGTCGCCCTCGGGCGGCGGCGAGCGCATCCTGACGCACGGCTGGCAGGACGAAAGCCCGACCTGGTCGCCCAACGGCCGCGTGATTCAGTTCTTCCGCTCGACGCCGGGCCGTTCGGGCAAGTCCAGCATCTGGCAGGTCGACCTGACCGGCCGCAACATCCGCAAGATTCCAACGCCGGTCGATGGATCGGATCCGACCTGGGGACCGTTACTCCCCTGAAACAACAATGGAGGATGACATGAGATTGCGCCATACGCTGCTGGTCGCGGCTGCGACGATTGCCGTAGCAGGCTGCTCGAAGAAGCCGCCGGCCGAGCTGCCGCCGGCTCCGCAGGAAACGCCGACTCCCGAAGCGCCGCCGCCCGCCGCCGAGACGGGGCCCGTGCCGGGCAGCCAGGCGCATTTCGTTGCGAACGTCGCGTCCGACCGCGTGTTCTTCGACACCGACGAATCCAACATCGACGCCGAGGATCAGTCGACGCTGCAGAGCCAGGCCGCCTACCTGCGGCAATATCCGAACGTCCGCGTCACCGTCGAAGGGCATTGCGACGAACGCGGCACGCGCGAATACAACCTGGCGCTCGGCGAGCGGCGTGCGAACGCTGCGAAGAACTATCTCGTTTCGCTGGGCATCGATTCCAGCCGGATCACGACGATCAGCTATGGCAAGGAACGGCCCGAGGCGCTCGGTTCGGACGAAGCGAGCTGGGCGAGGAATCGCCGCGCCGTCACCGTGACGCTGGGATAGATCGCAGGGCGGGGAGGAAGGATCATTCCTCCCCGTACAGTGCCACGACCGGGTCCTGGCCGCTCGCGGCCTTGCCCCGGTACATGCCTTTCGAGTTGAAGGCCCAGCCGCCGCGTCCGTCGGGACCGACGACGATCACACCGCCTGTGCCGCCGAGCGCGCCCATGTCCGTGATCGTCGCCCGTGCCGCGCTCAGCACATCCTGATTGGCGAGCCGTGCCCGCGCGCAGATTTCGTGGGCGACGACGGCGCGGATGAAGAACTCGCCGGAGCCCGTCGCAGAGACCGCGCCGGCGCGGTCGTCGGCGTAGGTGCCGGCGCCGATCAGCGGCGAATCGCCGATCCGGCCCCAGCGCTTGCCGGTGATGCCGCCGGTCGAGGTTGCCGCCGCCACATGCCCAGCCTTGTCGCGCGCGACCGCGCCGACGGTGCCGTATTTCATCTCGACATCGAAATGATCGGCGCCCCGCGCCTTTAGCTCCTCGAGCTGGCGGCGGCGTTCCGGCACTTCGAACCAGTCGGGCCCGACCTGCTCGATCCCCTGCTCGCGCGAGAAGCGGTCCGCGCCTTCGCGGCTCAGCAGCACGTGCGGGCTGTCCTCCATCACCCGCCGTGCCAGGCTGACCGGATTGCGCGTCGCGGTGACGCCCGTGACGGCGCCGGCATCGCGGTTGCGGCCGTCCATCACGGCCGCGTCCATTTCGATCCGGCCTTCATAGGTGAAGACGGAGCCGCGGCCGGAGTTGAAATGCTCGTCGTCCTCCAGCACCCGCACCGCCGCTTCCGCCGCATCCAGCGCCGCACCGCCGGCGCGCAGGATGTCCGCGCCCGCTTCCAGCGCCCGCGCGAGCGCGCCACGGATTGCTGTTTCCTGCTCAGGCGTCAGCGTCCCTTGCTCGATGATCCCGGCGCCGCCATGAACCACCAGGGTCCAATCGGTACTGCTCACCACGGCAGGTCCTGGGCGTCATAGTTGAGGAAGCTGCCGCTGCGGTCGCGTGCCAGCGCTGCGATCGTCTCGCGCATGCCCGTGACGCTGGTCTTCGGATCGATTGCCGCGCCCGGCCCGCCCATGTCCGTCTGCACCCAGCCCGGGTGGAGCATCGCCAGCACGATGTCGTCGCCCTGCCAGTCGATCGACAGCGAGCGCCAGGCGGCGTTCAGCGCGGCCTTGGTCGATCGATAGGCAATCGCGCCGCCCGACCCATTGTCGGCGATGCTGCCCATCTTGCTGGTGATCGCGATCACCTTGCCGCCGGCCGCCATGTTCCCCTTCAGCGTCTTAGCGAGCAGCGTCGGGCCGATGCAGTTGGTCGCAAACCCGTTCAGCCAGCCCTGCGCATCGACCCCGCGCGGAAGCACGCCGGCATTGGCGATCATCACGTCGAGCGTGCGGCTGCTGAGGCTTGCGGCCAGCGCATCGATGCTCGCCGGGTCGGCAGCATCGAGCGGCAGGATGTCGGCCCCAAGCTGCTTGAGTTCGTCGGCGGCTTCCGGGTGGCGAGCGGTCGCTATCACGGTCCAGCCGTCCGCGGTGTACTGGCGCGCGAACTCCAGGCCGATGCCGCGGTTCGCGCCGGTGATCAGGGCGGTGGGCATGATGTCTCCTTAAGGCCTTCGGGCGCTTAGCGGTTCCGATTCCGGCCCGCCATCGCTATATGGGGCGCGAGCAGCAAACGCAGAGATCCTTCATGTCGGTTCGTCCCTGGCGCGATATCGTGCGCCGTAAGTCACGTCAGATCATGGTCGGCAATGTCCCCGTCGGTGGGGATGCGCCTGTCACGGTCCAGACGATGACCAACACGCCGACCGCTGATGCCGGGGCGACAATCGACCAGATCCGGCGCTGCGAAGACGCGGGCGCCGACATAATTCGGGTCTCCTGCCCTGACGTCGAGAGCACCGCAGCCTTCCGCCAGATCGCCCGCGCAGCGCGCGTGCCGCTCGTTGCCGACATTCACTTTCACTACAAGCGCGCTCTGGAAGCGGCCGACGCCGGTGCGGCCTGCCTGCGCATCAATCCTGGCAATATCGGGTCGTCGGAGCGCGTCGCGGAAGTCGTGCGCGCGGCAAAGGCGAACGGCTGCGCGATCCGGATCGGCGTCAATGCCGGGAGCCTCGAAAAAGACCTGCTCGAAAAATATGGCGAACCGTGCCCGGAGGCGCTCGTCGAATCGGCGCTCGACCATATCAAGCTGCTGCAGGATCACGATTTTCACGAATATAAGGTCGCGGTGAAGGCGTCCGACGTGTTCCTCGCCGTCGCCGCCTATCAGCAGCTCGCCGATGCGGTCGACTGCCCGCTGCACCTGGGCATTACCGAAGCGGGCGGGTTGATTGGCGGCACGGTCAAGAGCGCGATCGGCATCGGTTCGCTCCTCTGGTACGGCATCGGCGACACGATCCGCGTCAGCCTGTCCGCGGAGCCTGAAGAGGAAGTGCGGGTCGGCTTCGAAATCCTGAAAGCGCTCGGCATCCGCAACCGCGGCGTCCGGATCGTCTCCTGCCCGTCCTGCGCGCGCCAAGGCTTCGACGTGATCCGCACCGTCGAGAAGCTCGAGGAACGGCTTCAGCATATCCGCACGCCGATGTCGCTCAGCGTGCTCGGCTGCGTCGTCAACGGGCCTGGCGAAGCCCGCGAGACCGATATCGGCCTGACCGGCGGCGGCGCCGGCAAGCACATGGTCTATCTGTCGGGCGTGACCGACCACCACGTCAACGACGCCGACATGATCGATCACATCGTCAAGCTGGTCGAGGCCAAGGCGGCCGAGATCGAGGCGGCCGAGCAGGCGCAGGCGGCATAGGGTGAAATCCCGCTCGTCCCGAGCGAAGTCGAGGGGCGCGGCTCCGAGCTTTCGCCCCTCGACTTCGCGCTTCGCGCTCCGCTCGGGACGAGCGGTGAAGGGAGCAACCGCCTTAGACTAAAGCCTCAACGCTTTCGACGAATCGCATCACCGAAATCGGCTTCGACACATAAGCCTCCGCGCCTGCGGCGCGGATGCGCTCCTCGTCGCCTTTGGCGGCATAGGCGGTGACGGCCATGATCGGGATCGGCTTCAGCTGCTCGTCGGCCTTCAGCGTCTCGATCAGCTCGATACCGCTGACGTTCGGCAGCTGGATGTCCATGATGACCAGGTCGGGCTCGAAAGCCCGCGCGCGTTCGACCGCCTCGCGGCCGTCGCGCACCGGCTCCGCCACATAATCGTGCGCGCGCAGCAGGTCGCAGAACAGCTTGAGGTTGAGTTCGTTGTCCTCGACAACGAGCACTTTCTTACTCACAAGCGACACATCCTCGCTGCCCCCAGGCTTATCCACAATAGAATATGCACGCTTCCGAAACAAACGCCGATGCCTCCACTTTGGCCCTGCTCGCGCTCGTCTGGTCTCTGGAAGACTCGCGGCGGGCCGAGAGGTTGCTTGCCCTGACCGGGTTAACCACGAATGACCTCCGCGCCCGTGCGACCGAGCCGGCGCTGCAGGCGGCGGTGCTTTCGTTCCTCGAAGGCCATGAGCTCGACCTCGTCGCCTGCGCCGATCACCTGGGGGTAAAGCCCGAGGTTCTTGTCAGGGCACGGGCGGAGCTCGAAGCGTGAGCCGTCCCCTTCTCATCACGGATTGCGACGAAGTTCTGCTGCACATGGTCAGCCATTTTCGCGACTGGCTGGGCGAGGCGCACGGCGTCGATTTCGATCTGTCGGAAGGCGACTATTCGCGCGCGGTCAGGCGGCGCGAGACGGGCGAGCCGCTGCCGCGCGAAGAAACCTGGCCGCTGCTCAACGGCTTTTTCGAGACCGAGATGCACCGCCAGACGCTGGTTCCTCATGCACGCGACGCACTGACGGAATTGGCCGGGATCGCCGACGTGGTGGTGCTCACAAACCTGCTCGACACGCATCAGGAGCGCCGGATCGCGCAGCTGGAGGCAGTCGGCATCCAGCATCGCGTGCTTTGCAACCAAGGGGGCAAGGGCGCGCCCGTGGTTCAGCTCCTCGACGAATATGGGCCGAGCGCCGCCGTCTTCGTCGACGATCTCGCGCTGCACCACGCCTCGGTCGAAAAGGCGGCGCCGCAGGTGTTCCGGCTGCACATGGTTGCGGAGCCCCAGCTTGCGGCGATCATGCCGCCGGCCCCTGCCGCTCATGCCCGGATCGACGACTGGGCCGAAGCGACGGGCTGGATCCGCGAGCGGCTGACCTCCGGGCTTGACGCGCGGTCCATGCCGATGATTGGGGTACAAGCATGAGCATCGAACAACGCCTCGCCGAGCTCGGCATCGAGCTGCCGGCCCCCGCCGCCCCTGTCGCCGCCTATGTTCCCGCCGTCGAAGCGGGCGGGCTGCTCTATATTTCCGGCCAGGTCAGCCAGAAGGACGGCCAGCGCATCACCGGACGGCTGGGCGAGGATGTGGACCTGGAAGCGGGCCGCGAGGCGGCGCGGAGCTGCGGCATCATGCTGCTCGCGCAGATGCAGGCGGCGCTGGGCTCGCTCGATCGCGTCGCGCGGGTCGTGAAGCTGGGCGCCTTCGTCAACTCCACCGCCGATTTCACCGATCAGCCCAAGGTCGCCGACGGCTGCTCGACGCTGATGGCGGAGGTGTTCGGCGATGCCGGCAAGCACGCGCGCAGCGCGGTCGGCGTGCCGTCGCTGCCGCTAGGCGTGGCAGTCGAGATCGATGCCGTGGTGGCGGTGAAGCCCTGATCGTCACCCCGGCGAAGGCCGGGGTCCACCTTCTGCTCAGCAAGACAGGTGGGTCCCGGGTCAAGCCCGGGATGACGGAGCTACTTCTTCGCCTTCCACTTCTTCACGGCATCGAGCGTGCCGGAGACATGTCCCTCGGGTTTCATCGCGGTGTAGGCGAAGACGATCTTGCCGTTGGGCGCGATCACGTAGGACGTGCGGTTTGAGCGGCTGGCCATCACCGGCAGCGTGACGTCGTAGGCCTTGATCACGTCCGGCTTGGCGGCGGCGACCGCGAATTTGTCGCGGCATTCCTCTGTCGAGAAACGCTTCAGCGTGTCGATATCGTCGCCCGACATGCCGATCACCGTCGCGCCGAGCTTGTTGAACTCAGGCGTCGCCTCGGCGAACTCGTGCGCCTCGATGGTGCAGCCGGTCGTGAAGGATTTCGGGTAGAAATAGAGGACGACCGGGCCCTTCTTGAGCGCCTGCTTCAGCGAGAAACTGAATTCCTTGCCTGCGAGCGCGCCCTCGGTCTTGAAATCCGGCGCGGTGGCGCCTGGGGCGAGGGCGGCGAAGGCGGGAGCGGTCGAAATCAGCAGCGACAGGGAAAGGGCAGTGCGGAGCATCGAAAGGCCTCCTGAGCTTCGGGGCGCCCCTGTCTTAAGCGCCCCTCGCCCAGTGTGCCAGTCCTAGCTCGCGGCCCAGGCCGTGATGAAATAGCCGAGGATCATCACCGGTCCCAGCATCAGCGTGAGGACGAACAGCGCGAGACGGATCAGCAGCGGGTCGATACCGGTTGCATTGCCCACTCCCGCGCAGACGCCCATCAGCTTGGCGTTGCCGCGATCGAGACGGAATGCAGACATTAGACGTTACTCCTGGATGCGAAGAGCGGTTACGCGAACGGCAGCGCGGCCGGACCAACGGCGGCGACGACGAACATCGTGGCGACGGCAACGGCGGCAACCACCGAGGCGACCGTATCGAACAGCGAGGTAAAGCGGGTCATCTGAAATCTCCCTGACTGCCGGTCGGACCATCCGGCCGGCGACATCAGGGGCAATGCATCGCCCGTGCCAAACGCGATTCAAGGCGAAGGCGCAGCGTTTCAGAGAAACAGTATTAGCATTTGGCGCCAATGAAGACGCCTTTGCGCCAAGTCTAGGCGGCCTTTGCCACGCTCGCCAGCGGATAGAGTTCGGCCTCTTCGACATCCATGCGGGCACGGAGCACCGCGATCAGATCCTTGGAGGATCGGCGATACCGCGCCCAATCGTCCGCGATCGCGCCGACTGTCCATTCCCGGACATGATTTTGGAGACGTCCGCCAAGCTCGGTCATCTCGGCTGCCATCTTGCGGCCGGTCTCCATCGCCGGCCCGCCACTGCGCGACAGCGCCGGATAGAGATGTGCACCTTCATAGGCGAGATGCGTGCTGATCAGCCGCGCCAGCGTCCAGCGGCACTTTGAAAGCGCAGTCGTGTCCGGCTGTGCCTTGTCCAGCTCGCGCTCATATTGCGTTGCGAGCGCGCGCAGTTCGTCGTGCTGCCGGCAAAGCGCGTCCAGATGTTCTTTCATTCGGCGACCTCTTTTGCCTCCTCGATGGCGGCAAAGAGTCAGCAAAGCCTTAAGATGTCAGCAGTAGATCGACCGCCTCGGCCATACGCACGTCGCGTGCCGACAGGCCGCCGGCATCGTGCGTCGTGAGCAGGATGTCGACGCGGTTCCACACATTCGCCCATTCCGGGTGGTGATCCGCCTTTTCGGCGAGCAGCGCCACGCGGGTCATGAACGCGAATGCTTCGGAAAAATCGGCGAACAGGAAGCTGCGGGTCAGTGCGTCGCGCGCTTCGTCATAGTCCCACTCGCCCAGCCGATCGAGCGCAGCCGCGCGCTCGGCCTCGTTCAACTGCTCGACCATTGTCCGCTTCCTCCGATTGGCCCTATGTCACCGCGATGGCCGACCAGGCAACATACGCCCCCGATCTCGACAGGGTCGAGCAGCTTGCGCGCGCGGCGCTGGAGCGTCTGCCGGCCGAGTTCCGGGCATATCTGGGCGACGTGGTGCTGCGCGTCGAGGATTTCGCCGACGACGCGACGCTCGCGCAGATGGGAATCGAAGACCCGTTCGAGCTGACGGGCCTCTATTCGGGCAGGCCGGTGGGCGACAAATCGTCGATCGACAGCGGCGCGCTTCCCGACATGATCCACCTTTATCGCCGCCCGATCCTCGACGAATGGGCGGAAACGGGCGTGTCGCTGGAGGAGCTGGTCACGCACGTGCTGGTCCATGAGGTCGGCCATCATTTCGGCCTGTCCGACGCCGACATGCACGCGCTCGAAGACCTGGTCGGGTGAGCCTGCTCCGCTTCGACAATGTGGCGTGCTGGCGCGGCGGGCGGCTGTTGTTCGAGGGCGTGTCATTCGCGCTGGGGCCGGGCGAGGCGGCGATCGTCACCGGCCCGAACGGCACCGGGAAGTCGAGTCTTTTGCGTGTCGCCGCTGGTCTCCTCGACGCAGCAGCAGGCGCGGTCAGACGCGAAGGCAAGATCGCGCTGGCCGACGAGAACGCCGCGCTCGACCGCGAACTGCCGTTGGGCAAGGCGCTCCGTTTCTGGGCCCGCCTGGATGGGCGTGAAAGCGCGTTGCCGGAGGCAATGGATGCAATGGGCATCGGCCGATTGGCGCCGGTGCCGGTGCGCATGCTCTCGACAGGCCAGCGCAAGCGCGCCGCTCTGGCGCGCGTGATTGCCGGCGGCGCGGCGATCTGGCTGCTCGACGAGCCGACCAACGGGCTCGACACCGAGGCGATCGGCCGGCTGGAGGCGGCGTGCGCGGCGCACCAAGGCTTGGGCGGAATCGTGCTCGCCGCCACCCATCTTCCGCTTCGCTTGAGCCATGCGCACTCCATTCCGCTCGTCCCGAGCGGAGATGGCCGTGATTAGCCTGATCCGCCGCGATGTCGCGAATGCCTGGCGCGCGGGCGGGGCGATGCTGCCGGTCGTGTTTTTCCTGCTGGTCGCGACCCTGTTCGCCTTCGCGGTGGGTCCGGATGCGCAATTGCTCGCCCGCACCGGTGGCGGGGTGCTCTGGATGGCGGCCTTGCTGGCGGCGCTGCTGCCGGTCGACCGGCTGATCGAACCCGACCGGCTGAGCGGCGTGCTCGACCAGCTCGCGGTGCGTGGGGTCTCGGACGAGAGCGTCGCCGCCGCCAAGCTTGTCGCTCACTGGCTGAGCTTCGGGCCGACGCTGATGCTGTC
>NZ_DASTXI010000133.1:0-2825 GCF_035758555.1 Sphingomonas sp. | reverse complement strand
ATCGTCGGCGCGGTGGTCGTGCGTACGGCGGCGGCGGTGCGCGGGTTGGCGACCAGTTGGCGGCGGATCAGCGGTTCGGTCAGCCAGCGGTTGGCGATCACCGCCTTCAGCGGCTGGTCCATATAGGGCGCGAGCGTGGTCAGCATGTCGCCGGTCAGGCCCTGCACGCGTGCCGGGAATGGATCGTCTGCCAGCCGTTCGACCGCGCGTGCGATGCGGACCGCGGCGTTGTCGGGCGTGGGCATCGACGAATGGCCGCCGGCGCCGCTCGCGGTGAGCTCGACGGAGACATAGCCTTTCTCCGCCATGCCGACGACTGCGACCGGCCGGTTCACGCCCGCCAGCACGCCGTCCAGCACGGCGTAGCCTTCATCGAGCGCCAGCGCGATCCTCGCTCCGCGCGCCTTCAACAGTGCCGCCATCGCCCTCGCGCCGGAGCCGCCGCGTTCCTCGTCATGGCCGAAAGCGAGATAGATGGTTTGCCGGGGCCGATAGCCGCGCGCGAGCAGCCGCTCGGCGGCTTCCAAAATCGCGATCAGCGACATCTTGTCGTCGATCGTGCCGCGGCCCCAGACGAAGCCGTCAGCGATGACGCCCGCGAACGGCTTGTGCGTCCATTTGGCTTCGCTGGAGCCTTCGATCGGCACCACGTCCTGATGCGCTGCGAGCAGCAGGGCGGGGGCGTTCGGGTCGGTGCCGAGCCAGGTGAAGAGCAGGCTGTGGCCGGCGGCGACTTCTTTCTTCAGCGCGGCATGGACGCGCGGATAGCTGGCGGCGAGGTGCGCGGCGAAGGCGTCGAGCACGGCATCGGGTGCCGGCCCGGCCTCGGTCGAGATCGTCGGGATGCGGATCGCCTGCGCGAGGTGCTGGACGGCGGCTTGGTCGACCGGCGGCGGGGGCAGAGGCTCCCCGAGCTTTTCGGGCCGGAGGCGGAGGGTGTTGATCGTAAGGACGGCCGCGAGCAGCAGAATCGCTGCGAGTATCACCAGACCAATGCGCTTGAGCATCTCACCCCCGTCACCCCGGACTTGATCCTGGGTCCCGCTTTTGTGCCGTGTAGGAAGAACAAGCTGGACCCCGGGTCAAGCCCGGGGTGACGGCTCCAAAGAGCCGTCAAAAATCCACCTTGTCGTAGTGCTGGGGCGGGCTGATCACTTCCATCCGCTCGCTCAGCAGCGGGCGGAAGCTGGGCCGGCTCTTCAGCCCGGAATACCAGCGCTTGGTCTGCTCGTGGCCGCGCCAATCGATGCCGCCCAGATAATCGGCGACCGAGATGTGCGCGGCGGCAGTCAGGTCGGCGAGGCTCATGGTGGCGCCACCCAGCCAGTTGCGGTGGTCGAGCAGATAGTCGGTATAGTCGAGGTGGTTGAGCGCGAGCTTCATCGCCTCGCGCAGAACGCGCGCGTCGGGGCTCAGCCGCTCGATCAGCCGCTTCTTCATCCGTTCGTGCATCAGGGGCGCGACCACGTCGGCGAAGAATTGCTCGTCGAACCAGGCGACCAGCCGCCGGATTTCGGCGCGGTTGATCGCGGTGCCGTTGATCATCGGCGCCTTGTTGACCGTCTCCTCGAAGAACTCGCAGATCGCCCAGCTGTCGATCAGGACGGTGCCCTTGTCGGCCTCCACCATCATCGGCGTGCGGCCGGCTGGATTTAGGTCGAGGAACTCGTCGCGCCGCTCCCACGGGGATTCGCGGACCAGATCATAGCCGACGCCCTTTTCGCCGAGCAGCAGGCGGACTTTGCGGGAAAAGGGACAGAGCGGGAATTGGAACAGTTGCCACATCGCCATTCGTGTTAGGGGTGAAGCGGCGAGGGGGGAAGATGCTGACGATGCTGTTTCTGCTCGGCACCGCGATCGGTTTCGGGTTCGCGGCCGAGCGCTGGCCCTGGGCGGTGGCGGCGGCGGTCGTGCTCGCCGCCTGGGCGATGACGCGGCTGCCGGATATCGATCTGATGGTTGGCCTGGGCCATCGCAGCGGGCTGACGCACAGCCTGTTGCCCGTCGGGATCGCCTGTGCGCGGCGGCGCTGGTGGCCGATCGCGGCCGGCGTGGCGCTCGGACTTGGGCTGCACCTCTCCGCCGACGCGTTTCCGAACGCGATGCGCGGTTATGCGACGGTCAAGCTGCCGGGCCTGGGATCGATCGGGGCCGGGGCATCCTATGCCTGGCTGACGGCAAACGCGGTCGCCGCGCTGCTGCTCGGCGCATGGCTGCTTGGACGCGTGCTCGCGCCAAAGATCGCGCTGGCCGTGCTTGGCGCCGTGGCGGCCATTGGCGTCTTTTATCTTTTCAGCACGGACGGCGGCTGGTGGGCGCTGGCGATGTTCGGCGGCACCGGCTGGCTGGCGGTGCGGGGCCGCCGCGCAGTTCAGCCGGGATAGCGCTCGAACTTCGGCAGTTCGTCGAGCTTCTCCGTCCAGCGCAGATGCTCGGCATATTGGATGTGCGCGGCCGGCGGCACCGCCTCGGGATCGTCGAGCGTCGCGCTCTGGATGTCGGTCAGCCCGGCGAGCGCGGTGTCGTTGGTGTAGAACAGGCCGGTTCCGCAATCGGGACAGAAATGCCGGCGGCCATGCTCGGACGAAGCATGCACCCTGGGCGCGCCCTTGGTGACGCTCACGCCGTCCGATTTGAAGGCGATCCATCCGACCATCGGCGCGCCGGCGGAGCGGCGGCAATCATGGCAATGGCAGATCGCGTGATGCAGCGGCTCGCCCTCCGCAACATAGCGCACATTCCCGCACTGACAGCCTCCGGTCGCCATACATTCCTCCCCTTCCGTTTCTGGTTTGTTCTATATCTAACGTGACGCCGTATCAAGG
>NZ_DASTXI010000110.1:0-3322 GCF_035758555.1 Sphingomonas sp. | reverse complement strand
CCGTTCGCTTCGAGCGAAGTCGAGAAGCGTATCTCGACTTCGCCCGATACGAACGGAGGAAGGGACTTACCGGCCGGTTCCGTCCGGCCTCAGCCACCGGTCCAGCCAGGCGAACACCTCGGTGTACCACTGGATCGAGTTGCGTGGCTTCAGCACCCAATGGTTCTCGTCCGGGAAGATCAGCAGCCGCGACGGAATGTCGCGCCGCTGCAGCGCGGTGAAGGCGGCCAGTCCCTGCGTGTAGGGGATGCGGAAATCCTGCTCGCCATGGATCACCAGCATCGGCGTCTTCCACTTGTCGACGAAGTTCACCGGGTTCCATTTCTCATATTCCTGCGGCGCTTCGTAATAGGGGTGGCCGCCATGCTCCCATTCGTCGAACCACAGCTCTTCGGTCTCGTATGCCATGGCGCGCGCGTCGAAGACGCCGTCGTGCATGACGATGCACTTGAACGCGTCGGGCCAATTGCCCTCGATCCAGTTCATCATATAGCCGCCATAGCTGCCGCCCAGCGCGCAG
This sequence comes from Sphingomonas sp., assembly GCF_035758555.1. Lineage (GTDB taxonomy): Bacteria > Pseudomonadota > Alphaproteobacteria > Sphingomonadales > Sphingomonadaceae > Sphingomonas_B. Next base: position 2,802 of record NZ_DASTXI010000110.1, on the reverse strand, counting down.
GCGTTGGCGGTGTCGATCTGCGGGTCCTCCTTCGCGGCCGCCGCCAGCCCGAGCTTCAGGTCCTGCAGCGGCTTGCCGCCCCAATCCTTGTTGATGCTGTCGGTAAAGGCCTGGCCGTAGCCGGTCGAACCGTGGAAATCGACGGTCACCGCGGCATAGCCGGGCGCGACGAACAGCTTGGGGTTCCAGCGGTATGACCAGCCGTTGCCGAACGACCCCTGCGGCCCGCCATGGACCAGCAGCTCGACCGGCAGCTTGCCGGTCGCGCCTTCGGTCTTGATGATCTGGCCCCAGACCGTGTCGCCGTTCGCGCCGGCGAAGCTGAACCGCTTGACGCTGACCGGATCGATGTCGGCCAGCTTGTCGGCGTTGACCGAGGTCAGCCGCACCGACTTGCCGCCTTTCCAGCGGTAGAGATCGTCGGGCGCCTGGATCGAGTTCAGCGTGTAGACGACCGAGCCGTCGGCGAGCGGCTTCACATTGCCGACCGTGCCGCCCTCGGTCAGCCGCGTGACCTTGCCGCTCGCGACGTCGACGCGGAACAGCGGGTCGTCGAGGATTTCGCCGGCCGTCACCAGCAGGTTCTTGCCGTCCTTGGCCCAGGCGATCGATCCGACCGATCGGTCCCAGCCCGGCGCGACCTCCCGCGTTTCGCCGGTGGCGATGTTCCGCAGCATGATCGCCAGCCGATCGGCCTCGTATCCCGGCCGCTTCATCGCCGCATAAGCGAGCCATTTGCCGTCGGGGGAGACCGCCGGCAGCGTGTCGGTCGCGTCGTTGGCGTCGGTCAGGTTGACCGGTTCGCCGTTCGGCCCCGCCGCGAAGATGTCGAGATTGGTCGACAAGGGCTCGATCCGCCCCGCCTCGCGCAGCGCGAAATAAAGCGTCTTTCCGTCCGGGCTCCACGCCAGTTCCTCGGCCCCGCCGAACGGCTTGGACGGCGCATCGCCGACCAGCTTCGTCGCGACCGGCACGCCCGCTCCCGTCGGCTTGCCGTCCGCCAGCGGCAGCACGAAGATGCGCGAGCGCGTCCCCGGCTCCGCCCATGTGTCCCAATGGCGCACGAACAATTGGTCGTAGGTCCGGCCGCTGCCGCCCTGCGCCGCGGCGGGCTTGTCGCTCTTGCAATCGTAATCGGTGCAATCGAGCGGACGGTCGCCCCAGATGGCGACGCGGTCGCCGCTCGGCGCCAGCAGGAAGCCGCCGACGTCTGTCGAGAACGTCGTCAACTGCTCCGGCGTGCCGCCGGCCGCGATGCGCCATAGCTGGTCGGAGCCGCCGGCGTTGCTCAGGAAATAGATCCATTTGCCGTCCGCCGAGAAGGCCGGGTCATGCTCGCTCTTGTCGGCTGCCGAGAACGCGATCTTCACCGGCTCGGCATTCTTCGCCTTCAGGTCGAGCAGCCAGAGATGGTTGCGGCCCTTGTTCGCCGCCAGATCGGTCTCGCGCAGCTGGTAGACCAGCCAGCGGCCGTCGGGCGAGACCGCCGGCGCGCCGATCCGGCGCATCGTGGCAAGGTCGGTCGCCGTCATCGGGCGGGCATCGGCGATGGTGGGGATCAGGGCGGCAGAGCCCAGGGCGAGCGCAAGCAGCGTCTTTGTCATGGACGCACTGCCTAGCACCCCGGCGCGCGGGGTCAAATGCCGGGCTCCAGGTTCTGCGTGTCTCTTGCAACCGTTTGGAAAGGGCGGCGTTAACCAGCCCGAGTACGCGCCCGCCGAGGCGCGGAGAGCGTCGGGGCGACCAGACCGATAAGGGGTAAGTAATGGCTTCGAATATCCTCGCCTCCACGGCCGCGATTGCGGCGCTGTCCATCTTCGCCGCGCCGGCCGCGGCCGGGATCACGATCTTCGACACGCCGGGCGATGTGCAGCCTGCCGAAAACGTGCTGATCGACGACGGCCTGACGGGCGAGACCGTGTTCGGCCACACCAACAACAGCAACACCGGCGTCAGCTTCCTGTCGCTGACCAGCGGCGTCAGCCTGGAAGGCTTCGCCGATGGCCAGGCCCGGGTGGAAGCGATCGGTTCCTCGCTGGATGCGCTCCGCTTCTTCCTCACCAGCGGCGACGGCTTCGGAGAAGTCGAGTTCGACCTGCACAAGGCCGCGAGCAATACCGACACGGTGACCGTCACCTTCGTCGGCAGCTTCGGCACGGAGACGCGCACCTTCGACCTCGGCAACGGCAACAACTGGTTCTCGGCCCGGACCGACGCCGGGGACCTGATCACCGCGGTGTCCTTCGACACCAGCGGCTCGGGCGTCGGCGATATCCGGCAGGTCAGGCTGGGCGCCTTCGCCGGCGCGATCCCGAGCGTCCCGGAACCGGCGACATGGGCCATGATGCTGTGCGGCTTCGGTGCGCTCGGCGCGGCGGCGCGGCGGCGCACGCGCACGACGGCCAGGCCTGCATAGCGCGCGCACCTTCCCTGGCCGCAAATAGCTGAACGGACGGCCGAAATTTCGTCGAGACCTTAACGCATGTGGTAAACACCGTCGTTGCCTAGGCGCAACGTTCGGATAATCCTTGCAACGGGCGCAGGGGTCGCGCCCGCTCGAACAGGGGGGCTCCGATGACATCACACCGTTCGTTTGCTTGTGCCGCCGCCGTTGCTCTGGCGATCGGCACCGCCACCGGCGCGCAGGCGCTGACCATTAACCTGATCAACACCGGCGGCGTCGAGGAAGGCACCGCTGCGTACATCGGTTTCTCCGCAGCCGCCCGCTATTGGGAATCGGTGCTGAAGGATGACGTGACGGTCAATTTCCGGGTCGGCTTCTCGACAGAAGGCTTCGACCCG
>NZ_DASTXI010000109.1:0-3446 GCF_035758555.1 Sphingomonas sp. | reverse complement strand
GCTGCATATCTCCGCGGAGCAGGCCGCGGCAGAAACGGGCGTGGTGCTGATGGTCGGCGCCGGCGCCGCGCTGCTGGCGCAATGGGGGCTGATCCCCAATTTGAACCTGAAGCCGCGCTCGCTCGCTATTTCCGGCGCGCTACTGGCGGCGGCGGGCTGCGTGCTGACCGGTCTTTCCGAGTCGCTGCACATGCTCGCCGTTTCCTACGGCCTAGCGTCGCTCGGTTTCGGGTTCCTGCGGCCGGCCTTCACAGCCGGCGCCTCGCTCGCGGTCGGCCATCACGAACAAGGTGCCGTCGCCGGCCGCACCACGTCGGTGAACGGCGCCTGCTTCGTGCTTGGGCCCTCGATCGGGGTCGGGCTGTATCAGTTCTGGGGCTCGCTGCCCTATCTGGTCGCCGGCGCCGCGCTGCTGGCGATGCTCCCCTGGCTCTGGCACCGCCTAAGCGCCTGATTTGACCATCGGGTTCTCACGTTGCATGGGCTCTCCCGGGTGGTCGAGGGAGAGAGGGCAAGAGGATGCGTTCGACGATTGCGCTGATGATGTTGATGACAGCGGTGGCTGCTCCGGCACAGGAGACCGCCCCCGACAAGACCCCCGCCGCCACCAAGCTGGCGAAATCCCACCAACAGGAGATGATCGCCGAGGCCGAAGACGCCTGGGTGAAGCCGCCGGTCGACGAGCCCGCTTCGGTGAGCCACGGCGCGGTCACGGTCGAAGGCCAGCGCATCGCCTACACGGCGACTGCCGGCACGCTGACGATCCGCGACAATGACGGCAAGCCTACGGGCTCGATGTTCTACACTGCCTATACGAAGGATGGCGCGGCGCCGTCGTCGCGGCCCGTGACCTTCTTCTACAATGGCGGCCCGGGCTCGGCGACCGTGTGGCTGCACATGGGCAGCTTCGCGCCGGTTCGCGTCACCACCGCCAACCCGGAATATATCCGCCCCGCGCCTTATGGGTTCGGGCCCAACCCGCATTCGCTGATCGACAAGACCGACCTGGTCTTCATCGACATGATGGGCGCTGGCTGGTCGCGTCCGCTGGGCGCGAAGACCGGCAAGGATTTCTGGGGTGTCGACCAGGACGCCGACGCCTTCGCGCGCACGATCGAGCGCTATGTCACCAAGAACGGTCGCTGGACCTCGCCCAAATTCCTGTTCGGCGAGAGCTACGGCACGCTTCGGAACGGCGCAGTCGCGGCGTTGCTTGAGGAGCGCGGCCTCAGCCTCAACGGCATCGTCTACCTGTCGTCGATCATGAACTATGGCGTGCGCCAGCCCGGATATGACGCAAACTATCTGACGCTGTTCCCCGGCTACGCGGCAACCGCCTGGTACCACAACCATCTGCAGAACCGTCCGCCGAACCTGGAAGCGTTCCTGCAGGAAGTGCGCGCCTTCACCAGCGGGCCTTACGCTGCGGCGCTGGCCAAGGGATCGACGATCAGCCCCGAAGAGAAGCGCCAGATCGCCGAGCAGATGTCGAAATATATCGGCATCAGCCCGGACTTCATCATGCGCGCCGACCTGCGCGTCGATCTCAACCATTTCCGGACCGAGCTGCTGCGCGACCGCAGGCTGGCGATCGGGCGGCTCGATTCGCGCTACACGCTGATCCCCAGCGACGCCAATGCCGAGCGGCCCGACGACGATCCGTCCTCCACCGCAATCTCCGGTGCGTTCATCTCCAGCTTCATGGATTATGCGAAGAAGACGCTCGGCTATCATCCAACGATGCCGTATCGCATCTCCGCCCGCCAACCCGGCTTCAATTGGGATTGGAAGCATGAGGCGCCGGGCAGCAACTTCTCGCAGAATACGCCGAACACCGCGATCGACCTCGCCTATACGATGCGGACCAATCCGTATCTGAAGGTGCTGTTCCTGAACGGCTATTACGACATGGCGACGCCGTTCTACGGCACCGAATTCGACGTCAGTCACATGCTGCTGGAGCCGTCGCTGCAGCGCAACGTCGAGTTCAAATATTACGAGTCCGGGCACATGGTGTACCTGAACCCGGCGGAGCTCGCGAAGATGCACGATGACCTCGCCGTCTGGTACGATCAGACCCTGTCGGATGCCCGCTCCAGCCAGCCGCCGGCAAAGCCGGTCGCCACCTCGACGGGCGCCAATTAAGCCCTTGGGTTGACACCGCCGCCGGCCTTGCTGATGCCGGCGGCACATGGGCGAGATCAAACTGCATCCGGGCTGGCGGGAACCGCTGAACGGCGAATTCGCCAGCCCGTATATGGCCGAGCTTCGTGCCTTTCTGATCGCCGAGAGGCAGGCGGGCAAACGCATCTTTCCGGCCGGCGGCGAGTGGTTTCGCGCGCTCGACCTGACGCCGCCCGACAAGGTGCGCGCCGTGATCCTGGGGCAGGATCCGTATCACGGCGCCGGCCAGGCGCACGGCCTGTGTTTTTCGGTGCGGCCCGGCACGCGGATCCCGCCGAGCCTCGTCAACATCTACAAGGAAATGGAGGCGGACCTGGGCGTTGCGCCTGCCGGCCACGGCTTCCTCGAACATTGGGCGAGCCAGGGCGTGCTGCTGCTGAACAGCGTGCTGACGGTCGAGCAGGGCCTTGCCGCCTCGCACCAGGGCCGCGGCTGGGAGCGGTTCACCGACGCCGTCATCCGGCTGGTCAACGACCGTCCGGAGCCGGCGGTGTTCCTGCTGTGGGGTAGCCATGCACAGAAGAAGGCGGCGTTCGTCGACTCGATCGAACGCGGCGGGCGTCATCTGGTGCTGAAGGCGCCGCATCCGTCGCCGCTCTCCGCCCATTCCGGCTTCTTCGGCTGCCGGCACTTCAGCAAGACCAATGCCTTCCTGGAAAGCCGTGGCCTGGCGCCGATCGACTGGGCGCTGCCGGCGGCATAGCGCCTCAGGCGGAATCCTCGAACGCGGCGATGATCGGGCAGGGGCCGGCGGCGCTGCCGGCGCAGGCGGTCGCGAGGCGCGTGAGGGCGGTGCGGGCCTGCTGCAGCTCGCCGATCTTCGCATCCAGCGCGGCGAGGCGGCCCGTGGCGAGCTCGCGGGCGCGGGCCCGGTCCTCCGACGCATCGAGCGCCAGCAGCTCGCCGATCTCCTCCAGCGTGAAGCCGGCCGTCTGTGCGGCGCGGATGAAGCGGAGCCGCCGCACATCCTCCGCGCCGTAGCGCCTGACCCCGCCGCCGAGCCCGATGCCGCCGGTGCGCGGCGGCTCAGGCAGCAGGCCGCGGCGTTGGTAATAGCGCACCGTTTCCACGCCGACGCCGCCGGACTTGGCGAGGGCTCCGATCGTGAGCGAATTCATCGCTTGACTCCGTACCATGGTACAGACGTCATATGGGTCAGGTCCGATCCCCGGGCAAGAAGGAGACACGCAATGACCAAGACCGAAGAGACCAAGTCCGCCTGCACCTGCAAGTCCGGCGGCTGCCGCTGCAATCCCTGCACC
>NZ_DASTXI010000189.1:0-4848 GCF_035758555.1 Sphingomonas sp. | reverse complement strand
AACGCAATCACGCCGAAGGTGATCACCGTGAACCGGTCGTTGGCGGGCGTGACCGGCGCCCGCTGGGCACGGCCGAGGTGGACGTCGCGGACGTTGACCAGCTCGTAATCCTGCACGTCGCCGGCATTGGTCTTCTGGCCCGCGACTTCCTCGTCGGGGATGTTCCGCTTCTCCCAAGCGTCCATGCGTGCGTTGATCAGCGCCGCGTCCTTGGGAGAACGCAGCCGCACATAGTACCAGCCCTGCTGATTGTTCCAGCTGGTCAGGTCGCGCGGGCGATCGGAAAACTGGGTGTTCAGGTCGAACCGCGCCACCGCGTCGGCCGTGAAGCTCGAATGCTTGGGCCAGTCCCTGAAGACCCCCGTGACCTTGTAGTCGACGTCGCCCATATTGTCGACGATCGTCAGCGTCCGCCCGATCGGGTCGCTGTTCCCGAAGCGCTTCTTCGCCTCGGTTTCGCTAAGCACAATCGAATGACCGTCGGGAAGCGCCGTCGCGGCGCTGCCGCGGACGAACGGAACCTTCAGGATGTCGAACAGATTGCCGTCGACCATCCGCAGGTCCTTGATCTGCCCGGCCTCGCCGTCCTGGATCACGATCGGCGCGAAGCCGCGCACCCAGACAATCTTTTCGACCTGGTCGGGATAGTCCTTCTTCAGCGCGCGGCCCGCAGCGATCGCGCTCACCTGCAGATGCATTTCCTCGCCGCCCGATGGCGTCGCCTTGTAGTTGGTCTGCAGCTGGAATGCCTGGTCCGCCTCAGGCATCCAGTCGTCGTAGCTCATCTCATACCGGACGTAGAGCAGGATCATCACGCATGCCGCCAGCCCAAGCGCCAGCCCGACGATGTTGATCGCCGCGTAGACGCGGTTCTTGGTCAGCGCGCGAAGGCCGACGGTCAGGTAGTTACGCCACATGGGACAATCCTATTCGTAACGCAGGGCGCGGATCGGGTTGGCGCTGGCGACCTTGATCGCATGCGCCGCGATGGTGCCGATCGCGATCAGCAGCGCGAGCAGGCCGGCGGCGACGAACGGCGTCGGGCCAAGGTCGATGCGCGTATCGAACTTGTTCAGCCAGTCGCGCATCAGCCACCAGGCGACTGGCCAGGCGATAATGTTCGCGATGATGACCGGCCGCGTGAACTGCCAGACAAGCAGCCGCACGATATCCCGTGTCCTTGCCCCCATCACTTTGCGGATGCCGATTTCCTTGGTCCGCCGCTCGGCCGTGAACGCGGCGAGCCCGAACAGGCCCAGGCAGCCGACCACCACGGACAGCAGCGCGAACGCTGCGAAGGTCTGTGCGCGTGCGTCCTCCGCTTCATAAAGCTTGCCGACGATGTCGTCGCTGTATTTGGCAAGGAACGGCACCTCGGTGGTGACGCCCTGCCACATCTGCTCGAGGCCGCGGCGCACCGTCTCCGGATCGCCATGATAGCGCACGATCATATGCGTGTGGCCGCCCCCGCTGCGCGCGTTCAGGAACATGATCGGGTCGAGCGGCTGCTTGATCGAGCGGAAGCGGCTGTCGCCGACCACGCCGATCACGGTCACCGGCACCAGCCCGATCTCATTATCGACCAGCGCGGCGCGGAACGTCTTGCCGACGATATCCGCCGCGTTGCGATAGCCCAGCCGGTGCGCGCCATATTCATTGACCACGACGTTCGCGCCGCGGGCCGCGAGCGCGCGCTGCGAGGCATCGTCCGGCGGGAACGGCAGGCTCATATCGTCAAGCGGCCGCTTTTCGTCGAACCAGCGGCCGGCAACGAGCTTCAGCCCCATCGCGTCGAAGAAGCCGGGATCGACGACATAATTGCCGATCGTGACCGGCTCCTTCCGGCCCGGCAGCATCACGCCGGTGTTGTTGTTGCTTTCGGTGGCGACGCCGATCGAGGTGCGGCCGACCGCATCGACGCCCGGCACCCGCCGCGCCCGCTCGGCGATCATCTCGCCCTTGTCGAGCAGCTGGTAGCGATTGAGGTCGCCGACCTGCAGGATATGGTCCCGCTTGTAGCCGGGGTCGACGGTGCGCGCGTAGACGGTCTGCGCATAGATCACCGCCGTGCAGATGATCAGCCCGATCGACACAGCGAATTGTCCGACGACCAGCACCTGCCGCAGCCGGCCCGAACCCGGCGTCTCGGCCGACGACTTGTTCGCGCGCAGCACAGAAGCGGGCTGGAAGCGCGAGATGAAAAAGGCCGGATAGAGGCCGCCCAGGATGCCGACCACCGCGACCAGCAGGAGCACCGGCAGCAGGATGCCGTCAGCTCCGAAATAGCGGACCTGGATGTCGGACTTCAGGAAAGCGGAAAAGGCCGGCATCGCCAGCTCGACCACCGCAAGCGCGATCACCGTCGCCAGGAAAGTGACGATGATCGATTCCCCGATGAACTGGATGATCAGCTGCTTGCGGGTCGCGCCCAGCACTTTCCGCAATGCAACCTCACGTGCCCGTTGGCTGGCGCGGGCGGTCGACAGGTTGGTGAAGTTCACCACCGCCATGCCGAGGATCAGCAGCGCGATCACCGCAAAGGTGATGATCGACGTCTTGTCGTTGCCCGGCGTCACGGCGGCGTCCTGCGCCTTGCCCAGGTGCACGTCGCGGATGTTGATCAGATGCCAGTCGCCGAAATCGCCGGCGTTGAACCGTGCTTCGCCGCTGTTCTGGTCGGGGATATTGCGCTTTTCCCAGGCCGGCATCTGCGCTTCGATCGTCTTGACGTCGGTGCCGGGCTTCAACCGCACATAGACCCAGCCGGAATTACAGCCCCAGCAGTCGAGGAAGCCGGGCTCGTCGACGAAGAAGCTCGGAAAATCCATCCGTCCGATCATATTGGCGGCAAACGAGCTGTTCTTCGGAATGTCCTTGAACACGCCGGTCACGCGGAAATCGCGGCCCTTGCCCTTTGAGATGACGGTGAATGTCTTGCCGACCACGTCGGTCGTGCCGAAGCGCTTCATCGCTTCGGTCTCGCTCAGGATCGCGTCGCCGACGCGCGCCAGGGCGTTCTTGCCGCCGGCGACCAGCGGCAGCGGAATCGTGGCGAGCAGGTCGCCGTTGACGTAGCGGTAATTCTCGGTCGAGCTCGCCTGGCCGTCCTTGTAGAACACCGGTTCGGAAGAAAGCACGTAAACCGAGCCCTCAATCTGCGGGAAATCCTTCTTCAGCGCCGCTTCCGACGTGTAGGTGGACATCTGCCCGAAGCTGAGCTCGCCCGAATCCGGGTTCTTGAACCAGGTCTGCACCTGATAGACGTTTTCGGAATCCGGCAGCCATTTGTCGTAGCTGAACTCGTACCGCACGAAGAGCAGGATCATCAGGCACGCGGCCATGCCGATCGCAAGGCCCAGGATGTTGATGAACGCATAGGTCCGGTTCTTCATCAGGGAACGGAGACCGACCGTCAGGTAATTGCGCCACATCGTCTGGGTCCTACTCGTAGCGGAGGGCGTGGATCGGGTTGGTGCGGGCGATGCGGATCGCGTGGCCGGCGACGGTGCCGATCGCGATCGCGAAGGCGATCAGGCCGGCGACAAGGAACGGCCCCGGCGTCAGCGCGATGCGGGCGTCGAACTGGTTCAGCCAGTCGCGCATCAGCCACCAGGCGACCGGCCATGCGATCAGATTGGCGATCACCACCGGCTTGGTGAACTGCCACACCAGCAGCCGGACGATGTCGGCGATCGTCGCCCCGAACACCTTGCGGATGCCGATCTCCTTGGTGCGCCGCTCGGCCGTGAAGGCGGCGAGGCCGAACAGGCCGAGGCAAGCGACCGCGACGGCAAGACCGGCGAAGCCGGCGAAGCTCAGCCCCCGCGCCTCGTCGACGCGGTAGAGCTCAGCCAGCTCGGCGTCGGCGAAATCGGCCTCGAACGGCACGGTCGGCACCAGCCGCTTCCATAGCTGGGCGAGCTCCTCGCGCACTGCCGCCGGCTCGGCCCCTTCGAAATGGACGAGCAGGCGCGAATAGAAGCCGTTGTTCATATAGGCGATGGCTTCGGGCTGCTCGCGCAGCGAGCGGAAGCGGGAATCCTCGACCACGCCGATGATCGTCGCCGGCATCAGGCCGTTCTTTGCCCCAAACGCGTTGACCCGTACGGTCTTGCCGATCGCAGCCTGCGGATCGTCGAAACCGAGCTGCCTGGCGGCGAGCCGGTTGACGACGACGTTGGCGCCGCGATCGACATAGCTGAGCGCCATCCCCTTCCGCGCGTCGGCATCAAGCGGCAGCAAAGTCGCGTCCATCTGGTTCGCGCGCGTTGGCAGCCGGCCGGCGAGCAGATCGACGCCCGCGGTGTCGAAGAACTCGGGCGAAACGCTGTACCAGCCGATCGTGATCGGCTTGATCCGGCCTTCCACGCGGAAATCGGTGTTGAGTGTCTGTCCTGTCGCCGGGAAGATCGTCGTCGCCGCGGCCGAGCGGACGGCGGGAATGCGTTCCGCCTGCCGGATCAGCGTATCGATCAGCGGCACGACCGCGGCGCGATCCATGTTGGCGACCTGGATCAGACCGTCGCGGCGGAAGCCGGCGTCGATCGACCGCGCAAAACGGATCTGGCCATAAACGACCAGCGTGCAGGCGATCAGTCCGATCGAGACGGCGAATTGTGCAACGACCAGAAGCGAGCGCAGCCGCCCCGTGCCCGGCGGCTCGGCAGCCGAGCGGTTGGAACGCAGGATTGCGCCGGGTTGGAAGCGGGTCAGGTAGAAGGCCGGGTAGAGGCCGCCCAGCAACCCGACCGTCAGCCACAGGCCGATGATCGGCAGCAGCACGCCCTCGCTTCCGAGATAGACGAGGTGCAGGTCGGTACCGAGATAGGAGGCGATATAGGGGAGGCT
>NZ_DASTXI010000181.1:0-3188 GCF_035758555.1 Sphingomonas sp. | reverse complement strand
CTTCGGATCGAGCTTCAGAAGCTTGTCGTTCGCGGTCGGGATGACGCGGTTGTAGTCGGGGAAGGTGCCGTCGATCAGCTTGCTGGTCAGGATCGCGCTGCCGAGGCCGAAGCGAATCTTGGTCGGCGAGAGCGAGATTTCCACCGTACCTTCGAGCTCTTCGAGCAGCCGGTAGAGCTCCTGGACGGCTTTGCGCGGAACGATGACGTCGGGCATGCCCTCGGCGCCGTCCGGACGCGCCACGGTGACCCGTGCGAGACGATGGCCGTCCGTGGCCGCAGCGCGGAGCTGGTCGTCGACAACGTGGAGGAAGATGCCCATCAGATAATAGCGCGTCTCCTCGCTCGAGATGGCGAAGCGGGTCTTCTCGATGATCTGGCGGAGAGTTGCGGCCGGAAGCTCGAAGCGGGTCGGAAGATCGCCCTCGGCGATCACCGGGAAATCGTCGCGGGGCAGCGTCGAGAGGTTGAATCGCGAGCGGCCGGCGATGACTTGCATCTTGCCCTCGGCGGCAGTGAGCTCGACCTGGCTGCCCTCGGGCAGCTTGCGGACGATGTCGAAGAAAGTGTGCGCCGAAACCGTCGTCGCGCCGGGCTGGGCGACATTGGCGGGAATGGTCTCGTCGACCTGCAGGTCGAGGTCGGTGGCCATCAGTCGGATCGAGCCGTCCTCCCGCGCTTCCAGGAGCACGTTGGAGAGGATGGGGATGGTGTTGCGGCGCTCCACGACCGACTGGACGTGGCCGAGGCTCTTCAGGAGGACCGCCCGCTCAATCGTCGCTTTCATCGCTTCAAAGCCCCATCATCCGCATGCGTCGCGGATCGTTATAGCGAGCCGTTCCGCGTGCGGAAGTGGGAACTCGACAGTGCTCCCGCGGAGGCAGCAGCCCAGACCTTTTCTTTGGTGGGCTGGACCCGGCCTTCGCCGGGGGTGCAGGTTTGCGCGCTAACTTACTTCCCGGCCTTCTGCCCGACTGCGGGAGCGTTGGCCGCGGGCGGCTTGCTCGGCATCAGCACGGCGTCGACCTCGTGCACGACGCCGTTGGTGAACTGCTCGTCGCCCTTGACGATGGTCGCCTTGTGGCCGGCGGAGTCGGTGATCACCGTCTTTCCGCCTTCCTTGGTCGCCGTCAGCGTTCCGCCGCCCATGGTCGCCAGCGGCGCCTTGCCCTTGTTGGCGTCGATCACCTTGTCGATGTCGGCCACCAGCACGGTGCCCGGAAGGATCATGTTGGTGATGATCCCGGTCAGCTTGCCCCGGTTGGCGGGCGTGGTGTCGAACGTGCCCGCGGGCGCCTGCCCGATCGCCGCATCGGTCGGCACGAAGACCGTATAGGGTCCCGGGCCGGCGAGCGTCTGATCGAGCCCGGCGGCCTTCGCTGCGGCCATGAACTTGCCGTTCTGGTCGAGACCCGCGGCGATCGTCTTCGTGCCGGCGGCTTTCTCCGCCTGCGGCGTCTGCGTCTTGGGTTCCTTGTTGCCGGCCTGCTTGCTGCAGGCGCCGAGCGAAACCATCGCCGCCGCGGCAACAGTGAGTGCGAGTGCATGAGTCTTCATGCGCTGGGCCTCCTTTTTTGTTTTGCAAACGCAATGGCCCGGCGCGGATTGAGTTCCATCGCCGGGCCAAAGTTCAGACAATCATGACCTGCATTGGTGCGGTCAGGTCAGCAGCGACGCGACGATCGCGGTGACCAGCAACGTCGACGGGTCGACCTGGTAGATGTAGCCGTTGTTGTAACGGTACCAGGCGTTCGGCGTGTCGTAATAGGTCGCGCGATAGGCGTAGGGCACGTTGTACGCGCTGTAGCCTATCGGCATTGGCTGCCCGATCGTGAACCCCGGCGACATCAGCGCCGCGACCGAAGTGATCAGGCTCGACGACCTGTCGTACTGGTAGATTGCGCCGGGCGCGTACCAGTAGGAATAGTCCGCCGTCGGATAGTACATGCTCCGATACTGCATCGGCACGTTGTAATAGCTGTATGCCGAAGGCAGCAGCTGGCCGACGCCATAGCCGCCGGCGTAGGTCGGGATCACGTTCTCGACCATGCCGGTGAAGCAATCCACCTGGTAGACCACGCCATAGGCGTAGCGGTTGCAGATGTTCCCATAGCCGTAGCCATAGTCGTAGCTCGCCGGGTAGAAGCTGTTCAGTCCGTAATAAGAGGGCACGTAGCTGCTCATGTAGGGCTGAGGCAGGTAGGTGCCCGGCAGATAACCGCCCGCGAGGAGCGGGATCAGCGCGGCGATCAGGCTGGTGTCGCGATCGACCTCGTAGAGGTAGCCGCCGCCGTACCGGTAATAATAGTTCGGCGTCGCCGGATAGAGGTAGCTGACCGATGCCGGCAGAGCCATCAGCGGCACATAGTTGGTGACCGTCGAAAGCGGCGCACCGACGTAGCGGACCACCTCGGTGGGCGCGAGAATTCGCGTGCGCGGGGCCAGCAGCTGGAGCCGGCTGGCGCGGAACGCGTTGGCATCGGCCGAGCGAAGCGCGGTTACGATGCGGCGGTCCGCATTCTGCTGCTGCTGGCGCGCCTGCCGGTCGAAGCGGAACTGCTGGCTCTGGGCCACCCTCTGCTGCTGGCGCGCCTGGCGGTCGATGCGGACCTGCTGGCGCTCGGCCATGCGGCCCTGGACCGCCCGGTTGTTGCGGATCTGCTGCCGCTCGACGGCGCGGTTCTGCGCCTGACGGTTGGCGCGAACCTGTTGCCGCTCGGCCGCGCGCGTCTGACGTTGCACCTGCTGCTTGCGCTCGGCCGCACGAGCCTGCGCGCGTTCGACGCGCTGCGGACGCGCCTGATGGCGCTCGGCGACGCGAGTCCGCTGGACGCGCTCAGCACGCGCCGGGCGACGCTCGGCCCGTTGCACGCGCTCGGCGCGCTGCGGGCGCTCGGCCCATTGCGCATGCTGCATGCGCGGAGCCTGGAAAGCCTGGCGCTGCGGCCGCGCGACATGGCCGCCACCGCCACCGCGGCGCGGCGCTTGAGCTCGCTGGCCACCGCCGCCGCCTTGCTTGGCGACCGCCGCCTGGCGATCCTTACCCCCGCCGCCGTGGGGCCCCGCGCTTGCCGGGGCTGCGATCGCGAGGGCAGCGACGCCCGCTGCGAGAAACACCCTGGTCATCACAAAATCTCCTTTCGAACGGCAAGAACGGCCCGTTCGCCGCACCGTTCCAACGCCTAAACG
>NZ_DASTXI010000107.1:0-7231 GCF_035758555.1 Sphingomonas sp. | reverse complement strand
ATTTGAGACTAGGCCAGCGCTTCCGCGATCAGCTTGCGGGTATTCTCGATCCCATAGAGCGCGATAAAGCTGCCCATGCGCGGGCCCTGGGACGAGCCCAGCAGTGTTTCGTACAGCGCCTTGAACCAATCGCGAAGGTTCTCGAACCCGCCCTCGTTGCCGATCGCATAGACGATGTTCTGGATATCCTCGGCCCTGGCGTCGGTGGGGAGCGCGGCCAGCTCGCGGTCGAGCCGTTCCAGCGCCGGCACCTCCACGCCTTCGGGCTTGCGCCGCTTCAGCGTCGGCGCGACGAAATCGCGGTTGTAGGCCAGCGCTCGGCCGATCAGCTTGCTCAGCTCCGGATACCGCTCCGGGGAGGCATCGGCGACGTAATTGCCGAGATAGCCCCAGACCTGTTCCTTGGTCGCATCGGCGCCCATTACGCCGACCAGGTTCAGCAGCAGCCCGAACGTCACTGGCAGCGGCTCGGCCGGAACATTGCCGTCATGGATATGGTGGACCGGGTTGCCCAGCTGCTGTTCGACCGGCTGGGTCGGATAATTGCCGCGGAACTGGAAATAATCGTCCACGGCGCGCGGGATCACGCCCATGTGCAGTTGCTTCGCCTTTTTCGGCTCGCGATAGGCGAAGAAGGCCAGGCTCTCCTCAGGCCCATAGGTCAGCCACTGCTCAAGGCTCAGCCCGTTGCCCTTGGACTTGGAGATTTTCTCGCCCTTCTCGTCGAGGAACATCTCATAGTTGAAACCTTCGGGCGGGCGGCCGCCCAGCACGCGCGCGATCTTGCCGGACTGGATCGTCGAATCGATCAGGTCCTTGCCCGACATCTCGTAATCGACGTCCAGCGCGACCCAGCGCGCCGCCCAGTCGACTTTCCATTGCAGCTTGGCCTGCCCGCCGAACACCGACTGCTCGACCGTCTGGCCCTCGTCCTCGAACCGCACCAATCCCTGAGCCGGATCGAGCACCTCGACCGGCACCTGCAGCACCACGCCGGACCTGGGGCTGACCGGCAGCACCGGCGAATAGGTCGCCCGCCGCTCGGCGCGCAGCGTCGGCAGCATCACGTCCAGGATCGCCTGATACCGCTCCAGCACGGTCCGCAGCACGGAATCGAACCGGCCCGAGGTATAATATTCTGTCGAGCTAGCGAACTCATACTCGAACCCGAACCGGTCGAGAAAGCGCCGCAGCATCGCATTGTTGTGATGCGCAAAGCTCTCATATTCGCCGAACGGGTCCGGGATGCGCGTCAGCGGCTTGCCCAGATACTCCCGCAGCATCTCCTGGTTCGGCACATTGTCCGGCACCTTGCGAAGCCCGTCCATGTCGTCCGAAAAGGCGATCAGCTTGGTCGGGATGTCGGACAGCGCATGGAAGGCATTGCGCACCATCGTCGTGCGCAGCACTTCGTTGAACGTGCCGATGTGCGGCAGGCCCGAGGGGCCGTAACCGGTCTCGAACAGCACATATCCCTTGGCGGGCGCCTCCTTCTCGACGCGCTTCAGCAGCTTGCGCGCTTCTTCATAGGGCCAGGCCTTGGATTGCATCGCGGCGGCGCGGAGATCGTTCATGGCATGCGCCTTTGCCGATTTGGAATGCAGGCCGCAAATGTTATGAGGAGGCCATGAGCGAGTTCCAGGCCATGAGCGGGTCCAATCCCGTCAAACTGACGATCCGGGACTATGAGCTCCTGCAAGCGTCGGGGGCGCTCGACCGCTATGCGCGGGTGGAGCTTGTCGAGGGGGTTATTGTCGAGGTGAACTCGGAGTGGAGCAGGCACGCCAAGGCGAAGAACGAAATCAGCTATCGGCTGCGCGATGCCTTACGTGCGATGGACGCGACGCTCATCGCTTTGTGCGACGTGACGATCAGACTATCGGACCACAGCCTTCCGGAGCCGGACGGGATCGTCAGCAGTCCTTTCGCGGGATCGGCGGAATACATCCCGGGTGACCTGGTGAAGCTCGCCATCGAGGTCGCGGATACGAACAGGGCCGGCGCACTCGGCTATAAATACGAACTCTACGGCGATTACGCGCTTCCTGAATATTGGATCGTGGACCTTCGCGACGAGCGTATCCATGTTTTCTGGGAGCCCAAGGCGCACGGCTACCGGCGGCAGGAAACCATCGCGCTCGGGGATCGGCTCGATAGCCGGACCATTCCCGGCCTGAGCATCGAGACAGCCAGCCTCTACTAGTGTTGCCAATCTGTTCCACTTGCCTCATGCCGGGGCGGTGACCCCGCTCCCCTATCCCGCGCTGCACGCCAGCCATGCCGGCATCTGGATCGCCGCGCCCGACGGGGAGGCGCGCGCGGTCGGGCGCGGAGAGGCGATTGCGCGGGCGGCGGATACGCCGATGATCCTGCTGAACGCGCCGTTGGTCGCCGCGCGGCTCGGCTATCCGGAGCTGTCGGGGCTCGACCTGCTGGAGCTGTTCGCCTTCGTGCACCCGGCACGCTTCTCGGTGCCGACGGCGAAGGGTCTCGCCCGTGCCATCGGGCTCGGGCCGCCCGCCGACGATGCGAGCGCCGCCACCTTCCTGCTCCGTGCCGCCGAGAGGTTGCTCGCGCGGATGGAAGCACCGGACTGGCACGAGCGCGAAGGCGCGTGGACCTCGGCCCAGTCGCTCGGCCGGCTGCGCTGGCCCTGGGCGGCGGCGGTGTCGCGCGTCGTCGCCCGGCCGGAGCGGCAGGAACGCTGGCTGTTCGCGCGGCTGCCCGAATGGGAGGAAAAGCCACCGCGCGCGCCGCCGCGCACGATCCACGTGCCGCCTGCCGCCGCCGCCGACCGGCTCGACGAGCTGACTGGTCACGGCGCCGAGGAACGGCCCGGCCAGCGCGCTTATGCCGAGGCCGCCGCCGCTGCGTTCGGCCCTCGCGCGTCCAATGATTCGCCCGCGCTGCTGCTGGCGGAGGCCGGCACCGGCATCGGCAAGACGCTCGGTTACCTCGCTCCCGCGTCGCTCTGGGCGCAGGAGGCCGACGGCGCGGTCTGGGTCTCGACCTTCACCAAGGCACTCCAGCGCCAGCTCGACCGCGAAGGCGAAAAGCTGTTCCCCGATCCACGCACGCGCCGCGACAAGATGGTCGTGCGCAAGGGACGGGAGAATTACCTTTGCCTCCTGAACCTGGAGGATGCGCTGCAGGGCGGCTTCGGCGGCCGCGCGGCGATCCTGGCGCAACTGGTCGCGCGCTGGGCCGCTTACTCCAGGGACGGTGACATGGTCGGCGGCGACCTGCCGGGCTGGCTGCCGACCCTGTTCCGCCGCAACGGCTCGACCGCGCTGACCGATCGGCGCGGCGAATGCGTGTTCGCGGGCTGCCCGCACTATCGCAAATGCTTCATCGAGCGCGCCTCGCGGGCCAGCGCCGATGCGGAGATCGTCGTCGCCAACCATGCGCTGGTCATGGTCAACGCCGCGCGCGGACGGGAAGCGGCGAATCGCCCCACGCGCCTGATCTTCGACGAAGGCCATCACTTGTTCGAGGCCGCCGATTCGATGTTCTCGACCGCGCTGACGGGTCAGGAAACGATCGAGCTGCGCCGCTGGGTGACCGGCCCCGAAGGCAATGCGCGAGGCCGGCGGCGCGGGCTAGCCGCGCGGCTGTCGGACGTCGCCAGCTATGACGAGGAAGGCGGTCGGGCGATCGCCGCTGCGTCCAACGCGGCGCAGGCGCTGCCGTCCGACGGGTGGCTCCAGCGCCTCGGCGAAGGCCAGCCCTTCGGCGCGATCGAGGCCTTGCTCGCGGCCGTCCGCGGCACCGTCTACGCGCGGGCGGCCGCCGAGGATGCCGGCTATGGGCTGGAGACCGAGCTGGTCGACCCCGACGGCGCCCTGGTCGAGGCGGCCGGCAACGCCGCCGCCGCGCTGGAG
Source organism: Sphingomonas sp. (assembly GCF_035758555.1). Taxonomy (GTDB): domain Bacteria; phylum Pseudomonadota; class Alphaproteobacteria; order Sphingomonadales; family Sphingomonadaceae; genus Sphingomonas_B. The sequence goes on along the minus strand of NZ_DASTXI010000107.1, from coordinate 3,350 downwards.
GCGCTGCACCGGCCCTTGGTCCAGCTCGGCCGCCGGCTGGAAGCGGTGCTGACCGACGCGCCTGACTGGCTCGATGGCCAGGCACGGGCGCGGATCGAAGGCGCGGTCATGTCGCTCGGCTGGCGTATCGACACGCTCGCCGGCTGGATCGCGCTGCTCGGCCGCGTCGGTGGGCCGGCGGATTCGGATTTCGTCGACTGGCTGGCGGTCGATCGCGCGGAGGGCCGCGAGTACGACGTCGGCCTGCATCGCCATTGGCTCGACCCGACCCGCCCGCTCGCCGAGCTGGTGCTGAAACCCGCGCATGGCGTGATCGTCACCTCGGCGACGCTGTCGAACGGCGACTGGACCGCGGCCGAGGCGCGGGCCGGCGCGTGTCACCTGTCCCGCCCGCCGCTCCGCTTCGAGGCGCCGAGCCCGTTCGACTATGCCGGCCAGGCCGAAGTGCTGATCGTCACCGACGTGAAGAAGGGCGACATTCCCCAGCTGGCCGGCGCCTATGCGAGCCTGATCGCGGCGGCGGGCGGCGGCGCGCTCGGCCTGTTCACCGCAATCCGTCGGCTGCGCGCGGTCCACGCCCGCATCGCCGACCGGCTCGCCCGCGACGGGCTGCCGCTCTTCGCCCAGCATGTCGATCCGATCGACACCGGCACGCTCGTCGACATCTTCCGCGACGATCCGCACGCCTCGCTGCTCGGCACCGATGCGCTGCGCGATGGCGTCGACGTGCCCGGCCATTCGCTGCGGCTGGTGGTGATGGAAGGCGTGCCCTGGTCCAAGCCGACGGTGCTCCATGCCGCGCGCAAGCTGGCGCAGGGCGGCAGCGCCTACGAGGAACGTATGGTGCGAGCGCGCCTCGCCCAGGCATTCGGCCGCCTGATCCGCCGCGCCGACGATCGCGGCGCGTTCGTGCTGCTGTCGAGCGCGTGCCCCTCGCGGCTGCTCACCGCCTTTCCGGCCGGCACGCCGATCCGCCGCGTGACGCTTGCCGAGGCAGTGGAGCAGGTGCGATCCCGACTTTCCTCCGCTCCGGTTTCCGGGCATTCGGGACGGGAGGATGTGCTGACGGGGGGAATATGAGGACACTCACCCTGCTGCGCCACGCGAAGTCGGGCTGGGAAGATTCCGTGCAGCGCGATTTCGACCGGCCGCTGAATGCGAAAGGCAAGCGCGCGGCGCGGACGATGGGCGAGCATTGCCGGCGCGAAGGGCTGGCCTGGGATCACGTGATTTCCTCCCCCGCCGTCCGCTGCATCGAGACGCTCGACGCCTTCTGGGAAGGCTATGGCCGGACGCTGAAGCCGGTCTGGGACCGCCGCGTCTATCTCGCCTCCTGCGTCCACCTGCTCGACGTGCTGAACGAAGCCCCGGCCGAAGCGCAGAACCTCCTCCTGTGCGGCCACAATCCGGGCATGGAAGATCTGGCGCTGATGCTTACCCCTGACGACGGCGACGCGATCCGCGATTCGGTGGAAGACAAATTCCCGACCGGCAGTGTGGCGGTTCTCGCATTTGAGGTAGAATGGGAAGAGTTGGCGGCGCGCAGCGCGCGGTTGGAAAAGTTCGTGCGGCCGAGAGACCTTGATCCGGCGCTGGGACCCGGTCAGACATAACTACGCAGCTGCGCAATCCAGGTGTTGCGCACTGGCAACGGGGGAGGCAGCCTTGGGGTCCCTAATTCTCTATGTCATCATTCTTGTGGTGCTCACGATTCCCATCGTGAACATATTCGTGCGAGCCGGGCTGAACGGTGCCTTGGGCTTTCTGACCCTTATTCCTGGGATTGGGATTTTCATTTCGATCGGCATACTCGCGTTCCGTGAGTGGCCGAATGAACCTGCGGGATACAGGTGACCCGATGGAGACCCTTATTGATCTGGCCCTTTACGCCTTTTTCGCCTGCTGCTGCAGCCTGATATGCCGGAAGGCGGGACTGAACGCGCTATGGGGCGTGTTGGTCTTCATCCCGCTGCTGAACGTGATCGCCCTATATTATATCGCATTTGCCCGATGGCCGCGCTTTCAGGATTCAGAGTAACGCGCCGCGTCCTCTGCCAATGCGTCCGCCAATAGCGCGCGAATGCGTTTCAATTCGGCAACGGACAGAGCTTGAGGAGCCGGATCGGCGCGCACAGCGTCAGCCCCCTTCTCCTCCAGCAGTTTCTGGACGCCTTTGATCGTATAGCCTTCGCGGTTCAGCAGCCGATCGATCCGCTTTGCCAGCGCCACGTCGGCGGGGCGGTAATAGCGGCGGTTGCCGGCGCGTTGCAGCGGACGGAGCTGCGGGAAACGCGTCTCCCAATAGCGCAGGATATGCTGCGGAAGCCCGAGCTCCTCAGCCAGTTCGCCGATCGTGCGAAATGCCTCTTCGGATTTGTTCATGCGCTCAAACCCGTTCGCTTCGAGCGAAGTCGAGAAGCGGGTTCGGCGCGGAGGTGCGTTTCTCGACTTCGCTCGAAACGAACGGACCTTTTGTGGCGCCTATCAGCCAGCCTCACCCTGCGACGATGCGGTCGCGCAGCATCTGGCTGGCGCGGAAGGTCAGCACGCGGCGCGGCGCGATCGGCACTTCGACGCCCGTCTTCGGATTGCGGCCGATCCGCTCGCCCTTGTCGCGCAGCACGAAGCTGCCGAAACCGGAGATCTTGACGTTCTCGCCGTTCGACAGCGCCTCGCACATATGCGCGAGGATGCGCTCGACGATGCTGGCCGATTCGGCGCGGGACAGGCCGACCTGCCGGTGCAGCGATTCGGCCAGGTCCGCCCTGGTCAGCGTGCCCGGGTCCGTTCGGATCATCGGATCGGCCTCAGCCATAAGAGTCCCCCTCAAAGCTTATCCACAAGAAACCCGATTCCGGGCCCGAAATCAATGCGCATACGTTAAATAGCTAAACGCGCAGGACTGACGCGCCCCAAGTAAATCCGCCGCCCATTGCTTCCAGCACCACCAGATCGCCGCGCTTCACCCGCCCGTCCTTGACGGCAGTGTCGAGCGCGAGCGGCACCGAGGCTGCCGACGTGTTCGCGTGCTGGTCGACGGTGACGACGACTTTCTCCGGCGGCAGGCCTAGCTTCTTCGCGGTCGCGTCGAGGATGCGGGCATTGGCCTGGTGCGGCACCACCCAGTCGACATCGGATGCATCGAGGCCGGCGGCGTGCAGCGCTTCGTTCATCACCGCGGCGAGGTTCACCACCGCGTGGCGGAACACTTCGCGGCCCTTCATCCGAAGCTTGCCGACCGTGCCGGTGGTCGACGGACCGCCGTCGACGTAGAGCAGATCGTTGTGCCGACCGTCGGCGTGGAGGCGCGTCGCGAGCACGCCGCGCTCGCCTTCCTCCGCGCCCAGCAC
>NZ_DASTXI010000092.1:0-10047 GCF_035758555.1 Sphingomonas sp. | reverse complement strand
CGCCCCTCGACTTCGCTCGGGACGAGCGGGAATTGCGGAGAGGTGCCGGTGCAGTCCTTCGAAACCATCCTTACGGAGCTGGACGAGGGCATCCTCACCATCACGCTGAACCGGCCGGACCGGCTCAACGCTTTTACGCCCGTCATGATGAAGGAGCTGATCGCCGCCTTCGATCAGGCGGATGCCGACGATTCCGTGCGGGCGGTAATCATGACGGGCGCCGGCCGCGCCTATTGCGCTGGGGCCGACCTGGGCGCGGGCGGCGCGACGTTCGATTATGCGAAGCGACCCGACCGGATGGAGCAGGGATCGCCGGTACAGGACGACGGCAGCGTCGATTATTCACATCCCGGCGTGCGCGACGGCGGCGGGCGGCTGACCTTGCGTATCTTCAACGCGAAGAAACCGGTGATCGGTGCGATCAACGGGCCGGCAGTCGGCATTGGCGTGACGATGACCCTGCCGTTCGATTTCCGGTTGGCGAGCGAGGCGGCGCGGTTCGGCTTCGTGTTCGCCAGGCGGGGGATCGTTCCGGAAGCGGCGTCGAGCTGGTTCCTGCCGCGGCTGGTCGGCATCTCGCAAGCGCTCGACTGGTGCTATTCGGCGCGCGTGTTCGACGCGGCCGAGGCGCTGAAGGGCGGGCTGGTCCGATCGCTGCACGCGCCGGATGCGCTGCTGCCCGCCGCGCGTGCGCTCGCGCACGAGCTGACCGACCATAGCGCGCCGGTCTCGGTCGCGCTGACGCGCCAGATGATGTGGCGGATGATGGGCGCCGGGCACCCGATGATCGCCCACCGGCTCGACAGCCGCGGCATCTGGTCCCGCGGCCAGAGCGACGATGCGCGCGAAGGCGTGCAGAGCTTTCTGGAGAAACGCGAGGCCGAATTTCCCGACCGGGTATCGGCGGACTTCCCGGATTTCGGGGAACTGCTCGGCGATCCTGAATACAAGTAATCGTCACCCCGGGCTTGACCCGGGGTCCCGCTTCCTTCTCTGGTGCAGAGCAAAGAAGCGGGATGCCGGATCAAGTCCGGCATGACGAAAATGAGGGGACGGACTTGAGCAAATTACTGCGCCGCAAGGCGATCGTGACCGGCGATGCGCAGCCGGCAGAGCACCGACTGGCGCGGACGCTCAGTTGGCCGCATCTGGTGGCGCTGGGCGTCGGCGCGATCGTGGGGACCGGTATCTTGACGCTGATCGGCGTCGGCGCCGATCGCGCGGGGCCGGCGGTGCTGGTCAGCTTTGCGATCGCCGGCGCGATCTGCGCCTGCGCCGCGCTCTGCTACGCCGAGATGGCGACGATGATCCCGGCTTCGGGCAGCGCCTATACCTACAGCTATTCGGTGCTGGGAGAGGTGTTCGCCTGGGTGGTCGGCTGGAGCCTGATCCTCGAATATTCTTTGGTGGTGGCGACGGTGGCGGTCGGCTGGTCCGGCTATGCAGTCGCGTTCCTGCACGGGCTCGGGATCGTGCTCCCGGATGCGCTGACGCACGGGCCCGCCGTCGCCGGCAGCCTGATGGACGGGACCTTCCACCTGACCGCGAGCGGGGTGAACCTGCCCGCGATCCTGATTATCGCGGTCGTCGCCGGGTTGCTGATGCTGGGCACGAAGGAAAGCGCGACGGTCAACACCGCGCTGGTGGTGCTGAAGATCGTCACGCTGGCGCTGTTCGTGGCGGTGGCGCTCCCCTATTTCGATCCCGCCAACCTGAAGCCGTTCGCGCCTTTGGGCTATGGCAGCACCGCGGGCGCCGACGGCGTCAAATACGGCGTGATGGGCGCGGCGGCGATCATCTTCTTCGCATTCTACGGCTTCGACGCGATCTCGACCGCGGCCGAGGAAGCGAAGAACCCGGAACGCGATCTCGCCATCGGCATCGTCGGATCGATGGTCGCCTGCACCGCGATCTACATGATCGTCGCGGCCGCCGCGGTCGGCGCGCTCCACTACACCGCGTTCGCGAACAGCCCCGAACCGCTGGCGCTGATTCTGCGCCAGATCGGTCAGTCGGAAGTCTCCACCATCGTCGCGGCCGCCGCGGCGATCGCGCTCCCGACCGTGCTGCTCGCCTTCCTCTACGGCCAGACGCGCATCTTCATGGTGATGGCGCGCGACGGTTTCCTGCCGACCAACCTCGCGCGGGTGTCGAAGCGCGGCACGCCGGCCACGATCACGGCGGTGACGGCGGTGTTTGTCGCCTTTATCGCCGCGGTGACGCCGCTCGACCTGATCGCGTCGCTGGCGAACGCCGGCACGCTCTGCGCCTTCATCGCGGTCGCGGCCTGCGTGCTGATCATGCGGCGGCGCGATCCGGAGCGGCGGCGGCCGTTCCGCACGCCCCTCGTGTGGATCATCGCGCCGGCCGCGATCCTCGGCTGCCTCTATCTGTTCACCAGCCTGCAATCCGTGACGCAGAAGAGCTTCTTCGTCTGGAACGGCATCGGGCTGCTGATCTACCTGACCTATGGCCTCGCCCGCAGCCGGGCTAGCGTACCCGCGTCCACCTAGCCGAGCGGCAGAGGAAGCCCAGCACGCAGCCCTTCACCTTCAGCGTGTCGGGCCCCAGCCGTTGGAGCGTCGTGGCGTAGTTCTTGCCGGCTTTCGGGTCGTAGCCGGTGCCGCGCCAGACGTCCCCGTCGGGCGCGAAGCCGGTCAGCACCGCCAGCCCGACCAGCGGCCGGTTGCGCAAGGCCGGGTCGGGGTTGTTGCGGTCGACCGCGGGGCCTTTGGGCGCGACCAGCATCTTCGCGAGCCGCCCGCAAAGCTTCGCGCCGCAGGGGGCGATCTCGACGAGTCCGTCCTTGGCATCGGTCAGCCAGGTGCCCGTCACCGGCTCGGCGGCGAGGGCGGGAGTGGCTAACAAGACAGCCAAGACGGGAAATCTCCGCATCTTAAGCTCCGTTCGTATCGAGCGAAGTCGAGATACGTTTCTCGACTACGCTCGAAACGAACGGGTTCTTATTGGTTGTCAAGTCTTGGAGACACGATAACTTACACGTATGAAAGCGCTCGCCCTCGCCCTCCTCGCCACGGCGGCACCGCTCGCCGCCAAGACCGTCACCGTCGCGCCGGGTCCTGACGCGCAGGAGCGCCTGCAGGCGGCGCTGATCGAGGCCGCGCCGGGCGACACGGTCCAGATCGCGGCCGGGCGGTTCGCGCTCACCGACGGCCTGTCTCTCGACGTCGACAAGGTGACGGTGAAAGGCGCCGGGCCGGACGCGACGGTGCTGAGCTTCAAGAACCAGCAGGGCGCGGGCGAAGGGTTGCTCGTTACGTCCGACGACGTGGTGCTGCGCGATTTCGGGGTCGAGGACACAAAGGGCGACGGCATCAAGTCCAAGGGCGCGGACCGCATCGTCTATCACAATGTGCGAGTCGAATGGACCGGCGGGCCCAAGGAAACCAATGGCGCCTATGGCGTCTACCCGGTCAGCTCGACCGACGTTCTGGTCGATCATGTGACGGTGCGCGGTGCGTCGGACGCCGGCATCTATGTCGGCCAGTCGAAGAACATCGTCGTCCGGAACTCCACCGCCGAGTTCAACGTCGCGGGGATCGAGATCGAGAACAGCTACAACGCCGACGTCTACGGCAACACGGCGCGCAAGAATGCCGGCGGCATCCTCGTGTTCGACCTGCCCAACCTGCCGCAGATGGGCGGCCACGCGATCCGCGTGTTCGATAACAAGGTCGTCGAGAACGACACGCCCAATTTCGCGCCCAAGGGCAATATCGTCGCCTCCGTCCCAACCGGCACCGGCGTGATGGTGATGGCCAATGCGGACGTGTTCGTGTTCGGCAACACGCTGGCGGACAACGGCAATACCAACGTGATGCTGATCGGCTACAAGCGGCCTTTCACCGACCAGAGCTACAACCCGCTGCTGCGCGGCGTCGTGGTGCGCGATAACAAGCACGGACGCGCAGGCTTTGCGCCGAGCTTCCCCGGCGGCAAGGAGATCGCCGCCGCGATGGGCGGATCGCTGCCGCCGATCTTCTGGGACGGGACCGGCACCGGGGTGGTCGTGCAGGACAACGTGCCGGCGCTCAGCCTGAACCTGCCGAGCCCCGAAGCGTCGGTGGACCAGGCAAGGCCTGCTCCCGCACAATTTCCCGCCGGTCCGATACCGCTCGAGCCGAAGCCGGTGGTGCTGCCGCCGTCGATGGAGGCGGCGATCAAGTGAGGCTGGTCGCCTGCCTTGCAGGCTGGATGCTGCTTGCGAGCGCTGCCCCGCCGGGCGTCAACGACGCGCTGATAACAGGCGACACGCTGCCGCCGAAGCTGTCCGATTTCGGCTTCTTCGCGAACGGCAAGCCAAGCCCGCGCGTCCACCCCTACACGCTGAACACGCCGCTCTTCTCCGACTATGCCGAGAAGGAGCGCTTCATCTACGTGCCCGCGGGCAAGACGATCGCGTATCGCGGGCCCGGCCTGCTCGACTTCCCCGTCGGTTCGGCACTGATCAAGACCTTCGGCTATCCCGGCCGCAAGCTGGAGACGCGCGTGCTGATGCGGCGTGCGAGCGGTTGGGTCGCGCTACCCTATATCTGGAACGGCGACGATGCTGCGTTGCGGCGCGGCGGCACGCGCATCCCGGTCGAGGTGCACGGGACGCCGATCAGCTATGCCGTGCCGAACCAGAACCAGTGCAAGGAATGTCACCAGCTGAACGGCGCGATCGAGCCGATCGGGCCCAAGGCGCGCAATCTGAGCCAGGCGTTGCTCGGCGATCTGGTGAAGGCGGGGATGCTCGACCGCGCGCCCGCCGCGGCCAAGCTGCCGCATTGGGACGACCCGCACGCGCCGGTCGCGGCGCGTGCGCGCGCCTATCTCGACGTCAATTGCGGCCATTGCCACAACCGCGCGGGCGCGGCGAGCAACAGCGGCTTGTACCTGACCTGGGAGGAAGCCGATCCGGTCGCGCGCGGCATCGGCAAACGGCCGGTGGCAGCAGGACGCGGCAGCGGCGGCCTCGAATTCGCGATCCAGCCCGGCCGGCCCGATCTGTCGATCCTGCTCTACCGGATGAAAAGCACCGAGCCGGGCATTGCGATGCCCGAGCTCGGCCGCGCGATGGTGCACAAGGAAGGCGTTGCGCTGGTCAGCGACTATATCGCCGGGATGAAGAAACCCTAGTTGACCGCCGCTACGTGCGAGCCGCCGGTCGAGGCGTCGGCGAACTGCACCGAGGGGTTTTCCGGATAGATGAAACCGAAGGTCGGATAGGTGGTCGCGCCAAGGTCGTCGACGCCGGCGTACCAGACCCGCACTTCGCTCCAGTCCCCCTCGGGCGAGACGTCGACCACGCGCACGTCCTTTTCGACGCCGCCCGGACGCGACCAATTGGCGTGGGTGACGGTGATCTCGCGGTCGGAAACGATGCCGCTCACCATCGCGACATGGCCGATCGTCATCTTGCCGTGCGGCTTCAGCACCATCACGCTGCCGACTTCCGGCGCATGTCCGCGGGCATAGCGGCCCGCCGCCTGGTCCCACCAGGTGCCGGCATTGCCGTGGATGTCGATGCCGGAAATCATCCGCGCATAGGGCACGCACTGCCAGAAATGAGCGCTGGCCGGCGTGATCCCGAACATCGAAGCAAACAACATGAACGCGCCGAACACGGCGCTGCGACCGAATTTCATTGTGAAGAGTGTCCCCGCTCTCGCTGACACGCCTGTAGGGAAGCGCCGTTCCGAGAGTCACCCGCTGTGCGGCGACTCGACGCCAAGCTCCGATGAATGGGGGGAACTTTTCGGCTCGTCGTCAGTGCGCTTCGACTCGTCGGCGCCGCTTCCAAGCGGCCGGCCGAATCACTATAGCCCGGCGCCATGGAGCGGCTGGACGGCGGCTCGGCGGTTCCGGCCTCCTTGCGCGGCGGAGTCGTCGCGCTGGGCAATTTCGACGGATTTCACCTTGGCCATCAAGCGGTTGTCGGCTGCGCGATCGCGCGCGCGCGGGCCGAAGCACGGCCTGCGCTGGTCGCGACGTTCGATCCCCACCCGGTGCGCTTCTTCAAGCCGGATGCGCCGCCGTTCCGGCTGACGACCCTCGACCAGCGCGAGCGGCTGTTCGCAGCGGCGGGTGCCGATGCGATGATCGTGTTCCATTTCGACGCCGCACTTGCAGGGCTGTCCGCGGAAGCCTTCGTCGCGGAGCGGCTGGTCGCCCTGTTCGGGGCGGCCGGCGTGGTGACCGGCGAGGACTTCACGTTCGGCAAGGGGCGCTCCGGCAATGCCGCCGTGCTGGCGGAGCTTGCCGCGGGGCACGGCATTTTCGCCGAGACTGTCGCCCCTGTGTCGCTGGACGGCGAGCCGGTCTCGTCCAGCCGTATCCGCGAGGCGCTGCAGGCCGGAGACTGCGTCACCGCCGAGCGGCTGCTGACGCGGCCCTTCGCCATCGAAGGCACGGTGCAGCACGGCGACAAGCTCGGCCGCACGATCGGTTTTCCGACCGCGAACATCGATCTCGATCGCTATCTGCGGCCGCGCTACGGCGTCTATGCGGTGCGCGGCCGGATGCCGGACGGGCGCGTGCTGGACGGCGCAGCCAACCTCGGCATCCGCCCCAGCTTCGACCCGCCGAAGGAGCTGCTCGAGCCCTATTTCTTCGGCGATCCCGGCGATCTCTACGGGCAGGCGATCGAGGTCGAGCTGCACCGCTGGCTGCGGCCGGAGCAGAAATTCGACAGTCTCGACGCGCTGAAGGCGCAGATCGAGCGCGACTGCGCCGAGGCGCGGACGGTCCTCGGCTAGGCCGCCAGCGCCGGTTCCGGCTCCATCACGATATGGCCGGGCAGCGCGGCCACGTCGCCGAGCCAGCGCACGACATGCGGATAGGGGCGAAGCTCGAATCCGCCCGCTTCCGCGACATGGGTGTAGGCATAGAGGCAGATGTCGGCCAGGCTGAACGCGCCGCCCGCCAACCATGGGTGACGCGCGAGATGCTCGTCCATCAGCCGCAGCGCCGCTTCGCCCGCCGCCTGCTTGGCCGCGAGCTGGGCGCGCTGCGCATCGCTCAGCCTGTCCTCGCCCAGGAACAGGCGCCAGAAGCGCAGGGTCGCGATGTTGGGCTCGTGATTATATTGCTCCCAGAACATCCAGTGCAGCATGTCCGCACGCTGGAACCGGTCGTGCGGGACCAAGTACGTGCCGTCGGCCAGCCAGAAGCAGGCGGCGTTGCTTTCGGGCAGGAAGCGGTTGCCGACCTGAAGCACCGGGATGCGGCCGTTGGAATTGACGTTTTGCAGAAAGGCGGGGGTGCGGGTTTCGCCTTGCATGATGTCGTAATTGTGCCGGGTCAGCGGCACGTCCAGGTGCGCGGCGGTCAGCCTGATCTTGTAGCAATTGCCCGATCGCGCATCCTCGTGAAGGATCAGTTGTCCGTCCATTCCGCCCTCCGTTTCGGCGGTCGCTGTCATGGGCGACGCGGGCGCGCCAATCAGTTTCGACGAACCGCCAATAAGCCTGGCTTATCCGCCTGTCAGGCCGGCTCGGGCTCGAACGCCTCGCGCCGTTCGGCGCGGACCTGCAGGATCCACCAGAGGATGAAGCCGACGATGAACGCCCATCCCCACATGTGTTTCCACCAGGGAAAGCGATATCCGGCCGCGAGCGGCTGCCCCGCCTCCTGCTCCAGCAGCTTCATATAGTCGGCATCGAGCGGGACCATCTGCACCTGCTTCGGGGTTTCGACATAAAGGACGTAGCCCTGGTCCGCATAGGCGAACAGCGGCACGCGCAGGATGCTGAGCTCGCGATAGGAAAAGCCGAGCGCCGGCCGCACCCGGACCGTGCCGGCATCCCGCTCCGTCTTCGGCAGCAGGATCGCCGAATAGTCGAGGAAGCGTCCGAGCTTGGCGGCGTCGGCCCACGGCGGCAGTTCCTCCACCAGCGCCACCTGCGGCATGTTGGTGAGCATGTACCCGCGTGGCGACAGCCAGAGCGCCGCCGCCATCCCGATCGCCAGCGCCGCCAGCACTATGTGTCGCATGTCGTCCCCCCGTTCGGCCCGTTCAGACCGTCAGCACGATCTTGCCGATATGGTCGCCCGAGTCCATCCGCGCATGTGCCCTGGCGGCGTCCGCGAGCGGGAAGGTCGAATCGATCACCGGCTTCAGCCGGCCTTCGCGCACCTGCGGCCAGACCATGCGGTCGAGCTCGTCCGCGACAAGGCGCTTGAAGTCGTTGGAGCGCGGGCGCAGCGTCGATCCGGTCAGCGTTAGTCGGCGGCGCATGATGTCGAAGATCGGGATTTCGGCGGTCGGCCCGCGCTGCACCGCGATCGAGACATGCCGGCCTTCCTCGGCCAGGCATTGGAGGTTCCTGGGCAGATAGTCGCCGCCGACCATGTCGATCACCGCCTGCACGCCGTTGCCGCCGGTCGCTTCCTTGACCGCGGCGACGAAATCCTGCGTCTTGTAGTTGATCGCGAGCTCTGCCCCGAGCTCGCGGGCGCGGGCGCATTTCTCGTCCGAGCCGCAAGTGACGATCATGTGCAGGCCGAACAGCTTCGCGAGCCCGATGGCCATCGTGCCGATGCCGCTGGTGCCGCCGTGCAGCAGCACCGCATCGCCGTCGCCGACAAAGGCGCGCTCGAACAGGTTGACCCAGACGGTGAACAGCGTCTCCGGCATCGCCGCCGCTTCCACCATCGTCAGCGCGTCGGGCACGATCAGGCACGAGCCGGCCGGCGCCACCGCATATTCGGCATAGCCGCCGCCCGCGATCAGCGCGCAGACCGGCTGGCCCACCAAAGCTTCCTCCGCAAGGCCGTTCGCCGCCACCACTTCCCCCGCGACTTCCAGCCCCAGGATCGACGGCGCGCCGGGCGGCGGCGGATAGGCGCCCTTGCGCTGCAGCACGTCCGGGCGGTTGACGCCGGCGGCCGCGACCCTGATCAGCACCTCGCCTTCGGCGGGGCGCGGCACGGGCCGCCGGACTGGCTGCAGCACCGCGGGGCCGCCCGGCGCTTCCGGGTCGATCGCGGTCATGGTTGCGGGCAAATCGATCACAGTCATCCCCAGAAAGCGTCGGCACCCTAATTGACTTGGGGGCCCATCGGGTCAACGTTCGGGGCATGGACCTGGACGACATCCTGCCGAAGAATCCGGGGGACCCGCTGGTTCTGCTGCTGAAACAGGACCTCGATCCGATGTCGGTCGAGGAGTTGCAGGCGCGGATCGCCGCGCTGGAAGGCGAGATCGCACGCGCCAAAAGCAAGATCGAACGCGCGGTTAACCACCGCGCAAGCGCTGACGCTCTATTCAAGCGATGACTCGGGGCCGTGCCTTCCATCACAGCGCCGGGCCGATGGAGGCGGTAGTATGACGGGCTTGATGAACTGGAGGCCGTCTCCGACATTAGGACAGAAGCGGTGCCCGGCACCCGCCGGGCCCCAGGAGTAACCTGAATGCCCTCTTTTGCCCCCGCGCTCGAGACCACGCTGCACAAGGCGCTGACGCAGGCGTCCAGCCGCCGCCACGAATATGCGACGCTCGAGCATCTTCTTCTCGCGCTGACCGACGATGCCGATGCCTCCAAGGTGATGGTCGCCTGCGGCGTCGACCTGGGCGAGCTGAAGGACGCGGTCACCCATTATCTCGACACCGAACTCGAAGCGCTCCGCGTCGAGGGCGAGACGGACCCGTCGCCGACCAGCGGCTTTCAGCGCGTCGTCCAGCGCGCGATCCTGCACGTCCAGTCGTCCGGCCGCGACGAAGTCACCGGCGCCAACGTGCTCGTCGCCCTGTTTTCGGAGCGCGAGAGCTACGCCGTCTATTTTCTCCAGCAGCAGGACATGAGCCGCCTCGACGCGGTCAGCTATATCAGCCACGGCGTCGGCAAGGGCGGCCAGCCGGCCGAGAGCCGTGAAGTGAAAGGCGCCGAGGAAGAGAAGTTTTCGCAGAAATCCGACGGCAAGCAGAAGAGCGAGAGCGCGCTGAAGCAGTTCTGCGTCGATCTCAACGCCAAGGCCAAGGACGGCAAGGTCGATCCGCTGATCGGCCGCGGCCCCGAGGTCGACCGGACCATCCAGATCCTG
>NZ_DASTXI010000039.1:0-34694 GCF_035758555.1 Sphingomonas sp. | reverse complement strand
AGAGATAGGTATTTCCGGTCGGCATAAGCTTGGTGACGGCCTCGATCCGGTCCGGGCTGTTCGTGACGACGACCGGCTCGCCATGCGTCAGGCGCGCGACGACGGCGGGCGAGACGCGCTGCTCGACCGGCCGTGCATCGGGATTGACCATCGCCAGCGTGTGTGCGGTGCCGTCGGGGCTGATCGTCACGATCGCCGACTCGCTGAACTTGCGCGACAGCACCTGCCACCCATAGCCTTCGGCGAACTCTGGGCTGTCGGATCGCGCCTGCGACAGATAATCGCGCAGGTCGCCCGCCATGGTGACGGTCTCGGCAGCCACTTCCTGCCGCTTTTCCTGATAATAGCCCTGCGCCAGTTCGCCCGCGTTCTCGAGCATCCCGCGCGCGCGGTCCGAGAACCAGAATTCGACGCCATACTGAAACAGCAGCGACGCGAAGATCACGACCAGGATCGTCGGCACTGCCGCGATCACAGAGAACAGGGCGACCAGCCGAACGTGCAGCCGCCCTCCCCCGCCGATCGGCGACTTGGCGGCGCGCTTCTTCGCCACCCGCCTTCCCCACAGCACCAGCAGGGCGATCGCCGGCACGAGGTTCGCGATCAGCAGCAGCGCGACCAGCGGCGGCGTCAGCGGCCGGCTGCCGGGCTGCGCCTCCAGCAGGAAATAGCTGCCGACAGCGATCCCCACCGCCAGCAGCAGCGTCAGCAGCTCCACGGCGGGCATATAGCGCGAGCGGCGGCGGATCACGGACAGCGTCCGCCGCCAGCGCGGTGCGCGGATCGGGGAGTCGGCCAGGCCGGCGTTCATCGTTGCACGGATACAACAGTTTTACGGTTTGCCAAACATATGTTGCGCGTCCGCAACAGCTTTTCGGCGCGATCCGTCTTCAGGCTGCCGCGCGGCTGAGCCACGGACTGTAGAATTCGCGCAACATCGCCAGAACCGCATCCGCGCTCGGTTCCTGGTTCACCAGGTTGCGGAACTCGGCCGATCCCGGCAGCCCCTTGGTGTACCAGCCGATATGCTTGCGGGCCATGTTGACACCCGTCATCTCGCCATAATGTGCGAGCATCGCCTCGTAATGATCGGCGATCAAATGATATTGTTCCTCGACCGTCGGGTCCGGCAGCTCCACGCCATGCGCAAACCAGTGCATCATCTGCTTCAGCAGCCACGGCTTGCCATAGGCGCCGCGGCCGATCATCACGCCGTCTGCGCCGGACTGGGCCAGCGCCTGCTCCGCGTCGGCGATCGAGCAGATGTCGCCGTTGACGATTACTGGCACCTTGACCGCGTTCTTGACGTTTTGGACGAACGCCCAGTCTGCCTCGCCCTTGTACATCTGACAGCGGGTGCGGCCATGGATCGTGATCATCTGCACGCCCAGATCCTCGGCGATCCGCGCAAGCTCTGGCGCATTCAGGCTGGCGTGATCCCAGCCCATCCGCGTCTTCAGCGTGACCGGCACTTTCACCGCCTTGACCGTCGCCTCGATGATCGCGGCGGCGAGCGGAATGTCGCGCATCAGTGCGGAGCCCGCATCGCCGTTCACGACCTTCTTCACGGGGCAGCCCATGTTGATGTCGATGATCGCGGCGCCGCGGTCCTCGTTCAGCTTCGCCGCTTCCGCCATCTCGCGCGGCGTGCAACCGGCGAGCTGCATCGACACCGGCTCCTCGATCGGATCCCACGCCGCCTTCTGCAGCGACTGGCGCGTCTCGCGGATCATCGCCTGGCTGGCAATCATCTCGGTGACGTTCAGGCCGGATCCGTAGCGCCGCACGATCCGCCGGAACGGCAGGTCGGTGACGCCGGTCATCGGCGCCAGCAGCACAGGGCTGTCGATCGTGACCGGACCGATCTGGATGGGCTTGAGCTGGGTCATGGGAAGGCGGGCACATAGCGACTCCGCCCCTTTTCGGCAAGGCGAGGGGCGGCTAACGGGGCGCGGTGAACAGGGTCATCGCACTGATCGTCGCCGCCGGCAAAGGCGAACGCGCGGGGAGCGGCGTGCCGAAGCAATTCCGCAAGCTCGCCGGCAAGACCGTTGTTGCCCACGCCTATGACCGGCTCGCGGCCCATCCGGCTATCGACGGCGTGCTGGTCGTCGGCGACGAGGAGCCGCTCCGTGCCGCGCTCGGCGACCGGCCGCTGCTCGGCATCGCGCCCGGCGGAGCAACGCGACGCCTCTCCGTGGGCGCCGGGCTGGACGCAATTGAAGCGCTCGGCGGCACCGGGATCGTACTGATCCACGACGCCGCCCGCCCGTTCGTCCCGCCGGCGGTGATCGACCGGCTGCTCGCGGCGCTGGAGACCAGCCCCGGTGCGGTCCCCGCCCTGCCCGTCGCCGACACGCTCGCTCAACACGGCGCGTTGCTCGGCGACGTGGTCGATCGCGACGCGCTGGTCCGCGTCCAGACCCCGCAGGCCTTCCGCTTCGACGACATCATGACGTCACATCGCGCCTGGACCGCCGACCGCGAACCTACCGACGACGCGCAAATGGCGCGCGCGGCCGGATACGAAGTGACATTGGTCGCGGGGGACCCGATGCTCGAAAAGATCACACGCCCGGAAGATTTCGCTATGGCCGAAGCCCGCTACGGCCAGCGCTCGTTCCGCACCGGCACAGGCTTCGACGTGCACCGGCTGGTCGAGGGCGAGAAGTTGTGGCTCGGCGGCGTACCGATTCCGCACGCGAAAGGTCTGGCCGGCCATTCCGACGCCGATGTTGCGCTTCATGCCCTCACCGATGCGATCCTTGGCGCGATCGCCGAAGGCGATATCGGCACGCATTTCCCGCCCGGCGATCCGCAATGGCGGGGCGTCCCCTCCTCCCGCTTCGTCGAACATGCTGCTGCGCTTGTTGAGCAACACGGCGGCCGCATCGAGCATGTCGACCTGACCATCATCTGCGAGGCGCCGAAGATCGGCCCGTATCGGGACGCCATGCGCGCGCGGATCGCCGAACTGTTGCGGCTTGCGCCCGGCAGGATTAGCGTGAAAGCGACCACCACAGAGCGGCTTGGCTTTACCGGCCGCGGCGAAGGGATCGCGGCCCAGGCCGCCGCGACGATCAGCCTTTACGAGGATTTCCGATGAGTGCCCCCGATCATCCCAGCGTCGAATTCCTGTTGCCGCAAGAACTGATCGACAAGGCACGCCAGGTGATCGAGGCCAACCGTGCCGTCGGCCGCCGCCTCGCCGTCGCGGAAAGCTGCACCGGCGGACTGGTCGGCGCCGCGCTGACCGAGATTCCCGGCTCGTCCGACGTGTTCGAAGCAAGTCTCGTCACGTATTCGAACGACGCCAAGATGAAGCTCGCCGGCGTCGCGCTCGACGTGCTGGAAACGTTCGGGTCGGTCTCGATCGCCAATGCCTGGGCCATGGCGCAGGGCGCGCTGGAGCGCGCCGAAGTCGATGTCGCGGTCGCGATCACCGGCATTGCCGGACCGGACGGGGGATCGGAAAAGAAGCCGGTCGGCACCGTCGTCTTCGCGCGCGCCGAACGCGACGCACCGCCCGACAAGATCAAGGCCGAGCGCCGCGAGTTCGGCAATCTCGGCCGCGGCGGCATTCGTCTTCAGGCGGCGCTGTGTGCGCTCGAACTGTTGATGCCCGACGCGCCGATGGCCGGATCGGCGCCTCCGGCACCGTAGAGCGCCGCTGCGCGCTCTTCGAACGCGCCGATCATCCGCCTCAGCGCCATGTCGAACATCTGGCCGGCAATCGCCTCGAACACGCGATTCTTGAACGCAAAGTCGACGCAGAAATCGACCAGCGTGCCGCCCTTCCCGTCCGGGCGGAATTTCCAGTCGTTGCTCAGATGCTTGAGCGGGCCTTCGAGATAGTCGACATGGATGTGCCCCGGCCGCTCCTTGTGCACCCGGCTGGTGAACCGCTCGCGCAGCGCCTTGAAGCCGACGATCAGGTCCGCAACCATCTCGGTCGAGCTGTTCGAGCGCAC
The DNA here is from genome assembly GCF_035758555.1 of Sphingomonas sp. Classification (GTDB taxonomy): domain Bacteria; phylum Pseudomonadota; class Alphaproteobacteria; order Sphingomonadales; family Sphingomonadaceae; genus Sphingomonas_B. Next base: position 30,723 of record NZ_DASTXI010000039.1, on the reverse strand, counting down.
GCGCACGGCCGCGACCCAGGGCAGGAACTCGGCATAGCGGCCCACGTCCGCGACCAGATCGAACATCTGCTCGGGCGTGTAAGGCAGCTGCCGGGTTTCGGAATGCCTCGGCATCAGCGCGCGAGCTTGGCCTCCCGCGCCGCCCGCATCCGCGCGAAATCGTCGCCCGCGTGGTAGCTCGACCGCGTCAGCGGCGACGAAGCGACCAGCAGGAACCCCTTCGCTCGCGCTATCGCGGCATAGGCGTCGAACGCCTTCGGCGTCACGAATTCCTCTACCTTCGCGTGGCGAGGCGTCGGCTGCAGATACTGGCCCATCGTCAGGAAATCGACGTCGGCCGAACGCATGTCGTCCATCACCTGGTGCACTTCGAGCCTTTGCTCGCCCAGGCCCAGCATGATGCCGGATTTGGTGAAGATCGACGGATCGAGCTTCTTCACGCTCTCCAGCAGCCGCAGCGACGCGTAATAGCGCGCGCCGGGCCGGATCGTCGGATACAGCCGAGGCACCGTTTCCAGATTGTGGTTGTAGACGTCCGGCCGCGCCGCGACGATCGCCTCGACTGCGGCCTCGTGCTTGTTGCGGAAATCCGGCGTCAGGATCTCGATCGTGGTCGAGGGCGTGGTCCGCCGCAGCGCCTCGATCACCTTGACGAATTGGCTCGCGCCGCCGTCGACCAGGTCGTCGCGGTCGACCGACGTCACGACGATATGCTCCAGCCCCAGCTCGGCCGCCGCGTCGGCGACATGCTGCGGCTCCTTCGCATCGACCGCGCGCGGCATACCGGTCTTCACGTTGCAGAAGGCGCAGGCCCGCGTGCAGGTGTCGCCAAGGATCATCACCGTGGCGTGCTTCTTGGTCCAGCACTCGCCGATATTCGGGCAGGCCGCTTCCTCGCACACGGTGGCGAGGTTCAGCCGGCGCATGAGCTGCTTCGTCTCGGCAAAGCCGGTGCTGGTCGGCGCCTTCACCCGGATCCAGTCGGGCTTGCGGACACGCGGAGGACGCCCCTCGGCAAGGCTCGGGACAGGAAAGGCGGGATCGGCTTCGCTCATGGGGCGCAGATAGCGACCCGCGCCCGCGCTTGCCAGCCCCACCGCAGCTTCCTAACGGAGAGCGTATGAGCCAAGGATTTGACGACCTCATCGCCGGCTATCGCCGTTTTCGGGAAACAGGTTGGAAGCAGCAGCGCGACCGCTGGGCCGAGTTGAAGGAAGGCCAATCGCCGCGCGCAATGGTGATCGCGTGCTCGGACAGCCGGGTCGATCCCAGCATCATCTTCGACACCTCGCCGGGCGAAATCTTCGTCGTGCGCAACGTCAGCGCGCTGGTGCCGCCGTTCGAGCTGGGCGGCTTGCGTCACGGCGTTTCGTCGGCGCTCGAGTTCGCGGTGACCCAGCTGGAGGTCGAAGAGATCGTGATCATGGCTCACGGCGCTTGCGGCGGCGTCAATGCCGCCCTCACCCGCCGCTTCCGCGACGCGCCGCCGGGCGAGGGCGGCTTCATCGCGCGCTGGATGTCGATGCTCGACGAAGCGCGCGACCGCATCGTTGCCGAGATGGGCGAAGGCCCGGAAGCGATTCGCGCGCTGGAGTTGGAAAGCGTCCGCGTCAGCCTTGCGAATCTGCGCACCTTCCCCTGCATTCCGGTGCGCGAATCGAGCGGCAGGCTCAGGCTGCGCGGCGCCTATTTCGCGGTCGCGGACGGCGTGCTTCACCTGCTCGACGAAAGCACAGGCACCTTCTCGCCCGCTTGAATCGGAACGGGTCCGCCTCTCAAGCCGTTGTCGCGGCAGTTTTTGAGAGGAGAGAATGATGTTGAAGCGCTTGATTGCGGGCGCCGCCCTGCTCGCGCTTGCCGCGCCGCTGGCCGCGCAGAATGCCCCGCCGACCAATCCGCCCACCCAGCCGGGGACGAAGGAAGATCCGGGCACGCCGCGCACGCCGCTGCCGACCGACCGCGGCTACGACAAGCCTCAGGTCCGCACAGAGGCGATCAACAATCCGAACCGCGACGACGTCGCGGAGGCCAACAGCATGACGTCGGGCAGCTCTTCCGCCGGTGCCGCGGCCGCGATCAGCGCGGACCTTCAGGCCCAGTACAACGCGGACATGGCCGCGTGGCTGGATGCGATGCGCGCCCGCGATTCGCGGATCGCCGCCAATGCCTCGCAATATGACCGGCAGCAGCGCGCCTATGCCGACGCGATGTACGTCTGGCGCATGCAGGTCCGCGACTGCGAACGCGGCTTCGAATTCGCCTGCAACCGCCCGACGCCGAACCCGGCCGATTATATGCGGTGAGTGTTTCCCTCTCCTTTCGGGAGAGGGAAGACCTTACTTCTTGCCCAGCGTCAGGCCGCCGAAGCGCTTGTTGAAGCGCGCGACCTGGCCGCCCTGGTCGAGCAGGCGCTGGCTGCCGCCGGTCCAGGCGGGGTGGGCGAGCGGGTCGATCTCGAGCGCCAGCGTATCGCCTTCCTTCCCCCAGGTGGAGCGGGTCTGGTAGACAGTGCCGTCGGTCATCTGCACCTTGATCATGTGGTAATCGGGGTGCGTGTCTTTCTTCATGACTTCAATCTCCGGAGTGGCTGGTTCCGACCAGCCTGAAGGAAAGGCGGGCCGCTAGCAGAAGCGACCGCGCGTGACAACTGTCAGGCCGAAGGCGGATCGGCGATCATCGCGGTGAAGTTGGCCTCGGCGGCGACCTGCCCGTCGACCAGCGCACGGCCGGCGAATTTGCACACCCGCGCACGCTTCTGCACGAACTCGACTTCCAGGCGGAGCAGCACGCCGGGTTCGACCGGCTTCCTGAACTTCGCTTCCTCGATCGCCATGAAATACACGAGCTTGCCCGAGCCGCTCAGTCCCAGCGATTCGACCGCGAGCACGCCCGCGGCCTGCGCCAGCGCCTCGACGATCAGCACGCCCGGCATGATTGGCCGGCCGGGGAAATGGCCCTGGAAAAAGCCTTCGTTGAACGTGACCGCCTTGATCGCCGCGATCGACCGGTCGGGAATGATCTCCTCGACCCTATCGACCAGCAGCATCGGATAGCGGTGGGGAAGCGCCGCCAGCACCCTGGTGGCGTTCAGTGGGCCGATGGCCGCGCTTCCCTCGTCCGCTTCAGTCATCTTAGCGGCCCTGCGGCTGCTTCTGCTGCTGGGCAGGCTGCGCAGCCGGAGTGGCCGGAGCCGCCGCCTGCTGGCCGCCCGGCTGCCAATTGGCCGGCGGCGTGATGCTCACCGACGGCACCAGCCGGTTCAGCTCGGTGGTCACGTCGGCAGTGATGTCGGCGGCGGGCTGGTACGACAGCGCGGCTTCCGGACGCACCACCAGGCTGACGTTCTTGCGGGTCATCGCGGCGCGCAGCGCGTCGTCGAGCTTGGCCGCGATCTGTTCCTCGACATAGGCGCGGGCCCGGGCGACCGGCTGACCGATCTTCGCCAGCTCCTGCTGCGCCGCGTTCTGCCGCTGCTGCAGCGTGGCGTACTGCTGCTGCAGCGCCTGCTGGTTCGGGTTCGCGGCCTTCGCGTCGGTCTGCAGCTTGGTGACAAGCGGCTGCAGTTCGGTGCGGATCGCCGCTTCCCGCGAATTGAGCTGGTCGATGGTCGCCTTGTACGTCGTCTGCATCTGCGACAGCGCGGTGGTCCAGGCGGTCGAGCGCTGCACCGCCGCATCGAGATTGGCGACGCCGAGGCTGCTTACCTGAGCTGCGGCAGGGACCGCGACAACTGCGGTGGAGAGCGCCAGGCCGGCGGCGAGCGTCTTGATCATGGTCTTCATCAGAATTGCGTTCCTACGTTGAAAGTGACGAGCTGCGGATCGTCGCCCGGTTGCGTGATGATTGCCTTGGCGATGTCGATGCGGAACGGGCCGAACGGCGAGTTCCAGTTGACGCCGAAACCGACCGAAACGCGCGGTTTGGGCGTATCCCCCAGGAAAACCTCCCTGAATGCTGCGATAGTCTGCGTGAATGGCGTCGTGCCGGTCGGGCAGCCGGCGGCCGGGCGCGGAATCAGCGTCGCCGATCCGCCCTCCTCCGTAGCGGGCTTCGTGCACTGCGCGTTGCCGTTTATGTCCAGAATGTCGCGCGTCAGGCGCGAATCGCCCGGCTTGAGGTTCAGCACCGGCGGCCTCTTCACGCCGAACACCGATCCGATGTCGACGAAAACCGACGGGCGGATACCAAGCTCGCGCACCCCCGAGCCGAGCGGGATCTGCATCTCGATATGGCCGAGATAATAGGCACGACCGCCGAGCGCGTCATCAGCAAGCAGGTTCTTACGCGTGGTATCGAGCTCGAACTCCCCGGTGTTGCCGATGGGAATATATTGGCCGGTCTCTGGATCGACGGCGTAAGGAATGCGCTGGACGCGCGGACCTATGCCGCGAATGTCGAACCCGCGCATCTGCGGCTGGCCCAGATAGAAGCGGTCGATCAGGCGGATCGGATCGACTTCGTTGCCGGAGGCATCGAACCTTTTGCCCTCGAACGAGTGGATATAGCCGCCCTGCAGGCTGAAGTTGACGATGAAGCCGCGGCCGAGATTCACATATTTGTCGGCGCTGGCGACGGTCTTCAGATATTTGACGCTGCCGCCCAGGCCGGCAAAATCCTGGCTCAGAACGAGACGGCTGCCGCGGGTCGGGCGAATGCTGTTGTCCAGCGTGGTGTACGCCAGTGAATAGCCGACCGACGAGGTCGTGCGGGTGCCGATCGCGTCGCAGAGATAGCGGCCGGCCAGCAGCGGATCGCAGTTGTCGCCGGTGAAGAATGCCCGCGAAAGCGTGACATCGTCTACCGAAAGCCCGTATCGACCCTGCAGCTGAATATATTCGGTAATCGGCACGCCGAGCCGAATCCCGAATCCGGTCGAGACTTGGCTGTAGGTGGTATTGCGCCGGTTGCCGTTGATGAAGTTGAACGAGTTATAGTCGCGACGGAAGACGTTGCCGCCCAACGCGATGTTCTTGTCGAGGAAATAGGGCTCGGTGAAGCCCAGCTCGACCGACTTGGCATAGCGCGAATAATTGACAGACGCCGACAGCGACTGGCCGAGGCCGCGGAAATTGGTCTGCTCGATCGAGGCGTTGATCAGGAAACGCTCGAGGCTCGAATAGCCCGCTGACAGCGACAGCGATCCGGTCGGCTTTTCCTCCAGATTGGCTTCGAGGATGACCCGGTCCGGCGTCGAGCCGGGCTTCTGGTCGATCTCGAATTTCTCCTGGAAATAGCCGAGCGACTGGATGCGATCCTTCGAACGCTTGACCTGGAACGTGTTGAACGGATCGCCTTCCTGCAACCGGAACTCGCGCCGGACCACCTTATCCTGCGTGATCGTGTTGCCGTTGATATTGATCCGCTCGACATAGACCCGCGGCGTCTCCGCGAGCCGGAAGGTGAGGTTCATCTCCTTCGCGTCGGGATCGCGATCGAACAGCGGGTCGGCTTCGGCAAAGGCATAGCCGAGAAGACCGGCGGTCTCGTTCAGGCTGTTGACCGTGTCTTCGACCTGCTTCGCGTTGTACCAGTCGCCCTTCTTCATCGGCAGCAGGCGCTGCGCGAAATCCGGCTTGAAGTCGCGCAGGTCGCTTTCGACCTTCACGTCGCCATATTTGTACCGATCGCCTTCCTCGACGACATAGGTGATGATGAAGTCTCGCTTGTCCGGCGTCAGCTCGGCGATCGCGGAGACCACGCGGAAATCGGCATAGCCCTCGGTCAGATAAAATTGCCTCAGCTTCTGCTGGTCGTAGGCAAGCCGGTCCGGGTCGAAGCTGGTGTTGGAACTGAAGAAGCTGGTCAACCGCGCCTGTTTGGTCGCCATCTCATGGCGCAGCCGGCCATCGTCGAACTTCTCGTTCCCGATGATGTTGATCTGCTGGACCTTGGACTTGCCGCCCTCATGGATCGAATAGACGATGTCGACGCGGTTCTGGTCCAGCATGACCATCTGCGGATCGACGGTCGCGCCATAACGACCCTGGCGGCGATACAGCTCGATGATCCGGGCAACGTCGGCGCGGACTTTGGAGCGCGTGAAGATCTGGCGCGGCGCGAGCCGGATCTCCTTGAGGATCTTGTCCTCCTTCAGCCGCTTGTTGCCCTCGAAGATGATGCGGTTGATGACCGGGTTTTCTTTGATCTCGATGGTGACGACGCCGTTCGCCTCGCGGATCGTCACGTCGGCGAACAGCTCGGTCGCGAACAGGTCCTTGATCGCCTGGTCGCCCGTTTCCGCCGTGTAGACGTCGCCCGGCCGCAGCTTGATGTACGACCTGACGGTGTCCGGCTCGATACGCTGCGACCCGACCACGTCGATGCGGCTGATGATGATCGGCGCGGGAGCAGGCGCTGCGGGCGCCGTCGCATTCGTCGGCGTCGGCGCCGGCGCCGGAGTCTCCGGCGCTGGCGTAGCCTGAGTCTCGGGCGGCGGCGATATGGTCTGCGCCGCGAGCGGGCCCGACAGGCCGGCGAGCATCGTACCCGCGAGCAAGGCGGGGATCGGCCGGTTGCGGAACATATGCGAAGAAGAGGCCGTCACCAGATACCCACCCCGAAACTCTTTTGGATTGCGGAAAAGTCGCTCGCGCCCTGCCCGATGCCGCTCAGCCGATCAACCCGCTAAGGCCGCGCCACAGGCCGATCGCAGACAAATCGTTGAACGTCGCAAACAGCATCAGCCCCAGCAGGAGCAGCAGTCCCGAACGAAATGCCCATTCCTGCACCTGAGGCGCCACCGGCTTCCGCCGCACTGCCTCGAGTCCATAGAAAAGCAAATGTCCGCCATCCAGCATAGGGACTGGCAACAGGTTGATGAATCCGAGATTAATCGAGATCAGCGCGACGAAATAAGCGAAGGTGCCGGGGCCGGCGCTCGCTGCCTCGCCCGAAAAGCGCGCAATCGCAAGCGGTCCGCCAAGCTCCTTGGCCGATCGGCTGCCGGTCAGGATCTGGCCCAGTCCGTCGGCCATCATCGTGACGATGCGCCAGCTTTGCTCTGTGCCCAGCCGCAGCGCCGTCAGCGGTCCGATCGGCTCCAGCCGCCCTTCGATACCGAGCACGCCCATCTTGATCGGCTTGCCCTTCTCGTCGAGCGCGGGCAGCGCGCCGGGCGTCACCCGGATCGCAACCTCGTCGGCTCCGCGCGCCACCTCCACTTCGATGGGCGTGCCCGGATGGCCGCGCACATAGGCGGTCAGCTCGGCGAAGGTCGCAATCGGGCGTCCGTCGATCCGCTTGACGATGTCGCCGGATTCGAAGCCCGCCCGTTCGGCGACCGAGCCCGGCACGACCCGGCCGGCGATCGGCGACGTGCTCGGTTGGCCCTGGATCAGGTTGAAGCCGGCGATGATCAGGATTGCGAAGATGAAATTGGTGACCGGTCCCGCCGCGACGATCAGCGCGCGCCGGCCGACGGACTTGGACTGGAACGTGCGGTTGCGCTCCTCAGCCGGCAGCAGCATCCAGGCCGGATCGGGCTGGCTTGCAGGGTTCATATCTCCGGCAAAGCGGACATAGCCGCCGAGCGGCAACCAGCCGAATTTCCAGCGCGTGCCGAGCCGGTCGGTGAAACCGAAAATCTCGCGGCCGAAGCCGATCGAGAACGCCTCCGCCTTCACGCCGAACCAGCGGCCGACAAGATAATGGCCCAGCTCGTGCACGAACACGAGCGGTCCGATCACGGCCAGAAAGGCAAGGATAGTCAGCAGCAGACCGGGAGCATTGTTCAATCGACGAACACCTTCATCGCCTCAGCGGCCTTGTGCCGGGCTTCGCGGTCGATCGCGATCACGTCCTCGATCGCGACGGGCGCCGCCGGGTCATAGCGTTCCATCGTCTGCTCGACAATTGCGGCGATATCGAGGAAGGCGATGCGCCGGTCCAGAAACGCGCCGACTGCCACTTCGTTCGCAGCGTTCAGCACCGCCGGCCGCGCGCCGCCGGCCGCCAGTGCTTCCCGGGCCAGCCGCAGCGCCGGAAAACGCTCCGGATCGGGAGCCGCGAAGTCGAGCCGCCCGATCGTGGCAAGGTCGAGCGGCGCGACCGGCGTCTCCATCCGGTCGGGCCAGGCAAGCGTATGCGCGATTGGCGTGCGCATGTCGGGCGAGCCCAGCTGCGCCAGCACCGACCCGTCGACATATTCGACCAGCGAATGGATCACTGACTGGCGATGCAGAATGATCTCGATCCGCTCCGCTGCGACGGGGAACAGCCGCGCCGCCTCGATCAGCTCCAGCCCCTTGTTCATCAGCGTCGCCGAATCGACCGAGATTTTCGCGCCCATCGACCAGACCGGGTGCGCGACCGCCTGTTCGGGCGTGACCGAGGCCATATCCGCCCGGCTCATGTCGCGGAACGGGCCGCCGCTCGCGGTCAGGATGATCCGCCGCACCCGCTCCGGCCGCGCGAAGTCGAAGCATTGGAAGATCGCATTGTGCTCGGAATCGGCGGGCAAAATCGTTGCGCGGTGCTCCGCAGCTGCGGCGAGAATCAGCTCGCCGGCGGAAACCAGTGGTTCCTTGTTGGCGAGCACGACGGTGCCGCCGCGCTCGACCGCGGCCATCACTGGCTCAAGCCCGGCGCAGCCGACGATCGCGGCCATCGTCCAGTCGGCGCCAGCTGCCGCCGCTTCGACGATCGCGCGTGCGCCTCCTGCGGTTTCGACGCCGGTGCCGCTCAGCGCATCGCGCAGCTCGGGCAGGCGCCTTTCGTCGGCAATGACGGCCATCTTTGCGCGCGTGCGGCGTGCGATCTCCGCCAGCTTGCGGACGTCGGATCGCGCGGTCAGCGCAACCACGTCGAACCGGTCCGGCGCGCGCTCGATCAGGTCGAGCGTCGACGTGCCGACTGATCCGGTCGCGCCGAGGATGCTGACGGTCCGTTTCACAACAGGCTGTCCACCAGGATCAGCGCAGCCGCCGCGGGTGCGACCGGCACCAACCCGTCCAGCCGGTCGAGCACGCCGCCATGGCCGGGAAGGATGGTGCCGCTGTCCTTCACTCCGGCCTGGCGCTTGAGCCAGCTTTCATAGAGATCGCCGATCTGCGCGATCACCGCAAGGATCGGGCTCGCGAACGCCAGCTGCAGCCGCAGGCCCGCAAACCACCACAGCAAAAGTCCGAGGATCAGCGCCGATACGACGCCGCCGATCAGGCCCGCCCAGGTCTTGTTCGGGCTGACTGTCGGCGCGAGCTTCGGACCGCCGATGCTGCGGCCGGCAAAATAGGCGCCGATGTCCGTGACCCACACTGTCGCCAGCGTCCAAAGTGCGAGCAGAAGCCCATTTGGCTGATCCCGCAGGAACAGCAGCGCGATCGCCGGAAACGCGACATAGGGAATGCCGAAGGCCAGCCGTGCCTTGCGCGTCGCGATCGCCACGAAAAAGCCGGCGCCGAAGATCAGTCCGACCGTGAAGAAGGTGGCGCCTGCCGCGATCGGCGGCGGCGCCAAAATCGCGAGCGGCACGCAGGCGGCAAACATTGCGAGCCTCTTGTGGGCGGGATCGTGCTGCACCAGCTCGCCCCATTCGGCGAGCATCAGCATCGCCGCGACTGAGGTCAGCAGCCACAGCCACACGCCGCCACCCCACAGCGCGGCCAGAGCCACCGCGATGAGCGCGACGCCGCTTGCCGTGCGGACCGCCAGGTCGCCGCTCTTGCCCGCGCTCATAATCCGCCGAAGCGGCGTTCCCGTCGCGAGAAGTCGTCGAGCGCCCGGACCAGCTCGGCCTCGTTGAAATCGGGCCAGAGCGTATCGACGAACAGCAGCTCGGCATAGGCCGCCTGCCACAGCAGGAAATTGGACAGGCGCCGTTCGCCGGAGGTGCGGATCAGCAGGTCAACGGGGGGAATGTCGCCCGTGTCGAGTTCCGCTTCGATCGCCTCGGCGGTGATCGCGGAAGGGTCGATCTCCCCTGCCCGCGCACGCTCGGCAAGCAGTTGCGCCGCGCGTGCGATTTCGTTCTGCGATCCGTAGTTCAGCGCGATCACCAGCGTCAGGCCGGTGTTCGCAGCGGTCCGGGCAATCGCATCGTCGATCAGCCTGACCAGATCGCCCTGCAGCGCGCGATAGTCGCCGATCACGCGGATGCGAACGCCTGCTTCGGCGATCTCGTTCAGGTCGGCGCGGATGAAATGCCTGAGCAGCCCCATCAGGTCGGAGATTTCCTCTGCCGGCCGCCGCCAATTCTCCGACGAGAAGGCGTAGAGCGTCAGCACTTCCAGCCCGATCTCGCCGGCCTTGCGGACGATCCGGCGCACGGCATCAACGCCGCGACGGTGGCCGGCGGCGCGCGGCAGCCGGCGCGCTTTCGCCCAGCGGCCGTTGCCGTCCATGATGATCGCGACGTGGCGCGGCAGCGATCCGGCGCCGCCCACGGGCAGGAGTTCGGGGCTGGCCTTCAGCGGGATCACTGGCCGAGGATTTCTTTCTCTTTGGCGTGGGTGGCGGCGTCGATCTCCGCGATCGTCGAGTCGGTCAGCTTCTGCACGTCTGTCTCGTGGCGCTTGCGCTCGTCCTCGCTGATTTCGTGCTTCTTTTCGTCCGTCTTCAGCGCGTCCATGCCATCGCGCCGCACGTTACGGGCAGCGACCCTGGCCTTCTCCGCATATTGGCCAGCAAGCTTCGCCAACTCCTTGCGGCGCTCTTCGGTCAGGTCGGGGATCGGCAGCCTGAGCGTCTGGCCGTCGGCGATCGGGTTGAGACCCAGGCCGGCGGAGCGGATCGCCTTGTCGACCGGGCCGACATTGGACTTGTCCCACACCTGCACCGTCAGCAGCCGCGGTTCGGGCGCCGAGATCGTCGCCACCTGGTTCAGCGGCATGTTGGCGCCGTAAACCTCGACATGCACCGGCTCGAGCAGAGTCGTGGAGGCGCGCCCCGTGCGCAGGCCCTGCAGATCGTGCTTCAGCGCCTCGACCGCGCCATGCATCCGGCGCTCCAGGTCGCTCTTACTGTATGCAGGCATATCACTCCCCTTCCTTCTGCACGATCGTGGCGACGCCTTCGCCGGCCAGCACCCGCGCCAGATTACCCTGTTCGCGAATGTTGAAAACCACGATCGGAATATTGTTGTCGCGGCACAAGGCCACCGCGGATGCGTCCATCACCTTCAGATTGTCCGCGAGCACACGGTCGTAACTGATTGTCTCGAAACGCCTTGCGGTTGCGACCTTTTTCGGATCGGCATCATAGACGCCGTCCACCGACGTGCCCTTGAACAGTGCGTCGCACTTCATTTCGGCTGCGCGCAGCGCCGCGCCCGAATCGGTCGTGAAATAGGGGCTGCCGACGCCGGCAGCGAAGATCACGATCCGGCCCTTTTCCAGGTGCCGCTCGGCCCGCCTGCGGATATAGGGCTCGCACACCGACGACATCGGGATCGCGGACTGTACACGGGTGTCGACGCCGATCTGCTCAAGCGCGTTCTGCACCGCGAGCGCGTTCATCACCGTCGCCAGCATGCCCATATAATCGCCGGTCGCGCGATCCATGCCGCGCGCCGCGCCCGAAATGCCGCGGAAGATGTTGCCGCCGCCGACGACGACGCACACTTCATAGCCCTGCGCCTTCACGTCGGCGATCTCAAGCGCGACGCGAGCGGTGACGGCGGGATCGATCGCATGCCCGTCCCCCATCAGAACCTCGCCGGACAGCTTCAGGAGGATGCGGTTGAAGCGAGGGCGGGTCATCGGGTTCCGATCGGAGAAGGCAGGGTGTCTTAACCAAGCAATTCCCCTCCCTGCAAGGGAGGGGCTAGGGTGGGTATCGCCGAAGACGAGCAAAACTCCATCGGCGGAGGTTTGCGCTCGCTATCGCTCGCTACCCACCCCGATCCCTCCCTAAAGGGAGGGGAGGAGGATCAAGCAACCGGCTCGGACTTTTTCACGCCGGCGGTCGCGGCGACTTCGGCGGCGAAGTCGCTCTGCTGCTTCTCGATGCCTTCGCCCAGCTGGAAGCGGACGAAGTCCTTGATCGCGATCGAGCCGCCGGCTGCCTTCGCCTCCGATGCGACCACGTCGCCGACCGGGGTCTTGCCGTCGATCACGAACGCCTGGCTCAGCAGCGCGTTTTCCTTGCGGAACTTGTCGACCGGACCCTTGACGATCTTTTCGACCACTTCGGGCGGCTTGCCGGCGATCTTGTCGGCGGCCTTTTCCTTCGCGATCGCGGCTTCGCGCTCGATGATCGCCGGGTCGATACCGTCGCCTGTCAGCGCGAGCGGAGCGGCGGCGGCGATGTGCATCGCCAGCTGCTTGCCCAGTGCTTCGATCTTGTCGGCCGGCGCATCGCCTTCCAGCGCGACCAGCACGCCGATCTTGCCCATGCCCGGAGCCGCAGCGTTGTGGACATAGGACACAACCGCGCCCTGCCCGACGCTCAGAGCCTTGGCGCGGCGCAGATTCTGGTTCTCGCCGATCGTCGCGATATTCTCGGTCAGCGCTTCCTGCACGGTCTTGCCCGACGGCATCTTGGCCGACAGCAGAGCCTCGACGTTGTCGCCCGCGTCGAGCGCCAACTTGGTCACGTCGCGGACGAACGCCTGGAACTGCTCGTTCTTGGCGACGAAGTCGGTTTCCGAGTTCACCTCGACGACAACGCCCTTGGTGCCGGCGGTCGCGACGCCGACCAGACCCTCAGCGGCCGTGCGACCCGCTTTCTTGCCCGCCGAAGCGAGCCCCTTGGCGCGCAGCCAGTCGATCGAGGCCTCGATGTCGCCGCCGGTTTCGGCCAGCGCCTTTTTGCAGTCCATCATGCCGGCGCCCGAGCGCTCGCGCAGATCCTTCACCATCGCGGCCGTAACTTCCGCCATGTCCATGCTCCTTTGAAATCTAAGTCCCCTCCAGCCGAAGCCGGAGGGGAGAATGGCTTATGCGGCTGCGGGAGCCTCTGATGCCGGAGCTTCCGCGGCCGGCTCGCCTTCGTTCAGCGCTTCTTCGGCCGGCGGTTCGGCCATCGCGCCGATGTCGACGCCGCGCTGCGCCTGGCCCTGCTGGCCACCGCGGGTCGCCGCCTGGGCGACCGCATCGACGTAAAGGCGGATCGCGCGACTGGCGTCGTCATTGCCCGGCACCGGGAAGGCGATGCCGTCCGGCGACACGTTCGAATCGAGGATTGCGACGACCGGGATGCCCAGCGTGTTGGCTTCCTTGATCGCGAGCTCTTCCTTGTTGGCGTCGATCACGAACATCACGTCCGGGATGCCGCCCATGTCGCGGATGCCGCCCAGCGACAGCTCCAGCTTGTCGCGTTCACGGGTCAGCTGCAGCACTTCCTTCTTGGTGAGGCCGTGCGTGTCGCCCGAAAGCTGCTCTTCCAGCGCCTTGAAGCGCTTGATCGAGTTCGAGATCGTCTTCCAGTTGGTGAGCATGCCGCCCAGCCAGCGGTGGTTGACGAAATGCTGGCCGGAACGACGCGCAGCCTCGGCGATCGGCTCCTGCGCCTGGCGCTTGGTGCCGACGAACAGCACCTTGCCGCCCGCGGCGACGGTCGAGCTGATGAAGTCCAGCGCGCGCGCGAACAGCGGCACGGTCTGCGACAGATCGAGGATGTGCACGCCGTTCCGATCGCCGTAGATGTACGGCTTCATCTTGGGATTCCAGCGATGCGTCTGGTGGCCGAAATGCGCGCCCGCTTCGACGAGCGCATTCAGAGAGACGGTGGGAGCCGCCATAGGATGTTCTCCTTACCCGGTTATACCTCTGGAAGGCAGTGATCCCGAACGAGTCCAGGACACCGGTATGAGCGCCTTCCATGTGGAATGCGGCGGCCCTTAGCGGCGAACCGCAACATTTGCAAGCTTGACAGCGGTGGAACAAATCAGGAACATAGGAACCAACAGAGTCACGGGCGGTTGGCGCTCATGACCTCAGGGAGGTTCCGATGGCCCAGATGTTCACGGCGTTTTTCTTCACTTTCGCGGCGATCGGCGCGACACTTCTGGTCGTGCGCATGCTCCGGGACGAAGCGGGACGGGTCCTGGCGATCCTGGCGGGAGAGGAACTCGGCCATGCCCGCGCACTGGCGACCGCGCCGGTGCGGATCAGGGTGCGGGCGTGGAAAGCTCCGGCATCGCGCCGCGCGCTGCCGCTGCGCGCCGCTGCCTGACGCGTGCATAGGAACGGATGCTGAACGGAATGAGCGCCAGGTAGATCGCGGCGACGACAGTCAGCGTTTCCCACGGCACCGTAACCAGCGCCCCGCCCAGCAGCGCGACGCCGGCGATCGCTTCCAGCCGGATCGTCCGCCTGAGCCTCAGCGACGACCAGCTGTAGGTCGCAACGTTGGAGATCATCAGGAAAGCGCACAACGCCATCCAGGGTGCGACGATCCAGACTTCGCGCAGCAACTCCTCGCCCGACCAGAGCCAGATATAGATCGGCAGCAGCGCGAGCCCGGCTCCCGCGGGCGCGGGCACGCCGGTCAGGAAACCGGCCGATTTGTGCGGCTGCTCGGTCGCGTCGATTTGCGCGTTGAACCGGGCAAGCCTCAGCGCGCAGCAGACCGCATGGCCCAGCGCAAACAGCCAGCCGTAGCGCGGCAGCGCCTGCAGCGACCAAAGATAGAGGATCAGCGCCGGCGACACGCCGAACGCGATAACGTCGGACAGCGAATCGAGCTCGGCCCCGAACCGGCTCTCGCCCTTCAGCAGCCGCGCGATGCGGCCGTCGAGGCCGTCGAGCACGCCCGCGACGATGATCGACGCGACCGCCAGGTCCCATTGGCCGCCGACCGCGAAGCGCACGCCCGACAACCCCATGCACAGCGCCAGTGCCGTCACCGCGTTCGGCGCGACGGCGCGCAGCGAAATGCCGCGTCGGGGCTGGTCGGGCATCATTGCGGGATACCGATTCCCGCGTCCGCCTCGTTAAGCTTCGCGATGATCGTCTCTCCCGCGATCGTCCGCTGGCCGAGCGCGACGCGCGGACTCGTGCCGGCAGGCAGGTAGACGTCGACGCGGCTGCCGAAGCGGATCAGGCCGATCCGCTGCCCGCGCCCGACCGTGTCGCCGACCTTGACGAATGGAACGATCCGCCGAGCGACCAGGCCGGCGATCTGGGTGAACCCGATCCGCACGCCGTCCGCGCCTTCGACGAGGATGTGCTGGCGCTCATTGTCCTCGCTCGCCTTGTCGAGATCCGCGTTGAGGAACTTGCCCGAAATATAAGCGATCTGCCGGACCGTGCCGGCGATCGGCGCACGGTTTATGTGGACGTCAAACACGCTCATGAAGATCGACACGCGCGTCATCGGCGCGTCGCCAAGCCCGTTTTCGCCCGTCATTTCAGGCGGCGGCGGCACCTGCTGGATTAGCGTGATCAGCCCGTCGGCGGGCGCGATCACCAAACCCTCGCCTTGGGGCACGCTGCGGATCGGGTCGCGAAAGAAGGCCGCGACCCAGATCGTCACCGCCGCCATCGGCCAGGCAAGCGTCTCCCACGCGAACCAGGCGAAGATCAGCGTCACGACCGCCGAGATCAGGACGAATTTGCGGCCGTCCGGGTGGACGGAGGGCCAGCGCCACTTGACGTTCGTCGTCGTGACCGGCGGCTTTTCAAGCGATGCCATTGCGCCTCCTTAGCAGCACCCGATCCCGACACAATGTTCGAGCGGGCGCCTGGCTCCGCTCAGGGCCGCACCGGCGTCGCGGCATCCCTGCCCACCACCGTCGCCCAAGGCCGCACGCGCCACTTCTTCACCAAGCCCTGCGCGACATAAGGATCGGCATTCGCGAACGCTTCGGCCGCTGCGCCGTCGGAGAACAACAGCTGCGCGGATTCCGGCGGGTCGCCGACCGCCCCGCCCAGCAGCAGCGCGCCCTTGTCGGCCGCTTCCCAGGCAAGCTTCAGATGCTCGGCCCGGAACTGCCCGCGCCGCTCCAGATAATCGGATGCAAGATCATAGGTCAGGATGAAGTGAGGCATCGTGGCCGCTCCTTTGGGCTCCGGTTGACAGGCCGGTCGCTTGGCCTAGGGAAAGCGCCAAATCAAACCTTCCTGGGACGAATACGCAATGGCCAAGATCAAGGTGAAGAACCCCGTCGTCGAGCTCGACGGCGACGAGATGACGCGGATCATCTGGGCCTGGATCCGCGAGCGCCTGATCCTGCCCTATCTCGACATCAACCTCGAATATTACGATCTCGGCATCGAGAACCGGGATGCGACCGAAGACCGCGTCACCGTCGAATCCGCCCGCGCGATCAAGAAGCACGGCGTCGGCGTGAAATGCGCCACGATCACCCCGGACGAAGCGCGGGTGAAGGAATTCGACCTTAAGAAGATGTGGAAGTCGCCGAACGGCACGATCCGCAACATCCTGGGCGGCGTCGTCTTCCGCGAACCGATCGTGATCAAAAACGTGCCGCGGCTCGTCCCCGGCTGGACCGACCCGATCGTCGTGGGCCGCCATGCATTCGGCGACCAGTACAAGGCGACCGATTTCCGCGTGCCCGGTCCGGGCAAGCTGCGCATGGTGTTCGAAGGCGAGGACGGTACGCTGATCGACGAGGAGGTCTTCCAATTCCCGTCATCCGGCGTCGCGATGGGCATGTATAATCTCGACGATTCGATCCGCGATTTCGCCCGCGCGTCCTTGAACTACGGCCTGTTGCGGGAATGGCCAGTCTATCTCTCGACCAAGAACACGATCCTGAAAGCCTATGACGGCCGCTTCAAGGACATCTTCGCCGAGGTTTACGAGAATGAATTCAAGCCCCAGTTCGAGAAACTTGGCATCGTTTATGAGCATCGCCTGATCGACGACATGGTCGCCTCGGCGCTGAAGTGGAGCGGCAAATTCGTCTGGGCCTGCAAGAATTATGACGGCGACGTGCAGTCGGATTCGGTTGCGCAGGGCTTCGGTTCGCTGGGGCTGATGACCTCGGTGCTGCTCTCGCCCGACGGCAAGACCGTGGAGGCGGAGGCCGCGCACGGCACCGTCACGCGCCACTACCGCATGCATCAGCAGGGCAAGGCGACCTCGACCAACCCGATCGCCTCGATCTTCGCCTGGACCGGCGGCCTCAAATATCGCGGCCGCTTCGACGATACGCCCGAGGTCACCCGCTTCGCCGAGACGCTGGAGCGCGTCTGCATCCAGACCGTCGAGAGTGGCGCAATGACCAAGGACCTCGCGATCCTGATCGGCCCCGACCAGCCCTGGATGACCACCGAACAATTCTTCGAAGCCATCCGCGCCAACCTCGAAACGGCGATGGCGAACTGGAGCTAAGAGGCAAACGCATCCGGCGAGCGCACATGCTCTCGCCGGATGCCGAGGCCGACCAGCCGCGCCGGGATCCGGCGCAGCACCGGGAACCAGTCGAACAGCCGCAGCGGGAACGGCACGGCGTCGATCACCGCCTTGCTCTCGATCAGCGGCTTCAGCAGCCGGTCGTGCACCGCTTTCTGCGCCGCCTGCGTCACCCGAACCGGCAGCATTCGCCGTTCCTCGACCTTCGGCAGCAGCGCGTCGACCGG
Organism: Sphingomonas sp.; assembly: GCF_035758555.1. GTDB lineage: Bacteria > Pseudomonadota > Alphaproteobacteria > Sphingomonadales > Sphingomonadaceae > Sphingomonas_B. The sequence goes on along the minus strand of NZ_DASTXI010000039.1, from coordinate 13,240 downwards.
CTCGCCCTTCGCCATCGGCGCCGCAAGGATGTTCGCCGCCGCCACCGCGTCCTGGATCGCCAGGTTGATCCCCACCCCGCCGACCGGCGACATCGCGTGCGCCGCGTCGCCGATCGCGAGCAGCCCCGGCCGGCTCCATCGCTCCAGCCGGTCGAGCGACACCGACAGCAATTTGATCTGGTCCCAATCTGTCAGCGTATCGACGACATCGGCCAGCTCGGGCGCCGCTTCGCCGACCCCGCGCCGGAACGCCTCGATCCCGCGGGCCTTCAGCGCATCCGCCCCGTCCTTCGCGACCACATAGGCGCATTGCCAATAATCGCCGCGGTCGAGCTGCACGACCAGCGTGCCCTTGCCGAACGTGCCGCCGGTCAGGTTCTGGCTGCTCCGGCCCTTGGGCAGCCGGAACCACAGCACGTCGATCGGCGCACCCAAATCGCGCTTCGGCAGCCCGGCCTTGTCGCGCAGCACCGATCGCCGGCCGTCCGCGGCGATCGTCAGCCATGCCCGCACTTCCTCGCCGCTCGCCAGCCGCACGCCGGCAACCCGGTCGCCGTCCAGCAGCAAATCGGTCGCCTCCGCCTCCATTCGCAGCGCAAAAGTCGGATATTTGCGCGCCTCGTCGGCCAGAAAGTCGAGGAAGTCCCATTGCGGCATCAGCGCGATGAACGGGCAGCGGACCGGCAGATGCCTGGTATCCGCAACGGTGATCCGCCGGTCGGCGACGCGCACGGTCAGCGTCTGCACCTCGTCGTGCGGTCGCTTCAGGAAGGCATCGAGCAGCCCCAGTTCATCCATCAGCTCCACCGTCGAGGGGTGGACGGTGTCACCCCTGAAATCGCGGAGGAAATCGGCGTGCTTTTCCAGCACCAGCGTCTTCACGCCTGCCCGCGCGAACAGCAGCCCGGCCATCATCCCGGCCGGCCCGCCGCCGGCGATCACGATATCATGCACGGCCATGCTCCTTTCGGCTGACAAGCGCCGCGCCTGCCGCTTAAGAGACTAGAGTGGCATTTGCACTGAACTCAACCGGCTTCTCCGATGCGCTCGTGATCCTCGGCGCGGCGGGCATCGTGATCCCGGCATTCGCGCGCTTCCGGATCAACCCGGTGATCGGCTTTATCCTGGTCGGCGCGCTGGCGGGGCCGTTCGGGCTCGGCCGCCTCGTTCCGGAGCATCGCTGGCTCTACTACCTGACAATCACCGACCCGCACGCGATCGAGCCCTTCGCCGAGCTCGGCATCATCCTGCTGCTGTTCGCGATCGGGCTTGAATTGTCGCTCCGCCGACTGTGGGACATGCGCGCGCTGGTGTTCGGCGCCGGTGCAAGCGAATTGCTGCTGTCCGGTGTACTGATCGGGCTTGCCCTGATGGCGCTCGGCCAACCCTGGACAGGCGCGTTCGGCCTCGGCTTCGCGCTCGCCCTCTCCTCCACAGCGTTGGTGCTGCCGATGACCGGCACGCAGGGTCCGGTCGGGAGGCCGGCTTTTGCGATGCTGCTGTTCGAAGATCTGGCGCTGGTGCCGATCATCTTCCTGCTTGGCGCGGCGGGTACAGGCGGCGAATCCGCCCTCGCCAATCTCGGTACGACCGCCGCTGCGGGATTTGCCGTTGTTGCAGCCTTGCTGATCGCCGGTCGTTTCCTGATGCCGCGCCTGTTCGCCCAAGCGGCCCGCGCCAAGAATCCGGAGCTGTTCCTCGCCGCCAGCCTGCTTGCCGTGATCGCCGCCAGCCTCGCAACGAGCGCCGTGGGCCTGTCGCCGATCGTGGGCGCGCTGATCGCCGGCCTCAGCATCGCGGAGACCGAATATCGCGGCGAGGTCGAATCGATCACAGCGCCTTTTCGTGGCCTCGCGCTCGGTGTGTTCCTGATCACCGTAGGCATGAGCATCGATCTGAGCGCCGTCGTCGCCAATTGGTCGTCGCTGCTGATGGCGATCGTCGGCGTGATGCTCGTCAAGACTGCGGTCACTGCCATCCTTCTCCGGCTAGCGGGCTCCGGGCGCGGCGCCGCGATTCAGACCGGCGTGCTGATGGCCTCTCCTTCCGAAACCACGCTGATCGTGCTTGGCGCCGCGGCGCAGGCCGGGCTGATCCGTGCCTCCACTGCCAGTTTCTGGCAGATCGTCACCGCGCTCGGCCTGACGCTGACGCCGCTGCTCGCCCGGGTCGGCCGCGACCTGGGCCGACGGCTGGAGATCGGCCCCGACGAGCCGATCGAAATCGCCAGGCCTGGCACGGTGATTATCGGCTTCGGCCGGGTCGGGCGGCTGGTCGCCGACATGCTTCGCGCCCATGGCAAGGAGTTCGTCGCGATTGATTCGGATATCGATGCCGTCGCCGCAGCGCGAGTCGACGGATACAAAGTCATCTTCGGCGACGTGTCGCGCGCGGGCGTGATCGACCGGCTCCGGCTCGGCCACGCCGACGCGCTCATTCTGACGATGGACGATCCGGTGCTGAGCGTGAATATCACGCGCCGGGTGCGCGGCTGGGTCCCCGACCTTACGATCATCGCGCGCGCCCGCGACATTTACCACGCGGCAGAGCTTTACCGGGCCGGCGCAACAGACGCTGTACCGGAGGCGCTGGAAAGCTCGCTGCAGCTGTCCGAGGCCGTGCTTGTCGATCTCGGCGTGGCGATGGGCCCGGTGATCGCGTCGATTCACGAAAAGCGCGATCAACTCCGCGCCGAGATCAAGGCAGCGAGCGACCTTGACCGCAATCCGCGCCTGCTGCGCACGCGCTTGAGGGACCTCGAAGCCAAAACCTGATTGTGGTGCGGGCGGTCGGACTCGAACCGACATGACCGAAGCCGCGGCATTTTGAGTGCCGTGCGTCTACCAATTTCGCCACGCCCGCGCGCGGTCGGAGCCGGTTAGCCGAGCCCGCGCTGTCCCGCAACCAGCAGCGGAACGCCGCGCCCGCACCGCCGTTTGTTACGGCTATGGAAGAACTCCCCGCAGGCCATGGCTATGCCGAGCTGGTAGCGGCGGTCCGGGATCGTCGTTGCGTTCTGTTCGCCGGCGCCGGGCTGTCGATGGCCGTCGGACTTCCGTCCTGGTCGCAGCTGATCGACCATATGCGCGGCGAGCTCGGGCTGTCGGGGGAGGACAGCGACGCCGATTACCAGATGCTCGCGGAATATTACCGCCTGCAACAGGGCAGCATCGGCGCACTGCGCAGCTGGATGGATCGCACCTGGAGCGTGTCCGAAGCCAAGGTGGAGAAATCGAAGCTGCACCAGCTGATCGTCCAGCTCGATTTCCCGATCCTCTACACCACCAACTATGACAATAATCTTGAAGTCGCCTATCAGCTTGCCGGCCGCCGCTATGTGAAGATCGTCAATGCGCGCGACCTTGCACGTGCCGGCAATGGCTGTCCGCAGATCGTCAAATTCCACGGCGATTTCGAATCGGACGATTCGCTGGTCCTCGCCGAAACGGATTACTTCGACCGGCTGAATTTCGATTCGCCGCTGGACGTCAGATTCCGGGCCGACGCGCTCGGCCGCACGATCCTGTTCATCGGCTATTCGATGTCGGACCTGAACATCCGGCTGCTGCTGCACAAGCTCTGGCGGACATGGGCCCATACGGGTCGGATCAAGGACCGACCGCCGTCGTTCGTCTTCGCAGCCCGGCCCGATCCGGTGCGCGACGCGGTGCTCGGCCAATGGGGCATCACCGTGCTGGGCGGCAAGGAACGCGATCCGGAAAAGGCGCTGGTCAAGTTTCTCGACCAGCTCGCCAGCGACGTTCGCGCATGATCGACCGGCCGATGGTCGAGCGCGCGCTCCGCTATTGAGCCTCGCCGCGACTCGGCGCACACTCCCCTTCATGAACGCGCTCACGCCTACGCCCGGCCAGCTGGCGCTCGCCGAAAACCTCGCCGACGGCTCGATCAAGCGCGGCGAGGCGATCACCACCGTTCCCGCCTCGGTCTACACCGATCCCGCGCGCCACGACCGCGAATGGACGGCGTTGTTCGAGCGCATGCCCAACGTGATCGCCCCCTCCGCGCTGCTGCCGGAGCCGAACATGGCGGTCCCGCACGACGGTTTCGGCAAGCCGCTGCTCGCGACGCGCGACAAGGCCGGCAAGGCGCATGTGTTCCTGAACGTATGCCAGCACCGGGGCACGCGCCTCGTCGAGGGCGGCGAGCCGGTCTGCGCGCCGCGCCTGATCTGCCCCTATCACGCCTGGTCCTACACGCTCGACGGCCGTCTGTCCGGCCTGCCCCGCCCCGACACCTTCCCCGGCCTCGACAAGAGCACGCACGGGCTGAAGGAATTGCCGAGCCTGGAGGCCGGCGGCCTGATCTGGTTCGCATTCGATGGGCAGACCGATTTTGCCGAAGCCGAAGCGCTCAGCCACGATTTCGATGCGTTCAACCTCGCCGGCCAGCACCTGTTCGCGCGGAACACGCATGATGTTCCTGCCAACTGGAAGCTGATCGTCGATGCTTTCTCCGAAAGCTATCACGTCCAGCGCCTGCATGCGGAGACGATCGGCCCGATGTTTCAGGACGGCGTCACCGCCGGCGACCGCGTCGGCCCGCATCAGCGCTCTGCCGTCGGCCGCGCCGCCGCAATTGCCGAACTCGACCGCAGCGACTGGGCCGCGCTCCGCTCCGCCGTCACCTATGCCTATCAGATCTTTCCCGGCGGCATTCTGATCGTCAGCCCCGATTATGTGAACCTGATGGTGCTGATGCCGCAGTCGGTGGACCGGACGCTGGTCGAGGATTTCATGCTGATCCCGGAGGCGCCGAAAACCGAAAAGGCGCTGTCGCATTGGCAACGCAGCTGGCAGCTGCTCGATCAGGGGGTGTTCGGGTCGGAGGATTTTCGCGCCGCCGCCCTCGGCCAGCAAGGCCTTTCGACAGGTGCCGTCGAGCAGCTGACGCTCGGCACGCTCGAAACCGGCATCCGCGCCTTCCACGACCAGGTGGACATGCGCCTCTAGGCTGCCGATGCGTTGTCCACATAGAGGTGCAGGCCCGGCGGCGCCTTCTTGACGCTGCCGCGCGCGAGCAGCGTCTCGATCGCTTCGATCGCGCCGCGCAAATCCTTCGGCGTGAAGGGTTTTTCCAGGCAACCGATGCCAAGCGATTCGCCACCCTTGGGGCAGCGTCCGGTCACGAACAGCACCTGCAGCCCTGCGCGCCGGGCCGCTGCCGCGACCTCGACGCCGTTGCCGCCGTCGGTCAGGCCAAGATCGACCAGCGCCAGGTCGAGCTTCTTGGACGCGATCACCTCCAGCGCCGCCTCGACGCTATCGACGGTGCCGACGACCTGATAGCCGCCTTCGGTCAGCACATGTTCGGTATCGAACGCGATCAGCGGCTCGTCCTCGACGATGAGGATCCGCTGCATCTTTCTGGCCCGTTTACCGAACATCATTGCCGCCCCGTGTTTCCTCCGCCATTGAGCGCGCCCTGTCCGCGCTCGCTCTGGTCCATGAACCATAACGCATGCACCTCGGTTTTTGTGGCCCGCCAGCGAAAAGATTTTGGGAGCGATGAAGTGCCCGCGCCGCACGCTAAGTCACGGGAACAGCAACGGATCGCAAAGCTGCTGGCGCGCGCCGGCGTCGCCTCGCGGCGCGAGATCGAGCGGATGATTACCGACCGGCGAATCGCGATCGACGGCACTGTCGTCGAGACTCCGGCGACGCTGATCGAATCGCTGCACGGCGTCACCGTGGACGGCAAGCCTGTCAGGCCGCCCGCCCCCGCGCGCCTGTTCCGCTACCACAAGCCGGCGGGGCTGCTGACGACCGAGCGCGATCCGAAAGGACGCCCGACCATCTACGACCGCCTGCCCAAAGGGCTTCCGCGGCTGATGCCCGTCGGCCGGCTTGACCTGAACACCGAAGGGCTCCTGCTGCTCACCACCGACGGCGAGCTGAAGCGTGCGCTGGAACTCCCCAGCACCGGCGTCCCCCGCACCTACCGCGCGCGTGCCTATGGCAATGTGACGCAGGCGCAGCTGGAGGAACTGATCGACGGTATCGAGATCGAGGGCGTCCGCTATGCCTCGATCGACGCCAACCTGGAACGCCGCACCGGCGCCAATGTCTGGATCGAGCTCACGCTGGCCGAGGGGAAGAACCGGGAAGTCCGGCGCGTGCTGGAACATCTCGGCCTGCGCGTCTCCCGTCTGATCCGCACCGCCTACGGCCCGTTCGCCCTCGCCGACCTGCCCGCCGGCGCGGTCGACGAAGTCCGCCAGCACGACCTCGTGGTATTCCGGAAAACCCTCTTCCCTCGGGAGAGGATCGACTCGCCGAAGTCGAGCGGGGTTAAGGCGACCGGCTCCCGCCACCCTCACCCGCCCACCGCTTCGCGCCGGGCTCCTCCCTCTCCCAAGGGGAGAGGGAGTAAATGAGGGTCATCGCCGGCCGCTGGCGCGGGCGCTCGCTCGCCGCCCCGCCCGGCGCGGGCACTCGCCCCACCGCCGACCGCACGCGCGAGGCGCTGTTCTCGATGCTCACTTCGCGCATCGGCAGCTTCGAGGATTTGCGCGTCGCCGATATCTTTGCCGGCACCGGCGCGCTCGGCCTCGAAGCGCTATCCCGCGGCGCCCGCAACTGCACGTTCGTCGAACGCGATAGGGAAGCCGTCGCCGCGCTCAAGGCCAATATCGAAAAGCTGGGTGCTCAGGGCATCGATATCCGCGCCCAGGCAGCCGAAGGCTTCGTCGGCGGCCCGTTCGACGTCGTATTTCTCGATCCCCCTTATGGTTCCGGCCTCGGCCAAAAGGTTCTTCCGCGGCTCACGCTCCAACCCGGTGCGTGGGCCAGCATCGAGACCGCCTTCAACGAGGACGTCGAGTTGCCGGGCTTCGAGGCGGATGCCGTCCGCACCCACGGCAAAGCCAAGCTCACCCTGCTCCGCAAGCTTTGACCGCAAGCCGCGGGATGGCGCCGGGCCCGCGCCCGTGCCAAGGCGCGCCGATGCAAAGCGAAGGCATGAGCGGACGCGATTGGGGCAGCTTGCTGTTCCTGTCGGTGCTGTGGGGTGGATCCTTCTTCTTCCTCGCGGTTGCACTGAAGGAGCTGCCGCCGATCACGATCATGCTGCTGCGCGTCGCGCTCGGTGCGATCCCGCTACTCCTATTCCTGCGCCTGCGGGGGGAGAGCCTGCCGACGAATGCCCGCATCTGGGGCATGTTCCTGATCCTGGGCCTTCTCAACAACGCCCTGCCCTTCGTCCTCTACGCCTTCGCGCAGCTGCGGATCGCGAGCGGCCTTGCCTCGATCCTGAACGCGACGACGCCGCTCTGGGGCGTGCTGGTTGCGCATCTGTTCACCCGCGACGAGCGCGCAACGCCAACGAAGATCGTGGGCGTGCTGCTCGGCTTCGGCGGCGTGGCGGTGATGATCGGCACCGGCGCACAGATGGGCGGCGAGGCAGTCGCGATCCTGATGTGTCTGGCGGCGACGCTCAGCTACGCCTTCGCCGCCGTCTATGCCCGTCGCTTTCGGCCGCTCGGCATTCCTCCGCTGACGGTCGCCACCGGCCAGCTGATCGGCGCAAGCCTGTTGCTGCTTCCCTTCAGCCTCGCGCTCGAACGGCCGTGGACGATCGCACCGCCAAGCGCCGCCACCTGGGCTGCGATCGCCGGGTTCGCGCTGATCTGCACCAGCTTTGCCTACTGGCTCTATTTCCGCCTGCTCGCGAGCGCCGGCGCGACCAACGCGCTGCTGGTCACGTTCCTGATCCCGGTCACTGCGATCCTGCTCGGGGCGCTGTTCCTCGGCGAAGCGCTGGAGCCGCGCCATTATGCCGGCATGGTCCTGATCGCGCTGGGCCTAGCCGCAATCGACGGCAGACCGTTCCGCGTCCTCCGCCCGTCATTGCGAGGAGCGTAGCGACGAAGCAATCCAAGCGGCTCGTCCGCCCCACTGGATTGCTTCGCTTCTCTCGCAATGACCAAGCAGTGGTTGCGGCTCAGGACTTCGTTCCCTAGCTGTTCACGGGTGACTCACCCGATCGCCGACCCGAACGAGCCCCCCTATCTGCGCGGTTTGAACCCGCCGCAGCGCGAGGCCGTGCTGACCACCGAAGGCCCGGTGCTCGTGCTCGCCGGCGCCGGCACCGGCAAGACTGCGGCGCTGACCGCGCGCCTCGCTCATCTGGTTTACACCCGGCGCGCCTGGCCATCCGAAATCCTCGCCGTCACCTTCACCAACAAGGCGGCGCGCGAGATGCGGGAGCGGATCGGCCGCATGGTCGGCGATGCGGTCGAGGGTATACCCTGGCTCGGCACCTTCCACTCGATCGCGGCGAAGATGCTCCGGCGTCATGCCGAGCTCGTCGGGCTGCAGAGCAATTTCACGATCCTTGACACCGACGATCAGCTCCGCCTGCTGAAGCAGCTGATCGCCGCTTCCGATCTCGACGAAAAGCGCTGGCCCGCTCGCCAGCTCGCCGGCCTGATCGACAAATGGAAGAACCGCGGCTGGACGCCTGCCGACGTGGATGCCGGCGAGTCCGAACTGTTCGCGAACGGCCGCGGCGCCGATCTCTACGCGCAATATCAGGCCCGCCTGAAGGCCGTGAACGCCTGCGATTTCGGCGACCTGCTGCTCCACATGCTGGTGATCCTAAAGCAGCACCGCGACGTGCTCGAGCATTACCAGAACCGCTTCAAATACATCCTGGTCGACGAATATCAGGACACGAACGCCAGCCAATATCTTTGGCTGCGCCTGCTCGCCCAAGCGCGCAAGAACATCTGCTGCGTCGGCGACGACGACCAGTCGATCTACTCGTGGCGCGGCGCCGAGGTCGCGAACATCCTGCGGTTCGAGAAGGACTTCCCCGGCGCCGTTATCATCCGGCTTGAACAGAATTACCGCTCCACGCCTCACATCCTCGGCGCCGCCTCCGGCCTGATCGCGGAGAATGCCGGCCGGCTCGGCAAGACGCTTTGGACCGAACGCGGCGAAGGCGAGAAGGTGCGCGTGCTGGGCGTCTGGGACGGCCCCGAGGAAGCGCGTCGCGTCGGCGAGCTGATCGAGACGCACCAGCGGTCGGGCGGCGAGCTCGACGATTGCGCCATCCTCGTCCGAGCCCAGTTCCAGACCCGCGAGTTCGAGGACCGGTTCATCGCGATCGGCCTGCCTTACCGGATCGTCGGCGGTTTCCGCTTCTACGAGCGGCAGGAAATTCGCGACGCGCTCGCCTATCTGCGCGTCGTCAACCAGCCATCGGACGACCTCGCCTTTGAACGGATCGTCAACACGCCCAAGCGCGGGCTCGGCGACAAGGCGCTGGCGAAAGTCCACGCGCTCGCCCGCGCCCAGGGCATCCCGCTGACCCTCGCCGCCGCGCGAATCCTCGACACCGACGAGCTGACGCCGCAGGCGCGCCGCGCGCTCGGCAATCTGATCGGCGACATCGCCCGCTGGCGGGACATGGCCGGCCAGCTCCCGCACCCGGAGCTTGCCCGTCAGCTACTCGACGAGAGCGGCTACACGGCGATGTGGCAGGCCGACCGCTCCGCCGACGCCGCGGGCCGGCTCGAGAACCTGAACGAGCTCGTCCGCGCGATGGAGGAATATGAAAACCTCGGCGCGTTCCTGGAGCATGTCAGCCTCGTGATGGACAATGACGAGCGCGCCGCCGGCTCGCAGGTGACGATCATGACGATCCACGCCGCCAAGGGCCTTGAATTCGACACCGTCTTCCTCGCCGGCTGGGAAGAGGGCGTGTTCCCGTCGCAGCGCTCACTGGACGAAGGGGGCAATGCGAGCCTCGAAGAAGAACGCCGCCTCGCTTACGTCGCGATCACCCGCGCCCGCCGCCGCGCCTACATCCTCCACGCCGCCAACCGCCGCATCTACGGCCAATGGACCAGCTCCATCCCCTCCCGTTTCGTGGGCGAATTGCCCAAGGCGCATATCGAGGAGGAAACCAGCATGACCGGCGGTGAAAGCCTGTGGCGCGCCAACTGGAGCGAACGCGCCGACCCGTTCGCGAGCATCGCACGGGGCACCGGCCGCGGCCCCGGCTGGCAACGCGCCGCGTCCGTCGGCGGCTACCAGACCATCCCCTCACGCGTCGTCGAAGCCCGCGCCAGCGCCGTCAGCCTCGGCAACAAGGGCCGCAGCGACCTCTCATTGGGCCAGAGAGTCTTCCACCAGAAGTTCGGCTATGGCACGATCGCCGAAATCGAAGGCAACAAGCTTGAAATCGACTTCGAACAGGCCGGGCGCAAGCGCGTGATGGATAGCTTTGTGACTGCGGGTTAGGACCGGCGCAACAACTCGTCGGACAATCACGCCGCACAATAGTCCATTATGGCACAATCACTGGTCCTTAGTCCCTCGGCGCGTATCTTTTATCCTTGCTGAATAAGATGTCATTAATCTATGTTCCGAGTCGCGCTCCGTAGAGTGCAAAACGAACAGGGGGTTACAATGAAAGCTGTATCTATCGCGCTTGCCGCCACCCTTGCCTGCGTCGCCACTGCAGGCCAGGCGAGTTCCGTCGCGTACAATTCAGCTCCGGCCGACACGTGGTTCTATGGCAACGGCAACGACTATTCGCCTGCCAACACCGCCGTGCTGACCACCGACGACAATGATCAGCTCTATCTGCGCTGGCACAAGACGTTCGAGGTCGCGCCGGCGTCGGATGGCAATGTGTACAGCTTCACGCTCGGCACCGAACCGATGAGCTTCGACTGGGGCATCGACAACAATGGCGGCGCCTCGATCACCGCACTGCTGACGATCCGGAATCTCGGCACCGCCCAGACGGTCAGCTACGATCCGTTCTTCGTCGGCAACGACAACGAATCGGCCAACGGAAGCGTGCAGAACAGCGCGCGCCTCAGCTTTGCCTTCCTGTCGGGTGTCGGCTTCAACCCGAACGTCGACGACACCTATCGCCTCACACTCGATGTCGACGGCTTGGCCGGTGGACCGCAGTCGCTGAGCATCGACGCGAAGCTGGGCGCGGGCGTTCCGGAGCCGGCGACCTGGGCGATGATGATCGGCGGCTTCGGCTTTGTCGGCGGCGCACTGCGCAGCCGGCGTCGTGCCACGCCGCGTCTCGCCTGAACCATATCTTCGATTGCAGTTCGGCCGGGGCCTTCGGGCTCCGGCCTTTTTCATGACTCAGCTCTTCAGCCGGTAACCGGTTCTGAAAATCCAGGCGACGACCGCCAGGCAGACGACGAAGATCGCCAGGGTGATCGCGAAGCTGATGCCCACCGCCACGTCCGACGTGCCGTAGAAGGTCCAGCGAAAGGCGTTGATCAGATAGACGACCGGATTGAACAGGGTCACCGTTCGCCACGGCTCGGCAAGCATGTCGATCGAATAGAAGGCGCCGCCCAGGAAGGTCATCGGTGTCACCACCAGCAGCGGGATCACCTGCAGCTGCTCGAAGCCCTTGGCCCAGATGCCGACGATGAAGCCGAACAGGCAGAAGGTCGCGGCGATCAGCAGCAGGAAGGCGATCATCGCCAGCGGGTGCTCGATCCGGACGGACACGAACAGATTGGCCGTCAGCAGGATCACGAGCGCGACCGTCATCGACTTGGTCATCGCCGCGCCGACATAGCCGAGCACCGTCTCGAACGCGCTAAGAGGCGCCGACAGTATCTCATAGATCGTCCCGGTGAAGCGCGGCATGTGGATGCCGAAGGAGGCGTTGAAGATGCTTTCCGTAAATAGTGACAGCATCATTAGCCCTGGCACGATGAAGGCGCCGTAGGGCACGCCGTCGATCTCGCTCATCCGCGAGCCGATCGCCGATCCGAACACGATGAAATACAGCGAGGTGGTGATCACCGGCACCGCCAGCCCGGTCCACAGCGTCCGCGCGAAACGGTGCATCTCGAATTTGTAGATGGCGAATACACCGCGCCAGTTGATGCCGGTCACGCCGCCGCCCCTTCGTGCACCAGCCGGACAAAGATGTCCTCCAGCGAACTCTGCCGCGTCGCCAGATCCTTGAAGCCGATGCCGAGGTCGGTCATCCGCCGGATCAGCGACGCGATGCCGGTGCGATCGGCATTGGCGTCGAAGGTATAGAGCAGCTCGTTGCCTTCATCGCGCAGCTCCAGCGGCCATTCGGACAGCTCGGACGGGATCGCCGCCATCGGCTCGGCCAGCTTCAGCGTCAGCTCACGCTTGCCGAGCTTCTGCATCAGCGCGGCCGTCTCCTCGACCAGGATCAGCTCGCCATGGCTGATAACGCCGACGCGGTCCGCCATTTCCTGGGCTTCCTCGATATAATGGGTGGTGAGGATGATCGTGACACCCTGGTCGCGCAGCTCCCGCACCATTTCCCACATGCCCCGGCGCAGCTCGACATCGACGCCGGCGCTCGGCTCGTCGAGAAACAGCACGGTCGGCTCATGGCTGAGCGCCTTGGCGATCATCACCCGGCGCTTCATGCCGCCGGACAGTTCCTTGATCTTGGTCGCGCGCTTGTCCCACAGCGACAACTGCTTCAGCAGCCGCTCGATGACGGCCGGGTTGCGCGGCTTGCCGAACAGGCCGCGGCTGAAGCTGACCGTGTCCCAGACCGTTTCGAACGCGTCGGTGGTCAACTCCTGCGGCACCAGCCCGATTGCGCCTCGCGTCGCGCGGTAGCCGCCGATGATATCGTGTCCGCCAACCGTCACTGTCCCGCCGGAGGGGCGGACAATGCCGCAGACGATGCTGATCAGCGTCGTCTTGCCCGCACCGTTCGGGCCCAGCAGCGCAAAGATTTCGCCGCGCCCGATCTCCAGATCGACCGCCTTCAATGCCTGATGGCCGGACTCATACGTCTTCGTCAGCCCGGAAATGCGGATGATCGGATCCATTTCATTGCGGTAGCGGCTCAAGGCGCGCTCCCGCAACAGGCTTGACCGCGCCCCGCCGCGCCCCGATCAAGCGCGCGCGTGCGGACGTGGCGGAACCGGTAGACGCTGGAGACTTAAAATCTTCTGCCCCATGGGCGTGCGGGTTCGAGTCCCGCCGTCCGCACCATTGGCCGCATCTGCAGGATCGGGGCTCCTGTCGAGGCGTTCTCCACCTTGAAATGGAGGACGGCATGGCGGACGAAAACAGCGTCGGTAAGGTGATTCCGAAAGAGGGCGGTACGTCTCACAGAGGCCCGATGGTCGGCGGGGGACCGGATCGGGAAAAGAACGCAGCGGATCAGCCGGTGATAGACGACAATGCGAGCGACGAAGAGACGCAAGGTTCGCCCCCCTCACCCGCCGAAA
>NZ_DASTXI010000140.1:0-8239 GCF_035758555.1 Sphingomonas sp. | reverse complement strand
CGGCAAGCCGCTGGCGCTCGCCGGAGAGCCGAAGACGAAGGGTTGCACGGGCGTGCAGAAGATCCTCGAGTTCAAGGTCGCGCCGGGGCGGTACCTCGTCCAGCTGTCGGGTTCGCCCGACAAGACGGTCAGGATCGCAACGAGCTTGCGATGAGGAGCGGGCAATGAAGAGCAAATACAGCCCTCTACGCGAACATCTTGCATCCAAACCGCGCGGAGAATTTCAGCTAAGTTTTGCAGAGATTGAGCGAGTGCTCGGCTTTAAGCTGCCGGCCAGCGCGAACCGGCCGCAATGGTGGGCAAACGTTACAGGCGGCGGACATCCTCATTCGCGATCATGGCAAGACGCGGGCTTTGATGCTTTTCTGGTGGAAGGTTTTCGCCGTGTCCGGTTCCGATCAAAGTAGCTTAGCTCGGTAGTCCGTCTTCCCGTAGAGAAAATCGGCCGATCGGGCAGCGGACGGTCCGCCGTCGTGCTCACGAGATCGGGCCTCGGCAATCGCTTTCCCAATCGCAACAGCTCGTTGTTGCTTCAGTTGCTCGCCAACACCACTTCGATAATCGCGCTTCCTGGTCATGGCCGGTTAGCTCCATTCACGGCACTAAGCACCGCCCGAACACTAGCCGTAGCAATATCCGCGTCGATGCCCACGCCGAACACGGTGCGGCCGTCCGGCGTGCGGCATTCGAGATAGGTCGCGGCTTGCGCGTCGGCGCCGTGGCCGATCGCATGCTCGTTATAGTCGGCGACGTCCAGCTGGATGCCGTAGCTTTCCTTCAGCGCTGCGAGAACGGACGAGATCAGGCCGTTGCCGCGGCCGCTGACGCTGCGCTCCTCGCCATCACGGGCGATGCAGCCGGCGAAGATGCGGGCGCCGGCGTCCTGCTGCTCGTGATAGTCGATCAGCGCGAAGCGGCCGGGGGCGAGGTAGGTCGCTTCGAACACCGACCAGATGTCCTCTGCATTCAGCTCGCGGCTGGTCTCGTCGGCGAGCGTCTGGACGTGGCGGCTGAAGTCGGCCTGCAGACGCTTCGGCAGCTTCAGGCCCTTGTCCTGCTCCAGCACCCAGGCAACGCCGCCCTTGCCGGACTGCGAGTTGACGCGGATCACGGCTTCGTAAGAGCGGCCGAGATCGGCGGGGTCGATCGGAAGATATGGGACGTCCCACATCTCGTCGTTACGCTGCGCCTGGGCGGCAAAGCCCTTCTTGATCGCGTCCTGGTGCGAGCCGGAAAAGGCCGTGAACACCAGCTCGCCGGCATAGGGCTGGCGCGGGTGCGTCTGGATCGCCGTGCAATATTCGACGGTGCTCACGACCTCGTCGATGTTCGAGAAATCGAGGCCCGGATCGATGCCTTGCGAATACATGTTGAGGGCGACCGTCACCAGGTCGACGTTGCCGGTGCGCTCGCCATTGCCCAGCAGGCAACCCTCGACGCGGTCGGCGCCGGCGAGCAGGCCCAGCTCGGTCGCGGCGACGCCGGTGCCGCGGTCGTTATGGGTGTGGAGCGAGACGATCACTGCCTCGCGATCGGGGATGTTGCGGCAGAAATACTCGATCTGGTCGGCGTAGATGTTGGGCGTCGCCGCCTCGACCGTCGCCGGCAGGTTGAAGATGATCGGCCGCTCCGCCGTGGGGCGCAGCACGTCCATCACCGCCGAGCAGACCTCCAGCGACACGTCGAGCTCTGCGGTCGAGAAAGTCTCGGGGCTGTATTCGAAGCGCCAGTCGGTTTCGGGCCGCTTCGCCGCCTCGTCGCGCAGGATCGATGCGCCTTCCACCGCGATCGCCTTCACGCCAGCGACATCGAGCCCGAACACGATGCGACGCCATGACGGCGACACGGCATTATAGAGGTGAACGATCGCGGTCTTGGCGCCTTCCAGGCTTTCGAAGCTGCGTTCGATCAGGTCGCGGCGGGACTGGGTCAGCACCTGGATCGTCACGTCGTCGGGCACCCGGCCGGCGCGGACCAGGCCGGAGATGAAGTCGAACTCCGTCTGCCCGGCCGAGGGGAAGCCGACCTCGATTTCCTTGATCCCGATTTTCACCAGCAGGTCGAAGAAGCGCTGCTTCTTCTCCGCATCCATCGGATCGATCAGCGCCTGGTTGCCGTCGCGCATGTCGGTCGAAAGCCAGCGCGGCGCCTGGGTGATCGTGCGGCCGGGCCATTGCCGGTCGGGCAGCGGAACCTGGGGAAACGGACGGTATTTGACGGACGGATCGCGCAACATTGGAACTTCCTCGACGGGAACAGCGGGGTCTGGAGGCCCTTAGGCGCTGGGCACGGGCCGAACCCGCGCACGGAAACGACGCGCCTAAGGGCGCGTAAGTCGAAGAAGAAGGGCGCGAAGCGCGGTCATCTGCGGCGGGATTAGCCTCAGCCGGTTAACGATGTCTAGGCCCGCGCCCCGAATAATCGGTCCAGCCGGCTGCTGGGCAGGATCCACAGCAGCGCGACCAGGCCGGCGCAGGCGATCCCCAGCCAGGGCGAGATCAACGCCAGCGGAATGCCGATCAGATAGACTGCGCTGCTGAGCGCGCCTTTGCGCAATGCCTGCCGGTGATAGCCGAACGCGGACTCCGTCTGCCGGCCGGTGCAGCGGACGATCCGCTGCACCCAGGCATAGGCGAGAGATGGCAGCAGCAGCGACACCAGGTAGAGGACCGTGGCATTCCGCCCGAAATGATGTTCGCCCAGATAGGAGGTCGAGAAGGGGATCAGCGACAGGGTGAACAGCAGCAGCATGTTCGACCACAGCAGCGCGTTCGACACGTGCATGGCATGCGCGAACATGCGGTGGTGGTTGACCCAGTAGATCGCGACATAGGCGTAGCTGAGGATATAGGCGAGGAAGATCGGCCATAGCGACCAGAGCTGGTCCATCCGCTCCGAAACCGGCGCGTGCAGCTCCAGCACCATGATCGTGATGATGATCGCGATCACGCCATCCGAAAAGGCCTCGATCCTGCCGACGCCGGCACGGCCTTCCGCTTCATCCGCGGTCATTTCTGGAAGGCGGCGGCGATCTCGAGCGCGACCTCGTCGGAGACGAGCGGAATGCCCATCGTCACCCCGAAATCGCTGCGCTTGATTTTGCCGGTCGCACGGAAGCCGACATTTTCCTGCCCGCCCATGTTCGCCGGCATCTTGCCCGCGCCGTAGAAGGTCGCGTCGAGCGTGACCGGTCGCGTGACGCCGTTCAGCGTCAGGTTGCCGGTGATCTTCGCCTTCTGGCCGCTTGCCTGGACGCTGGTCGAGACGAAGCGCGCGTCGGCGGGGTCGGGGCCGAAGAAATCGGGCTTGCCGCCATCCTTGCCGGCACGGAGCAGGTGCGCGGTCAGCCCGGCGCTGGCCGTCGTGACCTTGGACACGGGGATGGTCACATCCACCTTGGCCGCGTTCGGATTCTTCGGATCGAGCGTCAGCGTGCCGGTCACGGAGCCGAAGATGCCGGTGTAGGGGGTGAAGCCGAGGTGATCGACGGTCCAGAGGACCAACGTGTGGTTGGGATCGGCCTTGTAGGTGCCGCCGGTCACCGCCGCCGGGTTGTTGCTCCCCGGTTTCGACATCGGGCCCTGGGCAATCAGCGGCGCGGCGAGTGCGAGGGCTAGAGCGGCGACATAGGCTAGGCGCATGACTTCTCTCCTCGTCACCCCGGCCTTGAGCCGGGGTCCATCTTTGCTTCTCTAAGAAGGTGGATGCCGGATCAAGTCCGGCATGACGAGGTTGCTCAGTTCCTGTCCTTGTCGACCAGCTTGTTGGCGCCGATCCAGGGCATCATTGCGCGGAGCTCGGCGCCGACTTTCTCGATCGGGTGGGCGGCGGCACGCTTGCGGGCGGCTTTCAGCTCGGGCTGGCCGGCGCGGTTCTCGGTGACGAAGCGGCTGACGAAACGGCCGGCCTGGATATCGTCCAGCACCCGCTTCATCTCGCGCTTGGTCTCGTCGGTGATGATGCGCGGGCCGGTCGAGATGTCGCCATATTCGGCGGTGTTGGAGATCGAATAGCGCATATTGGCGATGCCGCCTTCGTACATCAGGTCGACGATCAATTTCACTTCGTGCAGGCACTCGAAATAGGCCATTTCGGGCGCGTAGCCGGCCTCGACCAGCGTCTCGAAGCCGGCGGTGATCAGGTGCGTCAGGCCGCCGCACAGAACCGCCTGTTCGCCGAACAGGTCGGTCTCGCATTCCTCGCGGAAATTGGTCTCGATCACGCCCGAGCGGCCGCCGCCGATCGCCGATGCATAGGCGAGGGCGAGATCGTGCGCGTTATCCGACGCGTCCTGATGGACCGCAACGAGGCAGGGCACGCCGCCACCACGCAGATATTCGGAGCGAACGGTGTGGCCGGGGCCTTTGGGCGCGATCATGATGACGTCGAGATCGGCGCGCGGCTCGATCAGGCCGAAATGGATGTTGAGGCCGTGCGCGAAGGCGAGGGCGGCGCCCTGCTTCATGTTGGGCGCGAGGTCTTCGGCATAGATCGCCGCCTGGTGCTCGTCGGGGGCGAGGATCATGATCAGGTCGGCCCATTTCGCGGCCTCGGCATTGGTCATGACCTTGAAGCCCGCGGCTTCCGCCTTCTTGGCGGTGGCCGAACCGGGGCGGAGGGCGACGGCCACTTCCGCGACGCCGGAGTCGCGCAGGTTAAGGGCGTGGGCATGGCCTTGGCTGCCATAGCCGAGAACCGCGATCTTCTTGCCCTTGATCAGGCCGATATCGGCGTCCCGGTCGTAATAAACGCGCATCATTCTTCCCTTGCTCTGGTGCGCCCCTCGACTTCGCTCGGGACGAACGGTGTTTAGCTGCTAGACCTCCGCTCGTATCGAGCGAAGTCGAGATACGTTCAAACCGCCTCCCGCCCGCGGCCGATGGCGACGACGCCGGTGCGGGCGACTTCGACGAGCCCGACTTCCCGCATCAGGCCGATGAAGGTGTCGAGCTTTTCCGACGATCCCGTCACTTCGAACACGAAGCTGCCGGTCGTCGCGTCGACCACGCGGGCGCGGTAGACATCGGCGAGGCGCAGCGCCTCGATCCGATGATCGCCCACGCCTGCGACTTTAACCAGCGCCAGCTCGCGCGCGACATGGGGGCCGAGCGCGGTCAGGTCCGTGACCCGGTGCACCGGCACCAGCCGGTCGAGCTGGGCGATGATCTGATCGATATTCGCCGGCGCCCCCGAGGTGACGATGGTGATGCGGCTGACGCTTTCGTCTTCCGTCACGTCGGCCACGGTCAGGCTTTCGATGTTGTAGCCGCGCGCGGAGAACATGCCCGCGATCCGGGCGAGGATGCCCGCTTCATTGTCCACGGTGACGGAGAGCGTGTGGCGCTCGATGACGTCCGGATGGATGTGCATCAGACCAGCGCCTTCGCTTCGTCCGCCATGGTGCCGGAGACCTGGTCCGACTGGAGCAGCATCTCCGTGTGCGCGGCGCCGGACGGGATCATCGGGAAGCAGTTGGCGAGCTTTGCGACGCGGCAGTCGACCAGCACCGGGCCGGGCGTGTCGAGCATCGTCGCAATGCCGCCGTCGAGCTGATCGGGGCGTTCGATCCGCAGGCCGGTCCAGCCATAGGCTTCGGCGAGCTTCACGAAATCGGGCAGCGCGTCCGAATAGCTTTCGGAATGCCGGCCTTCATAGGTCAGGTCCTGCCACTGGCGGACCATGCCCATATATTCGTTGTTGAGGATGAAGACCTTGACCGGCAGCCGGTACTGGGTCGCGGTCGCCAGCTCCTGGATGTTCATCTGGATCGAGGCCTCGCCGGCGATGTCGATCACCAGCGCGTTCGGATTGCCGATCTGCGCGCCGATCGCGGCGGGCAGGCCATAGCCCATCGTGCCGAGCCCGCCCGAGGTGAGCCACCGATTGGGCCGTTCGAAGCCGAAATGCTGCGCCGCCCACATCTGGTGCTGGCCCACCTCCGTGGTGACGATCGGCTTGCGCGCCTTGCTGGCTTCGAAAAGCGCCTTGATCGCACGCTGGGGCATGATCTCGGCCCCGTCCTCCGGAAAGCCGAGGCATTCTTTCGCGCGCCATTCGCCGATCTGCCGCCACCAGGCGGAAAGGTCGTTCTTCTGGTGGCCGCGGGCTTTCCAGATGCGGACCATGTCCTCCAGCGTGCGGCCGACATCGCCGACGATGCCGAGATCGACGCGCACGGTCTTGTTGATCGACGAGCGGTCGATATCGACATGGATCTTCTTCGATCGCGGGCTGAACGCGTCGAGCCGGCCGGTCACGCGGTCGTCGAAGCGGGCGCCGAGGCAGACCATCAGGTCGGCATCGTGCATCGCCATGTTCGCTTCATAGGTCCCGTGCATGCCAAGCATGCCGAGCCATTGGCCCGAAGAGGCGGGGAAGGCGCCCAAACCCATCAGCGTCGAGGTGACCGGCGCGCCCGTGACGCGGGCCAGCTCCTGCAGCAGCATGCTGGCGCACGGGCCCGAGTTGATGACGCCGCCGCCGGTGTAGAGGATCGGCCGCTCGGCCGCGGCCAGCATCTCGACCGCCGCTTCGACCAGCGTCTGTTCCGGCTTCACCTGCGGACGGTAGGTCTTGTGCTGGATGACGCCGGGGGTGCGATAGGCGGCCGTCGCGACCTGCACGTCCTTCGGGATGTCGATGACGACCGGGCCGGGGCGGCCGGACGTGGCGATGTGGAACGCCTCGTGCACCACGGCGCCGAGCGTCGCCGGGTCCTTCACCAGGTAATTATGCTTGGTGCAGTGGCGGGTGATGCCGACCGTGTCCGCTTCCTGGAACGCATCGGTGCCGATCAGGTGCGTGGCGACCTGGCCGGTGATGACGACCATCGGGATCGAGTCCAGCAGCGCGTCGGTGATGCCGGTGACGGCATTGGTCGCGCCGGGGCCGGAGGTGACGAGCACAACGCCCGGCTTGCCGGTCGAGCGGGCATAGCCCTCGGCAGCGTGGGTCGCTGCCTGCTCGTGGCGGACGAGGACGTGCTTGATGCGCTTTTGCCGGAACAGCGCGTCGTAGATCGGCAGCACGGCGCCGCCCGGATAGCCGAACACATGGTCGACACCGAGGTCGCACAGCGCCTGGACCAGGATATCGGCTCCGCTCAATTCTCGTGGCATCTTCATCAACCTTGCTGGACGGGCGCTGCTAGAGAGTGGAAAATGTCGCGTCAAGCATGCGCCGCGTAACTTTGTTGCTTATGGGCAGGAACGCGGGTCAAGAAAAAGGCCGCCCGGAGAACCGAGCGGCCTGCATGTGGCCATAGGCTCCGGACGGCGGAATCAGGGGATAATAATAAGGTTCCGTACGGAGAGGACGCGCGCGCGCACGACCGTGGCGCCAGCGGCGCTGCGGCGGTCGCGAAGGAGGACGGCGCGAGTCATTGCGGGGCTGGATAGCAGAACTGGCGTTAAAGACAAATCACCGAACTCCGTTCGCTTCGTGCGCAGTCGAGAAGCGCTTGTTCCGGAGCTGCCGTTTCTCGACTTCGCTCGAAACGAACGGGATTTTTGCTCAGCCGATCAGCTGCTTTGCCAGACGTTCCATCAGATAGGGCGTCAGCGGGTCTTCGATGCGCGGCCAGTCCTCGGGCGCCTGGTGGCGGAACCAGGTATATTGGCGCTTCGCATATTGGCGCGTCGCGAGACGGCCGGCGGCGACCATTTCGCCGCGCGTCATTTCGCCATGCAGCCAGGCGGAGATTTCGCGCACGCCGATCGCGCGCATCACCGGCAGGTCGGGATCGAGCCGGCGCATCAGCAGCCGCTCGACCTCGTCGATCGCGCCGCTTTCGATCATGCCGAGGAAGCGTGCGTCGCTGCGCTGCATCAGCCAGTCGCGCGGCGGCACCAGGATCAGCGGGCGCAGCGCCATCTGCGAGCCGATTCCGCCGGTGCGGCGCTGGTGCCAATAGGCGAGCGGATGGCCCGTGGAGCGCACGACTTCCAGCGCGCGCTGGACGCGGCTGGTGTCGGCGGGGGCGAGGCGGGCGGCGCTGTCCGGGTCTTGCTGCTTCAGCGCGATATAGGCCGCGTCGACCGCCATGCCGCGCACCGCGGCGCGGACGGCGGGCTCGATGTCCGGGATCGGCGCGATGCCATTCAGCAGCGTCCGGATGTACAGCCCGGTGCCGCCGACCAGCACGGGCAGCCGGCGGGCCTCGTGCGCCTTCGCGATCTCGGCCCGCGCGTCGGCCGCCCAGCGCGCGGCGGAGCAGGCCTCCGCGCCGTCGATATAGCCG
>NZ_DASTXI010000115.1:0-35133 GCF_035758555.1 Sphingomonas sp. | reverse complement strand
GTCGGCAGCGTCCGTCTCGCCCCGCTCGATCCTCAGCTCCTCGGGCGTGAGTTGCGCGACGAAGGCATCGTTCGGGAAGCGGAACGCGAGGGTCATCGTCAGGTCGCCGCGGTCGGGCGCAAGCATCGTGCGCAGCGACAGCATCGCGGAAACCGGCGACAGCGGCAGCATCGGGTCGTGCAGCGGCGATCGCGTCGCCCAGCGGCCCATTTCCTGGAAGATCGGCTCGCTTTCATAGCCCCAAGGCGTAAGCTCATAGACCTGCACAGAGGCCGGGGGCGGCAGCTTGCGGCGGCGGAGGATGCCGATGCTTTCGAGGCTTTCGAGACGCTGCGTCAGGATATTCGCGCTGATTCCGCCCAACGTCGCGCGCAATTCCGAAAAGCGGCGCGGACCCAGCATCAGCTCGCGCATGATCAGCAACGACCAACGCTCACCCACGAACTCCAGCGCGAGCGCGGTCCCGCATGCATCGTCGTACCAGCGGTTCTTACCCTTCTGCTCCATTTTGGTTCTTTTTTGTAACTTCCTAGTTGCTTTTAATAACTGAGCCGCGCATCAAGGTCAAGAAGTGATTCGCTCCTCCTCCAGCTGAACGGAGATCGAGATGGCCGACACCGCGACATTGCCGCCGCCGGAGGCGCTGAAGCCCGCGCGTGAGATGGCGGAAGCCCATCCGGCGCGCTGGCCGGGCGAAAGCGTCGAGTATCGGGCCGCGCGCACGGCGCTGCTGGCCGAGGAAATCGAGCTGCGGCGCCAGATCCAGCGCGTCGCGGAGCATCGCCGCGCGCTACCGCCCGGTCCGACCGCCAGCGACTATCGCTTTCGCGACAAGGACGGGAACGAGCTGGCGCTGGCAGACCTGTTCGGCCGCCACGACACGCTGTTCACCTATTTCTGGATGTTCGGGCCGGAGCGGGAGCGGCCGTGTCCGATGTGCACCTCGTTCGTCGGCTCGCTCGACATCCCCGCGCCCGATATCGAGCAGCGGGTCGCGCTCGCGATCATCGGCCGCTCGCCGGTCGAGCGGCAGCTCGCCGTCGCCCGGGAGCGCGGCTGGACACACCTGAATTTCTACCAGACTGTCGGCGAGGATTTCGCGCGCGA
Source organism: Sphingomonas sp. (assembly GCF_035758555.1). GTDB lineage: Bacteria > Pseudomonadota > Alphaproteobacteria > Sphingomonadales > Sphingomonadaceae > Sphingomonas_B. The sequence continues at coordinate 34,026 of NZ_DASTXI010000115.1, read as the reverse complement.
CTACCGCCTCGTCGTCGACGGCGACGAGGGCGCGGGCGTGTTCGTCTGGACGCGCGACCGCGATGCCGTCCGCCTGTTCTGGGCAGCCGAGGGTGGCGCGGAGACGGCCGATCCCGGCTTCGATCCGCACCTTGCGCCCGATCCGACGCCGCTCTGGAACGTCCTCGACATGACGCCCGAGGGCCGCGGCGCCGACTGGTATCCGTCGCTCAGCTACTGATCCTTTCCAGGAGAGACGAGATGCCGAAGATGGTCTTCGTGAACCTGCCGGTTGAGAATCTCGACCGGTCGGTCGCCTTCTACGAAGCGATCGGGTGCACAAAGGACCCGCGCTTCTCCAATGATCAGGCCGCGATGATGGTCTGGTCCGACACGATCAGCTTCATGCTGCTGACGCACCCTTTCTACCAGGGGTTCACGTCGAAGCCGATCGCAGATGCCCATGCGGTCAGCCAGGCGCTGTTCGCGCTGTCGTTCGACAGCCGAGCGGAGGTGGATGCGATCATGGAGGCGGCGCTCGCCGCAGGCGGGCGCGAGCATCATCCGCCCGAGGATCTGGGCTTCATGTACAGCCGCGCCTTCGAGGATCCGGACGGCCATGGCTTCGGACCCATGTGGATGGACGTCGAGGCCGCGCTTTCCGCCATGCCGCAGAACCAGGCGGCCTGAACCGGACGAGAAGGGAGAAGAACCATGCCTGTCAATCCCAACGCATCGATCGAGATCACAGCGTTCGAATGGGTGCCCGATTTTGCCCAGGGCGTCGTGCGCGACCTGCGCGCCCGCTGGGCGCTCGAAGAAGCGGGACTCGATTACCGCGTCCGCCTGCTCGGCCAGCAGCGCCCGACCGACTATCTGAAGGAGCAGCCGTTCGACCAGGTGCCGATCCTGAAGGACGGCGACCTCTGCATCTTCGAGACCGGCGCGATCGTCCAATATGTCGGCGAAAAGAGCGAGGCGCTGTTGCCGCGCGATCCGCAGGGCCGGTTCGGTGCGATCCAGTGGACCTATGCCGCGCTGAACAGCGTCGAGCCGGCGGTGATGAACCTGCTGCTGATCGACCTGTTCTACAATGGCGAGGAATGGGCGAAGCTTCGCCGGCCTGGCGCCGAGGACTTCGTCAAGCTGAAGCTCCGGCGCGTCTCCGACCGGCTGGGCGACAAGCCCTGGCTGCAGGGCGACCGGTTCACGATCGGCGACCTGATGATGGTCACGGTGCTGCGCTTCCTGCGCCACACCGACCTTGTCGCCGGCGTCCCCAATCTCGCCGCCTATGTCGCGCGGGGCGAGGCGCGGCCCGCCTTTCAGCGGGCGCTCGCCGACCAGCTCGCCGTGTACGCGGCCAACCAGCCTCAGGGAGAAGCGGCATGACCTATATCGAGGGATTCATCGTGCCCGTGTCGACGGGCAACCGGGACGCCTATGTCAAGCAGGCGAGCGACGTCGCGCCGATCCTGCGCGAATTCGGGGTGGAACGGCATGTCGAGGCGTGGGGCAGCGACGTGCCCGAAGGCAAGGTGACCGACTTCCGGAAGGCCGTGAATGCCGAGGCCGGCGAGGACGTCGTCTTCTCCTGGTTCGAATATCCGTCCAGGGCCGCGCGCGATGCCGCCAACGCGAAGATGATGAGCGACCCGCGCATGGCGGAGATCGGCGCATCGATGCCGTTCGACGGCAAGCGCATGGTCGTGGGCGGCTTCGAAGCCATTGTCGAAGAAGGCAGCGGCAAGGGCGGCTTTGTCGACGGCATGATCGTGCCTGTGCTGCCGGGGCAGCGCGACGCCTATCGCGCGATGGCCGCAAAGTCTGCACCCATTTTCCGCGAGCACGGCGCCACCCGCGTTGTCGAGTCGATCGCCGATGATGTGTCGAAGGGGCAAGTCACCGATTTCTACCGCGCAGTGAAGGCGGAGGACGGCGAGACAATCGTCTTCTCCTTCATCGAATGGCCCGACAAGGCCGCACGCGATGCGGGCTGGGAGAAGCTCATGGCGGACGAACGGATGAAGCCGGAAGGCGACATGCCCTTCGCCGGCCCGCGCATGTTCTGGGGCGGATTTAAGCCCGTTCTCGATACGGCGAAGGTGCCGGCATGACCGCCCGGCACAGCCTGCTGGTCGCCCTGGCCGCCTATCTGGTCACGGCCGCGGCCCTTCTCGGCCACAGCGCCGTCGTCGGCGCCCCGCCCTTCGCCTGATCCGGAGACAAACCATGGACCTTGCCGTCGACACCGCAACGCCCGTTCGAAACGATCGGGTCTGGGCCGGCCGGGCGCTGAGCGGGCTCGCCATCCTCTTTTTCGCGATGGACGCGGGCGGGAAGCTGATCGCGCCCGATCTGATGATCGCGAACAGTCCTCCGCTCGGCCTGCCCGCCGATGCCGGCTTCATGCGGCTGCTGGGTGCGATCCTGGCTCTCTGCACCGCGCTTTATGCGTTGCGGCGCACCAGCTTTCTCGGTGCCGTCCTGCTGACCGGCTATCTGGGCGGCGCCGTCGCCATCCATCTGCGTGCCGGCAGTCCGCTTGTCACCCACACGCTGTTCGCAGTCTATCTGGGCCTGTTCGTATGGGGCGGTCTGTGGCTCCGCGACGCCCGTATCCGCGCCCTGCTGCCCTTCGGCTGATCGCACCTACGAGGAGAGAGATTGTGTCCAAGATCACCCCCACCATCTGGTTCGACGGCGGCGTCGGGGAAGCCGCGGAATTTTACGTCTCATTGCTGCCGGACAGCCGGATCGACTCGATCAACCGCTCGCCGATCGACACGCCGTCCGGCCCCGAAGGCCAAGTGCTGACCGCGATCATCACCCTCGCCGGCCAGCGCTTCTGCCTGCTGAACGGCGGCCCGATCTTCCCGCAGACCGAAGCGGTCTCGTTCATGATCGAGACCGACAGCCAGCAAGAGACCGACCGGCTGTGGAACGCGATCGTCGGCAATGGCGGTAAGGAAAGCGCGTGCGGCTGGTGCAAGGACAAATGGGGCGTATCGTGGCAGATCACGCCCCGGCGGCTCCTTGAGCTGACCACCGACAAGGACACGGAGCGCGCCAGGCGGGCGATGGCGTCGATGATGACAATGCGAAAGATCGACATCGCGACGATCGAACGCGCGGCGGCGGGTGAAGGATGATGGAGCTCTTCGGCCACCCGTTCTCGTCCTACACCTGGAAGGCGCTGATCGCCTTTTACGAGAACGACATCCCCTTCACCTTCCGTGCGCTCGGGCCGGACGAGCCCGAGAACGGCGCGCGGTTCGGCACGCTGTGGCCGGTCGGCAAGTTCCCGCTGCTGGTCGATGACGGCCGGACTGTCATGGAATCGAGCACGATCATCGAGCATCTGCAGCTCCATCACCCGGGCCTCGTCCGCCTGATCCCGGACGATCCCGAGCAGGCGATCGAAGTGCGGATGCTCGACCGGATTTCCGACAATTACGTGATGGGCACCATGCAGCGCGTCGTGGCCGACGCCTTGCGGCCGCCGGAGCGGCGCGACTCGGTCGAGGTCGACCAGGCGAAGGCGACGCTGGAAACCGCCTATCGCTGGCTCGACAGCTGGCTGGGCAGCCGCGAATGGGCGGCCGCAGGGCAGTTCAGCCTGGCCGACTGTGCTTTCGGGCCCGCCCTGTTCTACGCCGACTGGGTCCACCGCATTCCCGCCGACTTGGCCAATTTGAGAGCTTATCGGGCGCGGCTGCTCGCCCGTCCGTCCATTTCCCGCTGCGTCGAGGAGGCACGGCCCTACCGGCCGCTGTTCCCGCTCGGCGCGCCGGACCGCGATTGAAGGAGAGGAGAGAGATATGGCGACCGAAGAACAAGGCCCGACGAGCGGCCTGACCCCGCATCTGACGATCGAGGGAGGCCGCGCGGCCGAGGCGATCGACTTCTACACGCGTGCGTTCGGCGCGACCGAGCGGCTGCGGATGCCGGCTGACGACGGCAAAAGGCTGATGCACGCGCATCTGACCATCAACGGCAGCTCGCTGATGCTGAACGATGATTTCCCCGAATATCGCGGCGGCCAGGCCGAAGGCGCGCCGGCGGGTCTGACGCTTCACCTTCAGGTCGACGATGCCGATCGCTGGTTCGATCGCGCGAAGCAGGCCGGCGCGACCGAGACCATGGCGCTGCAGGACATGTTCTGGGGTGATCGCTATGGCCAGGTAACCGACCCGTTCGGCTATCGCTGGTCGATTGCCCATGCGTTGAACAAGTGAAGGGGGAGAGGATGAGCGACGATCTCGAACTTTCCGTCACGCGCCTGATCGACGCGCCGATCGACGTGGTGTGGCGCGTCTTTACCGAGCAGACCAACGAATGGTTCTGCCCCAAGCCGTGGCGCGCCGAAGTCGATTGGGACCTGCGCGCCGGCGGCCGTTCGGCGACTGTTATGTACGGTCCGAACGGCGAGGAGAACCGGATGGAAGGCATCATTCTCGAAGCCGTACCGGGCAAGCGCGTCGTCTTCACCGATGCGTTCAAAGGCGACTGGACGCCGCAGGGTCCGTTCATGGTCGGCTTCTTCGAGTTCGAGGAAGAGGACGGCAAGACCCGCTACACCGGCCGCGCCCGCCACTGGACCGAAGTCGCCAAGCAGCAGCACCAGGCGATGGGCTTCGCCGACGGTTGGGGCAAAGTCGCCGAACAGCTGGCGGAGCTTGCCGAAAAGGCCAAGGTGGAGGCCCGAGCCGTGACGGGCGATTTCCCGCGCATGGCCTTTCCGAACGAGAGCCCCGCCTATCGCGAGGCGCGCAGCGCGCAGTCGAGGGGCGCTGATACAAATTCGGGACGGCGCCCCTCGACTTGGCTCGTGACGAGCGAGCAGGTCTGAAAGCAAAACCGCTGTCGGCGGTCAGGCGAAGGCCGGTGCCTTCCGGAGCCGCTGATAGGCGTCGATCACCTGCTGCAGCCGGCCTTCGTGGCTGCGGTCGCCGCCGTTGCGGTCGGGGTGATAGCGGTGAACCAGTTCCGTGTAGCGCTGGCGGAGCGCCTTGCGGTCGGCGTCGGCCTCAAGGCCGAGCGCATCGAGGTCGCGCCGGTTCTCGCCAGACAATGGCTTGCCGTCGGTGCGCTGCCTGGGTGCTGCCTGGCGAAATCGCGCGCCGATCGCATCGAGCGGGTCCGCAAAATCGGCCCAGCGCGGCGGCCGGTCGGCGCCGCTGTGCGCGAAGGCGCGCGTCTCGCGCTCCCAGCCAGCCATCGGACGCTGCGCGGCCTCGATCTGGTCCGGGCTCATGCCTGAGAAGAAGTTATACCCTGCGTTGAACTCACGGACGTGGTCGAGGCAGAACCAGCGCCATTCGGGCGGGCGGTCCCCCCTACGCCCTTCGCTCCTTGGCGGCGCACGGAACTCGCCCGGAGCTTCGCAGCCCGGATGCGCGCAGGTATCGGCCGCGTTCTCGACACGGCCGTGGAAGCGGGCGTTGGGACGATCCTTGGGAGGGCGCATTCTGTCCGGAGCAAAAGCGCGTATATGGGGCCGATGACCGGAACTGCGAAGGGGCCCGTGGCGGCCGAAATCGAAAAACGGCTGCGGGATGCGCTTCGGCCCGAGCGGCTGGAAGTGATCGACGACAGCGAAAAGCACCGCGGCCATGCCGGCCACGACCCGCGCGGCGAGAGCCATTTCACGGTAAGGGTCGTCAGCGCCGCCTTCGAAGGGCGGAATCGCGTGGCGCGCCAGCGCATGGTCAATGCCGCGCTTGCCGAGCTGCTGCGCGACCGCGTCCACGCGCTGGCGATGGTGACGAAGGCACCTGGAGAAGCCTGATGACCGACCTTTTCACCCTCACTATAACGCCGACGACCCACGATCTCGGCGGTTTCAAGGTGCGGCGGACCCTTCCGTCCAGGCCCAGGACGATGGTCGGCCCGTTCATTTTCGTCGACCAGTTCGGCCCTGCGCAGCTCGCGCCGGGCACCGGGATGGACGTGCGGCCGCATCCGCACATCAACCTGGCGACCGTCACCTATCTGTTCGGCGGCGCCATCGACCATCGCGATTCACTCGGCACCCGCGCGCGGATCGAGCCGGGCGCGGTCAATCTGATGACAGCCGGACGCGGCATCGTTCATTCGGAGCGCTCGCCGGCCGACCAGCGGGACGGCGGCGCGATCATGTCGGGCATGCAGACCTGGCTGGCGCTGCCCGACGGGCGCGAGGATATCGACCCGGCCTTCGAACATGTCGCCGCGGACGCTCTGCCGAGCGTGGAAGGCGGCGGCGCTACTGCCCGCGTGATCATGGGCTCGCTCTGGGGCCGCTCCGCTCCCACCACCTGCTATGCCGACACGATCTACGCGGACATCAATCTCGACCCAGGCGCGTCAGTGCCGATCGACGCGGCGGCGGACGAGCGGGCCGTGCTGGTCGCGCTTGGCGATGCCAGCCTCGATGGCGAGCCGCTCGATCTCTACACGCTTTACCTGCTGAAACCCGGCGTGCCGATGACGCTGCGCAGTGAAGCCGGTGCCCGCGTGATGCTGCTGGGCGGCGAGGCGTTCGCGACGCCGCGCCACGTCTGGTGGAATTTCGTTTCCTCGAGCCGCGACCGGATCAACCAGGCGAAGCACGACTGGAAAGAAGGCCGGTTTCCGACGGTGCCGGGGGACGAAGGCGAGTTTATTCCATTGCCCGAGGTGCCGATTACGGTTTCATATCCGTAGAGTTGCGACAATCTCTCGCCCCGTTCGTTTCGAGCGCAGTCGAGAAACCGTTGCAGCGAAACCTGCGCTTCTCGACGGCGCTCGAAGCAAACGGGATCAGGAAGGGAGGCCATAGACAATGACCCTGCAGCAGCAACGCTTTCACTTGCCGACGGGCGTCGATCTCGATGTGACGATGGGCGGCCCGCGTGACGGCGAGGCGCTGATCTTCCTGCACGGCTTTCCCGAATCGCACCGGACGTGGCGGCACCAGCTCGCGGCGCTGTGCGACGACTATTTCGTCGTGGCGCCCGATCAGCGCGGCTATGCCGGATCGTCGAAACCTCCCAGGGTCGAGGACTATGCGCCGGACAAGCCGGTCGACGATCTGATCGCGCTTGCGGACGCGCTGGAGCTGGAGCAGTTCACGCTGGTCGGCCATGATTGGGGCGGCGCGATCGCCTGGATGGCGGCGCTGCGGCATCCGGACCGCATCGCGCGGCTGATCATCGCCAATGCGCCGCACCCGTTCCTCTTCCAGCGCACGCTGATCGACGACCCCGAACAGCGCGCCGCGTCCCAATATATCCGCGCCTTCCGCGACCCGGCGTTCGAGACCAAGCTGGGCGCGGTGGGCATGGAGAAATTCTTCGAGGTCAGCTTCATGCGCACCGCCGACGCGAAGCTGCTGAGCGAGGAAGAGAAGGAGGTCTATCTCGACCAGTGGCGCACGCCCGGCGCGTTCACGGCGATGCTGAACTGGTATCGGGCATCCGCCATCGAGGTGCCGGCGATCGGCGAGCAGGTCGAGCGGCCGGCGTTCCTCGACGCGCCTTTCCCGTCGCTGAAGATGCCGGTGCTGGTGATCTGGGGGATGCGCGACACGGCGCTGCTGCCCGTGCAGCTGGACGGCCTTTCCGCCTATGTCGACGACCTGACGGTGGACGAGGTCGACGCCGGCCATTTCGTCACCTGGGAAGCGCCGGACGACGTGAACGCGGCGATCCGGCAGTTCCTGAAGGAGAAGCCGCTGACCGCCGCGCTGCAGCTGGACGAAGCCTAGCCGATCCGCTGCTCCAGCGCTTTCTTCAGCCGGTCGTGCGCCGATTTCTTGATCTGGCACACCCGCGCGGCGCCGACGCCGAGCACCTGGCCGATCTCCTCGAGGTTCAGTTCCTCCACGTAGTAGAGCTGGATCACCTGCGCCTCGCGTTCGGAGAGGCGGCCGATCGCCTCGATCAGCGCCTGGCGCAGATCCTCGCTTTCGAGCAGCTCGAACGGGTTCGGGTCGTCGCTCATGAACCAGGGGCTGTCGTCGGTGTAGACGCCGTCGATGGGTTCGAACCGGATCGGCTGGGCGGCGTCGCGCTCCTGCCGCAGCCGCTCGGTCGGCACGCCCAGCTGGAAGGCGACCTCCTCGTCGCTCGGCGCACGGCCGAGCTGGACGGAGAGCGCCGATTCCGCCTCGGCGATCTCGCGCCGGCGCCGCATCGCACCGCGGGTGATCGTCGCCTGGCGCCTGAGCTCGTCGATCATCGCGCCACGGATGCGGGTGCCGAGATATTGGGCGAAAGTGACCTGCCCGCGGTCCTCGAACGAACCGGCTGCCTCGACCAGCGCGACGAGCCCGGTCTGCACCAGATCCTCGACCTCGACCGAGCTGGAGACGGAGCCGTGCACGTGCCAGGCGATGCGGCGGACCAGCGGCATATGCTCGCGGATCAGCGCCTCGTTCGCCGCGCCGGCTCCGGTGCGGGTGTAGGTGGGGGATACAAGCGGTTGCGCAGCCATTATTTTTCTCACGCGGCCAGCCGCTCGGGCGCGCCGATCACGGCAACGACCTCGACGGCCTTGTCTTCGGGGACTTCGAGGAAGCTCATCACCGGCGTGTCCGGCAGTGCCGTGCGCACCAGCTTGCGCACCGCCAGCCGGACGGCGGGCTGGACGACGAGCGCAAACGGCTTGCTCTCGGCGATTAGCGGGCGCGCGGCCTGCTGCAGCGCGTCCATGATGCGGCGGCCGAGCTCCGGCTCGATCATGTGGCGGTTGGCCGGATCGGAGCGGACCGCCTGGCCCAGGATCGCTTCCAGCCCGCCTTCCAGCGTCATCACGCGTAGCGGCTCGCGCGGCCCGCACAGGCGCTGGATGATCAGCGCCCCGAGCTCGGGACGGATCGCCTCGACCAGCTCCTCCGGATCGAGCGTGCGCTGGGCGGCGATCGCGATCGCGGCGGCGATGCGGCGGAATTCCTTCAGCGGAATGCCCTCGGCCAGCAGCGCGCGCAGCACCTGGGTCAGCGCCGTCAGCGGCACTGGCGCCGGGCACAGCGAGGCGACCAGCTGCGCCGCCGATTCCTTCAACCGATCGAGCAGGCTCTGCACTTCGTCGGGGCCGAGCAGCTCCGCCGCATGCGCGCCGAGCAGGTGGTTCAGGTGCGTCGCGATGACGGTGCCGGAATCGACGACCATATAGCCGGCCGCGGTCGCAGCATCGGCGTCGTTCGGCGAAATCCAGACCGCGTCGAGCCCGAAGGTCGGGTCCTTGGCAGTCTTGCCCGGCAGGCGGCCGACCGCCTGGCCGGTGTCGAGCGCCAGCATCTCGTCGGGCGACGCCATGTCCTCGCCGACGACGACGCCGTTGACGAGGATGCGGTAATTGTACGGCGCGATCGAGATATTGTCGCGCACGCGCACCTGCGGGACGACGAAGCCCAGCTCCTTCGACAGCTGGCGACGCACGCCGGTGATGCGGGCCATCAGCGGTGCGCCCTGGCGTTCGTCGACGAGGGGAACCAGGCCGTAACCGATTTCCAGGTTGACCTGCATCGCGTCGGACACTTCAGACCAGTCGATGCGGCTGAGGTCGGCCGGCGCGTCGTCGTTGGCGGGCGGCGGCAGCGCTTCGGCGGCGGCCTTGTTCTTCGCGAGCTTCCACGCGCCGAAGCCGGCGATCGCGGCGGCGGGCAGCATCAGCATGTGCGGCATGCCGGGCAGCACGCCCATGATGCCCAGGATCGCCGCGACCGGCGCCCAGGTGCGCGGGCTCGCGAACTGGTGGCCGATCTGGCCAGCCAGGTCGTGGCTGGAGGCGACGCGAGTGACGATCGCGGCAGCGGCGATCGACAGCAGCAGCGCCGGAATCTGCGCGACCAGTGCGTCGCCGACCGCGAGCAGCACATAGGCCTTTGCCGCCTCGCCGACGCCGAGCCCGTGGCTGGCGACGCCGATGATCAGGCCGCCGATCACGTTGACACCCAGGATCAGCAGCGCCGCGACGGCGTCGCCCTTCACGAACTTCGACGAACCGTCCATCGAGCCGTAGAAATCGGCCTCGACCGCGGTTTCGACGCGGCGTGCCTTCGCTTCCTCGGGCGTGATCAGGCCGGAGTTCAGATCGGCGTCGATCGCCATCTGCTTGCCGGGCAAGGCGTCGAGGGTGAAGCGCGCCGAGACTTCGGACACGCGGCCCGCGCCCTTGGTGATCACCACCATGTTGATGATGACCAGGATCGCGAACACCAGCAGGCCGACGACGTAGTTGCCGCCGATCAGGAACGCGCCGAACGCCTCGATGACGTGACCGGCCGCGCCCTTGCCTTCATGGCCGTGCACGAGCACGACGCGAGTCGAGGCGACGTTCAGCGACAGGCGGAACAGGGTCGCCAGCAGCAGCACGGTCGGGAAGCTGGAGAAGTCGAGCGGCTTTTCGGCGTTCAGCGCCACCATCAGCACCGCGACCGAGATCATGATGTTCATGATGAAGAAGACGTCGAGCAGGCCGGCCGGAATCGGCACGACCATCAGCAGGACGAGGATCAGGATGCCGGCCGGAAGCGCCGCGAGGCGGCCGGCCTTGCCCGCGGCGGCGGGGGTCAGAGCAATCGACGCCACCCGTTAGCCCCCCATGCTCGCGAGCAGCATATAGGCAAGCTTCGCGTTCTCCGGCGTCGGCCGGAGGAGCGAGGGCCGGTCGGCCGAGGCGAGCAGCTGGTCCAGCGTCGCCACCTCGGGCTGGTCCTGGTCTCCCTGCTGCCGCTCCAGCACCGCGAGCTGGAACGGGTTCGCCTTGCCGGGGGCGGCAACGGGCGGCAACTCCTTGCCGCCGGCGGCAATCTCCGCGCCGCGCTGCAGCTTGGCCGCGAAGCGGTCGTAGATCTCGGCGACCGAGCGGGCCTGCCCGCCCTCGCCGAAGAAGACGTTGCGGTTCGAGGCGGCAGCGGCCGGGAACAGGTGCGCCGCGGCCGCGCCGGGATTGCTGGCGAGCGTCGACAGGAACTTCTTGGCGCCGCCGACGCCCAGGAAATGGGCCATATAGAGATCGGCGCCCCCGACCGTGCGGCCGAGGCTGGCTTCGAGCTCGGCCTTGTTGTCGGACGCATATTCGGCCGCCATGAGCGAGGCGACCTCCGGGTTATTGCGCAGCTTCAGGATATAGTCGCGGGTCGCCGTGTCGGAGACGTAATAGCGGCCGCTCGCGCCCTGGCTGATCTTGTCCGCCGCCCAGCCGAGGCCGTGCTCGGCCCCGTGCTGCTTGACCGTGCCGAGCCAGCTCTGCTCGATGAATTGATAGAGGCCGGAAGCGCTGCTGGTCGGCGCCTTCGCATCAGGGCGCAGGCTCGATTCGACCTGCGCCTGGCCGAGCAGATACGAGAAGTCGACGCCGGTCTTCAGGCTCGCCCGCTGGATAGCGGACTGCACTCCTCCGGTCGAAAGCAGCGATTGAAGCGTGGCAACGGTCATTCATGCACCCGGTTGTATTCGGGCGCAGAACTGCAAGGGGTGTGCCAGTTTTGGTTAACTGCCCCTCAGGGGCTAAGATTACGCCACCGCCCGCGTGGGGGCGTAGGCGGCGGGCTTGATGCCGGTCAGCGCCTCGAGGCGCTGCTTCACATTGGCGCTCATCAGGTTGACGTAGACGCGTGCGGTCTCGTTCAGCCGCATCGCCTCTTCGGCAAGCGCACGCTCTTCGGCCGAGATCGGGTTGTCGTTGCGCGCGGCGAGCGTGCCGATTCGCACTTCCTTCTCGGCCGTCGCTGCGGCCAGCGCCTCGATGTCGAAGCTCTTCAGCGCCGCCAGCTCTTCCTGGAGCGAGGCGATCACCGCCTTCAGTGCGTCGGTCCGGGTCATTTCTTTTCGGCCCATCTCATCTGCGCCGCGATCATCCGGTCGGCGATCTTGGCAGGGACCAGCGGATAGCGCCCTTCCTCGAGCGCCCGCCTGATCTGTTGCACGCGCTCCGCATCGACGGGCGGCTTCGCGGCGAGCGCCTTGGCGGTTTCCCGCGCACTCGTCTCTGCGACCGCCACCGGCTGGGGAGCGCGAACGGACTGCAAGGGCACGACCTTGGCCGCGTCCTGAGGCTCAACACGAACGCCCTGGACGGTGCCGGGCGTTACGCCGATCGGATCAATCATGCCCGCGTCCTTTCCTTGCTGGAGTGGGTTCGCATGATTGAACGGCCGGTCGCGCAGAACCTTTAGAAAAAGTTGCTCACCAGCCGGGCAGCGTCGCCTTGCCGGCCTCCATCGCGATCGCCTGGACCGGATGCTTGGCGCCCTCGATCTTGACCTGCAGCCGCTCGCCCGGCGCAGCATCCGCCATGGCGACGCCGTCGGCCGAGACGGCAAAACCCTTGTCGCTTGCTTCGAGCGTGACGAAGTCGCCGCGGCGGATCACCGGCTCTTCCTTCACTTCCTTGACGGCAGCCGCCTGCTGGACCTCTGGCGGCGCGGGCAGCGGCCGGACGGATACGAAGATGCGCCAGCCCTTCATATCGGGACAGCGGATCACGATCGCATCATGGGCGTCGGTGCGCCAGGTGAACTCCGGGCTGGAACCGCAGGCCGACAGCCGCAGCCGGCGGTCGATCGGCGCGGCCGGGCCGCCGGGTTCGCCCTGACGTGCGCCGGCGAAGATCTCGGCAGCGCGGTCGAGCAGCGCCAGATCGGTCGGCGCGGCGACGGAGAGGAGAAGAAACGAGAGCATGATCGGCTCCTTGCGGTTCTAGGGATCGTAGGAAATGACGAGCGTGACGCGGCGGGCGCCGGGCACGACGCTGGCGGCCAGGCGCACACGTTGGCGAGGGACTGAATTGCCGAGCGCGGCCGCGGCTGCCTCGGCACGCATGCCGGCCAGCGCCATCGCGCTGCCTTCGGCGCGGTCCTCCGGCGAGCCATCGGCATAGCCGGTGACGATCAGCCTTGTGCGCGGATCGGAGAGTGCATCCCTGGCCCAGGCGGCGATCGCTGCGCCGTCGCGCGGCAGCAGCGCGCTGCCGGGCGCAAAGCCGGTCATCGCATTGGCTTCGACCGCCAGCGGCATGGGCCCGATACCGCCGAAGGCCTGGCGGATTCCGGCCTGGATCGCTTCCTGCTCCGGCCGCGGCTTGTGCGACGTCGCCTGCAGGAACACGAAGAAGCCGACCAGCAGCAGCGACAGGTCGGCCAGCGTGATCAGCCATAGCGGCCTGGAAGTGGGAAGCGCGCGAAGCATCACGCGGCGCGGCTCCGTTTGATCGGCGTTTCCCGCCGCGCAAAGGCGCGGAACGGCGCGACCAGCGCGCGGCGCTCCATTTCCTCCGCGCGCGCGAGGCGACGCAGGCGTGCGGCAATGGGCGCGGCGACAAGATTGGCGAACAGCGCGCCATAAAGGGTCGCGAGCAGGGCAATCGCCATCGCGCCGCCGATCGTCGCCGGGTCATCCATCGACCGGAACATCCGCACAAGGCCGATCAGCGTGCCGACCATGCCCATCGCTGGCGCCGCCTCTGCCGCCGCGGCCCAGAATTCCTGCACCGTCGCATGCCGGTCGAGCCGTTCGTCGCGAAGCCGGTCGAGCAATTCCTCGACCTGGTCCGCCGTGGCGCCGTCGGTGACCGCTTCGACGCCGCGGGCGACGTCCGGATCCTTCAGCACCTGCGGGTCGATCGCGAGCAGGCTCTTGGCATGGGCGACCCGTTCGGCGCGGGCGAGCTCGGCGCGGGCGCGGCCGAAGTCGAACGGGCGCCGGACCAGCACCGGCAGGCTGCGCACCGCGTTGACGGTGTCGCCGATCGGACCGCGCGCCGCGGTCGCCAGCAGCGTGCCGCCGCCGACGATCGCCAGCGCGACCGGATCGTAGAAGACGAGCAGGGTGGACAGGTCGATGTTCATCGCGCCCGCGTCCAGCAAAAGCCGGGCCAATTGCGTATGGGCGGCAAGGCGCGGCGGCAGCGGCAAGGCACATTGCCGGTCGGCGGCAAGATGTTGCCGGTTCGGTGCCGCCGCCGCGGCGTCGGCAGCTGGATCGGTCGCGATCAGGCACTTGGCACACCCTTTGCAGATAATCCCGCGCAACATTCGCGAGGGGCCATCATGGCTTTGGGTGACGATCTGTTCGGAGTGCATGGAAAGGCGTTGTCGCTGCGGTCGCAGCGGCTGGGCCTGCTTGCCTCCAACATCGCCAACGCGTCGACGCCTGGATACAAGGCGCGCGACATCGACTTTTCGGAAGCGCTCGCCGCGGCCGAGAAGCCGGGCGCGACCGTGTCTTCCGCGATCGATGCGGCGACCAAATACCGCGTGCCGCTGCAGCCGTCGCTGGACGGCAACACGGTCGAGCTCAACACCGAGCAGACCGAGTTCGCCGAAAACGCGGTCGCCTACCAGACGACGCTGTCGTTCCTGAACGGCCGCATCCAGACGCTCACGCGCGCGCTGAAGGGCGAATAGTCATGGCGCAGCCGCTCACCATCTTCGACGTCGCCGGGCGCGCCATGTCGGCGCAGCTCGTGCGCATGAACACCACGGCGTCCAATCTTGCCAATGCCGGCGGAGTCGCGAGCAGCGAGGCCGATGCCTATCGTTCGATGAAGCCGGTCTTCAAGACCAGCTACGACAAGGCGAGCGGACTGGCGACCGTCGACGTCACGCAGGTCGTGACCGCGGGCCCCGCCCCCACCAAGCGCCACGATCCGAACAATCCCATGGCGAACGCAGACGGCGACGTCTGGGAATCCGCCGTCGATGAAACCCGGGAGATGGTCGACATGCTCGAGACCGCACGGACCTATAAGAACAACGTCGAGGTGCTGCAGACTGCCAAAAGTCTGATCCTCGACACGCTGAGGCTCGGCAAATGACCGACGCCGTCTCCTCGTCGTTCGACGACACCCTCGCCAAGCTCGGCATTTCGCGCACCGGCGTCGCCGGCACCCCCAAGGTGCAGACGGCGGAGGAAGCGAATGCGCTGGGCCAGGACTCGTTCCTGAAGCTGCTCACCGAGCAGATGAAGAACCAGGATCCGTTCGATCCGGTCAAGAACGAGGACATGATCGCCCAGATGGCGACCTTCTCCAACGTCGCCGGCATCTCGGAGATGAACAAGACGCTGAAGGACGTCGCGTCGCGCCTCGACGGCGCCAACGCCGCCCAGGCGATCTCCTATGTCGGGAAGACGGTGCTGGTCGAAGGCGACACCGCCTTCCCCAACACCGACGGCTCGCTCGACGCGGTGCTGCCGCTCGAGGACCCGGCCGACGACGTCCAGGTCCAGATCAGCGACAATGCCGGCAACCTGCTGCGCACGATCAATTACGGTGCGCAGGGCGCCGGCGATCTGGCGATCAGCTGGGACGGCACCACCGACAGCGGCGGTGCCGCGCCGGCCGGGCCGTACAAGATCACGACCAGCGTGCTGCGAAATGGCACGCGGGTTGCTTCTCCCGTCAATGTGTGGGCGCCGGTCACCTCGGTCAGCCTGGGTTCGGACGGCGGTGCGCCGGTGCTGAACCTGGCCGGCCTCGGCCCGAAGCCCCTGAGTGCCGTCCGTCAGGTCGGCTGAGCTTTTCGTAGGAGTTAAACCATGTCTTTCTACACCTCGCTTTCGGGCCTGCAGGGCGCTCAGACCGAGCTGTCGACGATCGCGCACAACCTCGCGAACGTCAGCACCAACGGCTTCAAGCGCAGCCGCGTCGAGTTCGGCGACGTCATCGCGTCGACCGCGACCAAGAGCCCGAACCAGCTGATCGGCTCCGGCTCCTACGTGAAGAGCATCCGCCAACAGTTCAGCCAGGGCGGACTGCAGCAGTCGCAGTCGTCGCTCGACCTCGCGATCAGCGGCGAAGGCTTCTTCGTCGTGAAGCCGAACCCGAACACGTCCGAAGTGGCGTTCACCCGCAACGGCTCCTTCTCCGTCTCGGCCGACCGGCTCGTCACCGACTCGCAGGGCGCGACGGTGCAGGTCTTCCCGGTGGACGGCAGCGGCACCGTGGTCGCGACCAGCCTCGACGATACGGTCAGCCTGCGCCTGCCGCAGACCAGCGGCACGCCCAAGGCGACCAAGGAGGCGAAGGTCTCGGTCAACCTGTCGGCGAACGCGCCGATCCCGGCCGACGATCCGCAATGGACGGCGGCGAGCCCCTATGCGTTCAGCCGCTTCGATCCGGACACGTACAATTTCGCGTCGTCGACCGTGATCTATGACTCGGTCGGCAACCCGAACACGCTGACCAACTATTATGTTCGCCAGACGCAGCCGGGCGGTGCGGTCACGACCAGCACCTGGCTCTGCTACTCGTTCGTCGGCGGCCAGCAGATCTCGGCCGATCCGACCCAGCCGGACCCGGCGGTGCCGCTGACGATGACGTTCGATTCGAACGGCGTCCTGCAGACCCCGGCCGGCCCGACCACCTTCGCGACCTTCACGCCGCCCAACGCGGCGCCGCAGGACATGACGGTCGACTTCTCGATCGCCACCACGCAGCGCCCCTCGGCCTTCACGATCATCGCCCAGTCGCAGGACGGCGCGCCGATCGGGCAGCTGCAGGGCGTGACGGTCGACGCGAACGGCCTGGTCAAGGCCAGCTTCTCGAACGGCCAGAACGAAGCGCTGGGCAAGATCGTGCTGGCGCAGTTCGCCAATCCGCAGGGCCTGCGCCAGATCGGCAACAGCTACTGGTCGGTCTCGGGCCTTTCGGGCGACGCGACCGTCGGCCAGCCGGGCGAGAGCGGCTTCGGCAACCTGATGGCCGGCGCGATCGAGCGGTCGAACGTCGACATCACCGAAGAGCTGGTCGGCCTGATCGCCGCGCAGCGCAACTTCCAGGCGAATGCGAAGGCGATCGATACCGCCACGCAGCTCAGCCAGACGATCATCAACATCCGCAGCTAATGAACGGGGGCCTGGGGGCGATCGATGGATAGACTGGTCTATACCGCCTATTCGGGCATGCGGGGCCGCATGGCCGCGCAGGCGTCGATCGCCAACAACATGGCGAACGCGTCGACGGTCGGCTTCCGCGCGGACAGCTTCAACTTCGAGCAGCTGGCGCTGAAGGGCACCGGCTTCGACTCGCGGGCGCTGACCTCGGAAGAAGTGGTCGATGCCGACCGCAAGGCCGGCCCCGTCGTCTCGACCGGCCGCGATCTCGACGTCGCAATCAACGGCGACGCCTGGATGGCGGTGCAGGCCGCCGACGGCGAGGAAGCCTATACGCGGCGCGGCGACCTGATGATCGCGGCCTCGGGCGTGCTGCAGACCGGCGACGGCTTTCCCGTCATCGGCAACAGCGGCCCGATCACGATACCGCCGGCCCAGAAAGTGACGATCGCCGACGATGGGTCGGTGCTGATCGTGCCGCCGGGCGGCGACCTCGACAAGCCGCAGGTGATCGATCGCCTGAAGCTGGTCGACCCCAAGGGCAGCGTGACGCTGAAGGGCATGGATAACCTGCTCCGCGTCAAGGACGGCGGCACGCTGCCCGCCAATCTCGACGCCACGGTCAAGTCGGGCGCGCTCGAACAGTCGAACGTCAACGTCACCGAGACGCTGATCCAGATGATCGAGAACCAGCGCAGCTACGAGATCCAGGCCAAGATGCTCTCGACCGCCAAGGACATGGACGATGGCGGCGCGTCCCTGATGCGCATGCCGTGAAAGGATTGATGCAATGACCAGCGCAGCGATGCACATCGCCCGCACGGGCCTCGACGCTCAGAACGAGCGGATGCGCGTGATCTCGAACAACCTGGCGAACGTGAACACGACCGGGTTCAAGCGCGACCGCGCCTCGTTCGAGACGCTTGCTTACCAGACCGTGACCGCCAACGGCGCGCCGAGCACGTCGGAGACCAAATACGCGACCGGCCTGAACCTCGGCACCGGCGTGCGCATCCAGGGTACCGCCCGGATCGACACCCAGGGCTCGCTCCAGACCACCGGCAACTCGCTCGACCTGGCGCTGGACGGCAACGGCTATTTCCAGGTGCAGATGCCCGGCGGCCAGATCGGCTACACCCGGGCCGGCAATTTCACGCGCTCGCCCGAAGGCCTGCTGGTCACCAGCGAGGGTTATCAGGTCCAGCCCGGGATCTCCGTGCCGGAAGGCGCGACGTCGATCACGATCGGCACCGACGGCACCGTTTCGGCGACCGTTCAGGGCCAGACCGCTCCGACCGAAATCGGCCAGATCCAGGTCGCGACCTTCCCCAACGCCGCCGGCCTGCAGCCGCTGGGCCAGAATTTCCTGACCGAGACCGCGGCCAGCGGCGCGCCCAATATCGGCGTCGCCGGCCAGGACGGCCGCGGCTCGATCCGCCAGGGCATGCTCGAGGGATCGAACGTCAACGTCGTCGAAGAGCTGGTCGACATGATCGAGACCCAGCGCGCCTACGAGGTCAACTCCAAGATGATCTCGGCCACCGACCAGATGCTGCAATATGCCAATCAGAACCTCTAAGCTCGCGCTGGCCCTGCTGACGGTGCTGGTTGCGACGCAGCCGGCGCTCGCGCGCAAGAAGCCGAAGATCGACTATACCCCGGTGATGCCGGCCACGCCGCCGCCGCCGCCGGCCAATGGCGCGATCTTCCAGGCCTCGACCGGCTATGCCGCGCTATACGAAGGACCGCGCGCGCGCCGCGTCGGCGATCCGCTGACGATCGTGCTGGCCGAGCGCACCGTCGCGCAGAAGGACGTCGGATCGAAGTCCGGCCGCGACGGCAGCATCGGGCTGACGCCGCCGTCTGCCGGTCCGCTGTCGCTGTTCAGCCCGCTGGAAGCGGCGGCGAGCGGCACCCAGGATTTCAAGGGCGCCGGCAGCGCCAGCCAGTCCAACATGCTGTCGGGTGAGATCAGCGTGACCGTCGCGCAGGTCTTCCCGAACGGCACGCTGCTGGTGCGGGGCGAAAAGCAGCTGCGGCTGAACCGCGGCGACGAGACCGTCCAGATCCAGGGGATCGTGCGCATCGCCGATATCGATCTCGACAATCGCGTGCTCTCCACCCGCGTGGCGGACGCCAAGATCAGCTACACCGGCCGCGGCGATCTCCAGCGCCAGGCGCGGCCTGGCTGGCTGCAGCGCTTCTTCTCGCTGATCAGCCCCTTCTAGGATTTCACGATGATCCGCTTCCTGATCGCCCTTCTCGCGCTGCTCGCCGTCCCCGCTCATGCAGAGCGGATCAAGGACCTGGGCTCGTTCGCCGGCGTCCGCCCCAACCAGCTGGTCGGCTACGGCATCGTCGTCGGCCTGGCCGGCACGGGCGACGACAATCTCGAATACACGGTCCAGTCGATGAAGGGCGTCGCTTCGCGCTTCGGCCTGAACCTGCCGGCCGGCATCAACCCGGGGCTGAAGAACGCGGCGGCGGTGATGGTGACGGCGGAACTGCCGGCCTTCGCCAAGCCCGGCCAGCGGATCGACGTGACGGTCGCCGCCATCGGCAAGGCGAAAAGCTTGCGCGGCGGCAGCCTGCTGATGGTCCCGCTGCAGGGCGCGGACGGCCAGATCTACGCGATGGCCCAGGGATCGCTGGCGGTCGGCGGCCTTGGCGCGGAAGGCGCCGATGGCTCCAAGATCGTCATCAATGTGCCGTCGAGCGGTCGCATCCCCGACGGCGCCACGGTCGAACGCGCCGTCGACACCGGCTTTGCGACCAGCGAGGAGCTGCGCTTCAACCTGCAAAAGGCCGATTTCACCACGTCGGAACGCGTCGCCCAGGCGATCAACACACGCTTCGGCGACGGCACCGCGCGCACGATCGACGGCGTGTCGATCGGCATCAAGGCGCCCCAGGGCGCCGAGGTGCGCACCGCGATGATGAGCGACATCGAGAACCTGACCGTCGTCTCGGCCGAGCCGCCGGCGAAGGTGATCGTCAATGCCCGCACAGGCACCGTCGTCATCAACTCGGCGGTCCGCGTCGGCCCGGCAGCCGTGACCCACGGCCGCCTGACCGTCCGCATCGACGAAGCGCCGCGCGTGGTTCAGCCGCGCCCACTGTCCAACGGCGTCACTGCCGTCGAGCAGCAGAGCAATGTCCAGGTCGAGGAGAAGTCGAACCCGATGTTCATGCTCGCGCCCGGCCCCAAGCTGGCCGACATCGTCAAGGCCGTGAACGGCATCGGCGCGAGCCCCGCCGACCTGGTCGCGATCCTCGAGGCACTGAAGGAAGCCGGCGCTTTGAAGGCCGAGCTGATCGTGCTGTGAGCGAGCTGCCGTCCCTGCAGGCGCCGATCCTCGGCAGTCCCAGCGTCGCCGCCGACACCAGTCGGCTGGCGACAAAGGACAATCTCGCCAAGGCCGCCGCGCAATTCGAGGCGATCTTCATCAACCAGATGCTGAAATCCGCGCGCGCGGCGAAGCTGGACGACGGGCTGTTCGACAGCGAAGCGATCGATCAGTTCCGCGACATGCAGGATGCTAAGCTTTCGGAAACCATCGCCCTTCATACCCCCATGGGAATCGGCCAGGCCCTGACCGATTTCCTGTCGAAGAACCGGCCTGATCTGAAGGGCGGGGAAGCGAACGGCGGAGAAGCGAAATGAGCGACCTGCTCTCGATCGGCTCGACCAGCGTGCGCGCTTACCAGACGGCGCTGAACGTCGTCGGCGAGAATATCGCCAACGCGAACACCCAGGGCTATGTCCGCCGCGAAGCGCAGCTGACCGAGATTTCCGGCGGCGCCGGCCGCTACATCCTGCTTTCGAACCTGACCGTCGGCAGCGGCGTCGCCGCGAACACGGTCGGCCGCAACTGGGATGCGTTCCGCGCTGCCGATTTGCGCAACGCGACCGCCGAATCCGGGCGCACCGGATCGACGATCGTGTGGCTGGAGCGGGTCGAGAACACGCTGAACACCGCCGGCATTTCGGCGGCGATGACCAAATTCTTCAATGCCGGCCAGGCGATCGCCGCCGATCCGACCGGCTCCGCGCCGCGCACCGGCTTCCTCGACGCCGCCTATGGCGTCTCGGCGGCATTTTCGACGACATCGGACGGCCTTGCCGCGATCGACAGCGATCTGCGCGCCTCCGCAAAGCTTGCCGTCGACCAGCTGAACGGCCTCGCCAACGGTCTGGCCGAGGCCAATGCAGGCTTGGTCAAGGCTCGCGACGGCAGCAACGAGCAGGCGCAGCTGATGGACCAGCGGGACCGGCTGATCGACCAGATCAGCCAGCTCGCCTCGATCAGCGTCGCCACCGACGAACGCGGCGTCGCCACCGTCAAGCTCAACGATGCGAGCGGTCCGACGCTGGTCAACGGCACGGCGACCAAACCGCTCGACGTCGCCTTCAACGCGTCCGGCGCGATGGCGCTGACGCTCGATCCGAACGGCACCGCCGAGGACGTGCCGCTGAAGGGGGGCTCGCTCGCCGGCTTCATGGAAGCCGCCACGCGGGTGTCGGACCTGAGGCTTCGGGTCACGAATCTCGCGCAGTCGCTCGCCGACGGCGTCAACCAGGTGCAGGCGGCGGGCGTCGATCTCGACGGCCAGCCGGGCGCGGCCCTGTTCGACGCCAGCTCCGGCGACGGCAAGATCGCGGTGAACACGCTCTCCGTCCGCCAGATCGCCGCGGCCCGCCCCTGGACGGTGGGTGCCACGGCCGGCAACACCGGCGTGGCCACGCTTCAGGTCCAGACCAACGGCGCCCCGCTTGGTCAGACTCGGATTTCGATCAGCGGCGGCGTGCTGACAGCGACCGACCCCGTGACCAACAGCGTGATCGGCACCGCCCCCTATACGCCGGGCACGCCGGTGACGCTGGCCGGGCTCGACATCACCGTCACAGGCGCGGCGTCCGACGGCGACAGCTTCACCGTCAGTGCGACCAAGCCGGGCAGCCGCGATAACGGCAACCTCCAGCTGCTCGACCAGCTCCGCAAGAGCGGTCAGTTCGAGTCGACTTCGAACGAGATGGTCTCGTCCAACGCGTCCGCGCTTTCTGCGAAGCGCCAGGTGGCGGACGCGCAGAACGCTATTCTCGAAGGCGCCAGCGCCGCGCGCGACGCCGTGACCGGCGTCAATCTCGACCAGGAAGCGGTCGACCTGATGCGATTCCAGCAGGCCTATCAGGCGTCGAGCCGGATCATCCAGGTCTCGCGCGATATCTTCCAGTCGATTCTCGACGCGGTCCAGTAAGGAAGCTTAGCGATGAAGATCGGCACCGCCTATTTCTTCGACTCGCGCAACCGGCAGATGGGCGATCTGTCCGCGCAGGCGGCGAGGCTGCAGGAGCAGATCGCGACCGGCAAGCGCATCCTGGCGCCGTCCGACGATCCGATCATCTCGGCGCGCCTGGCACGCATGTCCGGAACCGCCGCCGACCAGACCCAGTTCGCCAGCAACGTGAAGCTTGCGCGGGGCCTGCTCGGCCAGACCGACACCGCGCTCGAAAGCGTGTCGAACGATCTGCAGCGGGTCCAGGAATTGCTGATCCGCGCCGGCAGCGACACGCTGAACGACGACAATCGCGCCGCGCTTGCCGCCGAGCTCAAGTCGATCGCCGACAATCTCTACTCGACCGCCAATACCACCGACGTGCGCGGCACCGCGCTGTTCGGCGGCAGCAGCGCCGGCCCGGCCTATAGCCGCGCCGCCGACGGCACGGTGACGTTCGTCGGCGAGGGCGAAGCGCCGCCGATCCCGGTCGGCGAGGGCATCACGGTCCAGGCGAACGACAGCGGGCAGCGCATTTTCGGCGGCATCCAGGTCGGCGGCACGACCAAGGACGTGTTCAAGATCGTCTCCGACCTCGCCGCGGCGCTGGACGTCGGCGGCAGCGCGACGCCAGCGGACCGCCAACAGGCGCTGGCCGATGCGAGCGACGGCCTTTCCCAGGCGATGCAGAACGTGACCACCGCCCGCGCCTCGATCGGCGCACGCGGCGCGCGGCTCGACATCCAGGCGGAAAGCCTCGCCAAGGCCGCCAACGATTACGATATCGAGCGCGGCAATCTGGAAGGCGTCAATGTCCAGGCTGCGATCACCGACCTGCAGAAGACGATGCTGACGCTGCAGGCGACCCAGTCGAGCTTCACCATGCTCAGCCGGCTCAGCCTGTTCGACTATATCCAGTAGGCCCCGCCTAAACTCCACTGAGTCCCGTTTGCTCGAGCGAAGTCGAGAAGCGTAGCCGAGTTTCTCGACTGCGCTCGAAACGAACGGTCAGGGCTGGCTAAAGCAGCGAAAAACCGCAGCTTACCGGCATTTTAACCAACATTCTTGCTCAAGCTTCAGGGCCTCGTGCCGTCTTAGGAATCGTGCGCGGGCGCATCCGCGAAATGTTTTTTTGGGGGAGGCGGCGAAGGCCCGATGTTTCCTGCGATCGGTCTTGTCGTCCTCCTGGTCATGGTGTTCGGCGGCTTTGCCTTTACCGGCGGCGCCCTCGGGCCTGTGCTCGAAGCGCTTCCGCACGAAATGATCATCATCGGCGGCGCGGCTGTCGGCTCGCTGATCATCGGCAACTCGGGCAAGCAGCTGAAGGCGCTGGGTGGCGGCCTGGGCAAGGCGTTCAAGGGCCCGAGCTACACCAAGAAGGATTTCCTCGACGTCATCTTCCTGGTCTCGCGGCTGATGAAGATGCTGCGCGTCGAAGGACCGATCGCGCTGGAGCCGCATGTCGAGGACCCGAAGTCGAGCGCGATCTTCGCCGAGTTTCCCAAGCTTTTGAAGGACACGACGCTGGTCCACCTGATCGCCGACACGCTGCGGCTGGTCGTCGTCTCGTCGGGCACGCTCGACGTGCACGCGGTCGAGGAAGTCGTCGACAACAGCATCAAGACCCACCATCACGAGACGCTGCACCCGGCCAATCAGCTGCAGGGCCTGGCTGACGCGCTGCCGGCGCTCGGCATCGTCGCCGCCGTGCTGGGCGTGGTGAAGACGATGGGCTCGATCGACAAGCCACCGGCGATCCTGGGTGCGATGATCGGCTCGGCGCTGGTCGGCACGTTCCTGGGCGTGCTGCTCGCCTATGGCCTGGTCGGACCGCTGGCGAGCCGCCTGAAGGCGGTGCTGGAGGAAGATGCCGCCATTTATCAGACGGTGAAGCAGATCATCATCGCGTCGCTGCACGGCCATCCGCAGCCGCTGGTCATCGAGGCCGCGCGCTCGGGCATCGTCCATGCGAAGCAGCCGAGCTTCGCCGAAGTGTTCGACGGCCTGCGCGGCAAGTAAGATGGCGAAGCGGATCACCGTTCCTGCGCGTGCCGGCTCCAACGAGCCGCCGAAGATCATCGTCAAGAAGATCGTCGGCGACGATCATGGCGGCCATCACGGCGGCGCCTGGAAAGTCGCCTATGCCGATTTCGTGACGGCTATGATGGCCTTTTTCCTGCTGATGTGGCTTTTGGGCGCCACCACAGAGAAGCAACGCAAATCAATCGCCGACTATTTCTCTCCCACCCTCGTCGAAACCAAACGCGAAAGCGCGGGCTCGAACGGGCTGCTCGGCGGCTCTTCGCTGATGGACAAGGACAGCTATCCGTTCAAGTCCGCCCAGACCGGCACGCGCGCGCTGACGGTGCCGCTCGATGCGACCGGCGGCGCCAAGGAAGGCCAGGGCAATAAGCTGCGCAGCGAGGACGTCGAGAATTTCAAGCGGCTGAGCCACCGGCTGCAGAGCCAGCTTGGCGCCGACCCGCGGTTCAAGAAGCTCGCCAACCATGTCCGCTTCACGCCGACGCGGGAGGGCCTGCGCATCGACCTGATCGACGACGCCGATTATTCGATGTTCGCGCTCGGCACCACCGCGCTGAACCACGAAGCCGCCGAGTTGATCGACACGGTCGCCAAGGCGATCTCATCGATGCCTAACCAGATTTCCATCCGCGGCCATACCGACAGCCTGGGCTATGGCGACCCGCGTTCGATGAACAACTGGATGCTCTCCAGCGGCCGCGCCGAGGCGACCCGGCGCAAGCTCGCGATGGGCGGGATCGTCGAACGCCGGTTCGAGCGGATCGAAGGCGTTGCCGACCGCGATCCCTATATCGAGAAGAACCCGGCCGACCCGCGCAACCGCCGCGTCTCGATCACGCTCCTCTATCGCGGCGTGCACCAGCTATAGCAAAAGGCCGGGACATTGCTGCCCCGGCCTCCGTCCCCTCGTTACGCCACCGGAGGGGAAAGCTGTTTCCGTCCGATCAGCAGCGGTCGCCGCTGCGGTCGATCGCCCGGCCGGCCAGCGCGCCGACACCTGCACCGACGATCGCACCAGCGGTTTCGTCGCCGTGGCGGCCGACTGCGGCATCGCCGAGCAGACCGCCCACGATCGCACCCAAGATGGTGCCGGTCGTGCCGTTGCCGCGGCAGCGATAGGTGTAATTGTGCCGGCCGTAATAGCTGCGGCTGCCGTAATAGGGTGCGTAGCGCGCGCCATAATAGCGGTTGCCGTAGTAATTGCGGCTGTCGTAGCGGTTGCCGTAATAGCCGTTCGAATAATGGCCGCGGCTGTCGTAGCCGCGATAATATTGGGCGTTGGCAGGCGCGGCAGCGAGGGTGCCGCCCGCGACGGTCGCCAGCGCTGCGCCGATCAGGCCGATCTTCTTCATCATGGTCAGTCTCCTTCGTCAGCGACGCCTGTGCGCCCTCACGTTGAGACCGTTATGCCCTGATTCGGTTGAGGGGACGCTGAATGCGCACGTTAGCCGCGGTTCAGCTTGGGGCCGGCTCAGCGCGCCCTGACATAGCTGCCCGGCGCATCCTCGATCGCCTTGAGCTTGCCCTCTCCCGGCACGCGCCCGCCGCTGGCCGGCACCTTGTCCGGCGCGCGCGCCTCGATCCAGCCGATCCAGTCGGGCCACCAGCTGCCCTTGGTCTCGGTCGCGCCGGAGACGAATTCCTCAAGCGAATCAGCCGGCTTGTCGTTGGTCCAATACTGGTATTTGCCGGTGGACGGCGGATTGACCACGCCGGCGATGTGACCGGAGCCGGCAAGCACGAAGCGCAGCGGCCCGTCGAAATGGTCGGTGATCTTCCACACGCTTTCCGCCGGTGCGATATGGTCCTCGCGCCCTGCCTGGACATAGGTCGGCGTCGTCACCTCGCGCAGGTCGAGCGGCACCCCCAACACCGTCAGCGCCTTGGGCACCGCCAGCTTGTTGTCGCGGTAGAGATCCGTCAGATACGCCCGGTGCCACCTGGCCGGCAGGTTGGTCGTGTCGCCGTTCCAGTGGAGCAGGTCGAAGGCGGGATACTCGTTCCCCAGCAGGTAATTGCTGACGACATAGTTCCAGATCAGGTCGCGCCCGCGCAGCAGGTTGAACGTCGCCGCCATGTAGCGGCCGTCGAAGAAGCCATCGGGCGCGAGCCCCTCCAGCAGCTTCAATTGCTCGTCGTCGACGAAGTGCCGGAGCTCCCCGGCGCGCTCGAAATCGACCTGCGCCGTGAAGAAGGTCGCGCTCTTCACTTTCTCCGCCTCGCCGCGCCCGGCAAGCACCGCCAGCGTCGCGGCCAGCGTGGTGCCGGCGACGCAATAGCCGATCGCATGGGCCGACTTGACGCCGAGCAGGTCGCGGATCGTATCAATCGCGTCGATCTGGGCCGCGACATAATCGTCCCAGACCACGTCCTTCATGCCGGCGTCGGCCGATTTCCAGCTGACCATGAACACGGTCAGCCCCTGCTCCACCGCCCAGCGGATGAAGCTTTTTTCCGGCGTCAGGTCGAGAATGTAGAAGCGGTTGATCCAGGGCGGAAAGATCACCAGCGGCGTCTCGAACACCTGATCGGCCGTCGGGCTGTACTGGATCAGTTCGTATAGCGGCGTGCGCTTGACGACCTTGCCCGGCGTCGTCGCTAGGTTGCGCCCGACCTCGAACGCACCTTCCCTGACATGGCTCAGCTGCCCCTGTCGCAGGTCGCGCAGCAGATGTTCGAGGCCCTTCAGCAGGTTTTCGCCGCCGGTCTCCAGCGTCCGTTTCATCACCTCGGGATTGGTAAAGGCGAAGTTGGACGGGCTCATCGCCTCGACCACCGTGCGGGTCGCAAAGCGCAGCTTCTCCTTCTGCACC
The DNA here is from genome assembly GCF_035758555.1 of Sphingomonas sp. Classification (GTDB taxonomy): domain Bacteria; phylum Pseudomonadota; class Alphaproteobacteria; order Sphingomonadales; family Sphingomonadaceae; genus Sphingomonas_B. The sequence goes on along the minus strand of NZ_DASTXI010000115.1, from coordinate 7,112 downwards.
GCGTCCACGCCTTCGATCGCGTCCACCGACTTCAGCATGTGGTCGGCGACGGTGAGATAGGTCTGGCGGATCAGGTCGAACAGCGGATGCTGCCGCCACTCCGGTGCGGCGAAGCGTTTGTCCTTGCGCTCGGGTGCGGCCGTGCCGGGGGTCAGGAAGCGCTGCCAGAGACTCAGGCTGTCGGTCCAGAAGTCGGTGGCGGCGCGCGTGAGCGCGGACGGCTCCCCGAGATTCGGAAACGCCGAAGGCGGCGGGGTTTCAGCCGCCTTCATTGCCATTTCGACGCCATGTTCCAGCATCAGCTGCTGGGCGCGGCCGATCACCCAGGTCCAGCGCTGCATGTCCTCGAGGCTCGGCGGCTGGGGCACGTCGGTCTGGTCGGCCATGATTCTCTCCCTGTGCCATGCAATCTAGGGGCAATGCCGAAACGATCAAACGGCCGGGTTGAGCCTCAGGCGCAAAGGCCCCATCTCCGCCTCATGGCGAAAAGCGACACCTGCCCCTTGTGCGGAAAGCCGCCCAAGGCGGAGCACCAGCCCTTCTGCAGCCGCGGCTGCAAGGACCGCGACCTGCTGAACTGGCTGGGAGAAGGCTACCGCGTGCCGGGACCGCCCGCGCACGAGAACCCACTGGACAGCCAAGCGGAGCCGCCGCTATAGGCCGCGCCTCGCTTGGCCTAAGCTCCCGTGCCCAGGTAGCTCAGTTGGTAGAGCATGCGACTGAAAATCGCAGTGTCGGTGGTTCGATCCCGCCCCTGGGCACCATTTCCTGAAATAGCCTCGCATCGGCTGAATGTCGGCCAGCTCCGGCCAGCGACAATGCTCCCTGCCGCGCCGGCGCGACCGTCTTGCCTCACCCGTGCGGTTGCTATAACTACAAACGTAGTCGAATATGGGACGAGATCATGATCAGATCGTTCGCAGCCAACGCGCTCGACCGTGGCTTCATCGCAATATGGGGATTTGCGGCTGCGGCAGCTCTCGTCTGCGCGGCCGGCGCATCGGCTGCCTCCGCCGGGACAACGCCGGCAAGGGAGCGCGCGTCCTACATCCTTTTCGGGCCCGACAAGCAGGGCGTGACGATGAGCGGCTCGACCGACGACCTGCGGCGTGCGCGCGCGCTGAGAGTCGGCGGCGAGGCTTTGCTCTATCTTCGCAAGGGCGGCACAGCCTATGTCGTGCGCGACCCTGCGACGCTCCGCGAGGCACGGCTGATCTTCGAACCGCAGCAGGCGCTCGGTTCGCAACAGGCCGCGCTTGGCGCGCGGCAGGCCGAACTTGGCAGGCGCCAGGCGGCGCTGGGCACTCAGCAGGCGCGGCTTGGCGCGCAGCAAGCCCATGCAACGCCGCGGCAGGCCGTCGATCTCGGCCGCCAGCAGGCAGCGCTCGGGAACCAGCAGGATGCTCTCGGGCAGCAACAGAACGCCCTCGGCCAGCAACAGAACGAGCTCGGCCGCCGGCAAGACCGCCTTGCTCGTGAGGCAGACATCAAGTTCCGCGCCCTGCTCGTAGAGGCGATCCGGCGCGGCCTCGCCGATCCGGTCCGGTAGAACATCGCTGGCGCAGCCGTAGCGCCGCTCCCCGGTCCCATCGCCGCCGAAGGACATTCTGGTCCGGCTCCGAACCGGCTCCGCTGAGGATCATTCCGCTTCCACGACACGAGATTCTGGCTGCGGTCAGGAAAGGCGTGGATCTGCACGGGATCTGCCTGTTCCCCGCCGTGGATATGACCGACTGGCACACGGGCAAGTGGCTGCGGATGGGCATCGCCGATGTCGAACGCCTTCCCAGCGGCACTTTGATGCGCACGCCCTATCCGCCCTATGTCGGTGCGCTCCACCGCTGGCAGCAGCGGCTGGAACGGGCCACCTCACTCGACGACGATCCGTTCAGCGATCCCGTCGATCTCGCCCTGGTGGCTCAGGTTGCCGATGAAATCGATGCCGCGCAGGATCGCGATTGGGCTTGAGATTTTACGCGCGACCCGCGGTCAACATGGCTCACATCGCCGCATCGATACCGGCCTTCGCGCAGGCGACGTCCTGATCGGGCGCGGCGCCGCTGGCCGCGACGACTCCCACCAGCCGGCCCTCGACAAGGACGGGCAGTCCGCCGGGGATCGCCACCGCTTCGAATTCGCGCTGGGCGGAGGGGTCCATACGGACGACGTCCGCTGTGGAGCGGCCGGTGCGGAAGACGGTACGTGCCTTGCCTTGGGCGAGCACGCCGCTGGTCCGCGTCGCGCCGTCCATACCGACGAAGCGGATAAGGTCGCCATATTGGTTGAGCACGGCGACATGGACCTTCCATCCGGACTTTGCCGCCAGCGCAACGCAGGTGTCGGTGATGGTCTGCGCGTCCGCCGCGCCGACCGCGCGGTTTTCAGCAATTCGCGCTCCGGCAGGTGATGCGGCAAGGCAGGCCGCAGCGAGCATGCCGACAGATTTGCAGCCATTCATCGGTCGAGCCTCCGTTGCTGTGCGGCCGACACCCCGATGCGCCGCCGGTCGAGGTCGGCGGGTCCCGCCCGCAAGGTTGTGCAGGTGTTGTATACTGAATACGGTAATGGCGTAGGTCAACGATGCGCGCCGGGCAGACGTCCCGGGGTGGACGCGACGACTGCTATTTGGAGAGATTGATATGCGCCGTGCCTGGTCTGCGACTGCCCTCGCTCTTGTGTTTGCCGCGGGGGTTTATGCGCTTCCGGCACAGGCAGTGCCCGCTCCTGCAACCACGGACCGCATCACCACTCCGGAGGCAGTGTTCGGCGCCAGGCCCGGCAGCGACTATTTTCTCGCCGATTATTCCACGATCACGAAATGGCTGAAGACCGTCGCGGGCGAGAGCAGCCGGATGAAGCTCATCAGCATCGGCGAGACGGCCGAGGGCCGCGAACAATATATGGCGGTCGTATCGTCGCCGGAAAACCTGGCGAAGCTCGACCATTACAAGGACATCTCGAAGAAGCTCGCGCTCGCCAAGGGGCTGACCGACGAGGAGGCGCGCGCGCTCGCGAAGGAAGGCAAGCCGATCGTCTGGATCGACGCCGGGTTGCACGCGACCGAAGTGGTCAATGCGCAGACCCATCCGCAGATCATCTACGAGATGCTGACCGGCAACGATCCGGAGACGCTGCGCCTGCTGGGCGACGACATCGTGCTGTTCCCGTTCGCCAATCCTGACGGGCTGGAGCTGGTCGCCGACTGGTACATGCGCCCGGCCGACAAGCTGGAGCGGCGCACCGACACGATCCCGGTGCTGTACCAGAAATATGTCGGGCACGATAACAATCGCGACAGCTACATGTCGAACATGCCCGAGACGACGAACATGAACCGGGCGTCGTATCGCGAATGGTTTCCGCAGATCATCTATAACGAGCACCAGACCGGACCGGTCGGCACCGTCGTGTTCATCCCGCCGTTCCGCGACTATCCGAACTTCAATTACGATCCGCTGGTCATCAACCAGACCGACGCGCTCGCCTACCAGATGCATGGCCGTCTGATCGCGGAAGGCAAGCCGGGGTCCACCATGCGGTCCGGCGCGCCCTATTCCACCTGGTTCAACGGCAGCGTTCGCACGGCCGGCTATTTCCACAACGCGCTCGGCATCCTGACCGAGATCATCGGCAGCCCGACGCCGATGGAGATTCCGCTGGTGCCCGACAACCAGCTGGCGCGCGAGGACCTGATCGCCCCGGTGGCGCCGCAGAAATGGCATTTCCAGCAGTCGATCGACTACATCAAATCGCTGGACCGCGCGGTAATGGATTGGGCGTCACGCAACAGCGAGACCCTGCTCTACAATCGCTACGTGATGGGGCGGGACCAGATCCGCAAAGGCAGCGAAGATAGCTGGGTCATCACGCCCAAGCGCATCACGGCGCTGAAGGAAGCCGCCAAGGCGCTGCCGAAGCCGGAGGACAACGGCCAGTTCCGCGGCGCGCAGGTGGTCGATTCGAAGCTCTACGACACGGTGCTGCACGATCCCGACGCACGCGCGCCGCGCGCTTTCCTGATCCCCGCCGATCGACAGCACGACATGCCGACGACGATCCGCTTCCTCAATGCGCTGATCAAGCTGGGCGTCGAGGTGCAGCGCGCCGACCAGCCCTTCACCTTCGGCGGCAAGACCTATCCGGCGGGCTCGTTCGTCGTCCGCAGCGACCAGGCATTCCGTCCGCACGTGCTCGACATGTTCGAGCCGCAGGACCATCCGCAGGACTTCGCCTATCCGGGCGGCCCGCCGGTCAAGCCGTACGACGTGACGGGCTACAATCTTTCCTACCAGATGAACGTGACGTTCGATCGGGTGCTCGACGATTTCCCGCAGCAATTCCCGGCCGTGCCGGACGTGCTCGCGCCGCCGCCCGGCCATGTCGTCGGCACCGGCGGCCAGGGCTTCATCGTCAGCCATGCGACCAACAACAGCTTCATTCTCTCGAACCGCCTGCTGAAGGCGAAGCAGCCGGTCTTCTGGCTGAAGGCGCCGGTGACGGTTGCGGGGCAGACCCTCGCGCCGGGCGCGCTCTGGATTCCCGCCTCGGCGGAGGCGCGCCGGATTGTCGAAGCCAGCGTCGGCCCGCTCGGCATCGATGCCTATGCGGCGCCGAAGCCTCAGGGCGACACGATCGCGATCAAGCCTATGCGGATCGGTCTGGTCGACGTCTATGGCGGCTCGATGGCGTCGGGCTGGACGCGCTGGATCTTCGAGCAGTTCGAATTCCCCTACACCAAGGTCTTCCCGCAGGAGCTCGACAAGGGCGGACTCGACAAGAAATACGACGTGATCGTCTTCCAGTCGGACGTGCTGGGGCGCGAGGGCCGCGTCCGCCGGCAGCCCGAAGCGGCAGATATTCCGGCCGAATACCGGCCGATGCTGGGCGGGATCACGAAGGAGAAGACCTATCCGCAGATCGCCGCGTTCGCGAAGGCGGGCGGCACCGTCATCACGGTCGGCGACGCCGGCTCTTTGGGCGAAGCGCTGGGTCTGCCGGTCACCGATCCGCTGACCAAGACCGACAAGAACGGCAAGCGCGTGCCGCTGCCTTCGACCGAGTTCTACATTCCCGGGTCGATCCTCAGGGCGAAGTTCGACGTCACCGACCCGCTTGCCTATGGCATGCCCGAAACGGCGGACATATTCTTCTACAACAGCCCGGTCTTCACCGTGACCGGTCCCGATGCGAAACGGGTCGCCTGGTTCGACAGCGAGACGCCGCTCCGCTCCGGCTGGGCGTGGGGCCAGAAGGCGCTGAAAGGCACGACCGCGATCGTCGATGCGTCGCTTGGCAAGGGCCATGTCTTTCTGCTGGGGCCGGAAGTCACGTCGCGTTCGCAGCCGTTCAGCACCTTCAAGCTGCTGTTCAACGGCATCTATTACGGACCGGCGACCGCCGACTGACGGGGATTCCCACTCTCATCGATTCGCACCCGGAACTTTGTTTCCCAACATCGGTTAAGGCGCTGAAATAACTGTCCGGCGCCAGGCCGATGACGGGAGGAAATGCGGGTGCGCTGGCGGATGCGGGCGTGCGTGTTGGCTGCGCTGGCTCTGTGGCCGGCGATGCAGGCTCACGCGCAGAGAAGCGGTGCGGACGACGGGCAGTGGACCATGCCCGCCCACGACTATGCGAGCACGCGCTACAGCCGGCTCAACCAGATCGACCGCGCCAATGTCGGTCGGCTGAAGCTCGCCTTCACCTTCTCGACCGGGCTTCTCAGAGGCCACGAGGCGGCGCCCTTGGTGATCGGCTCGACGATGTACATCGTCACGCCGTTCCCGAATTATCTGTACGCGCTGGACCTCAGTCGCCCGGGCGCGCCGGTCAAATGGAAGTACGACCCCAAGCCTGCCGCCGCATCGCAAGGCGTCGCCTGCTGCGACGTGGTGAACCGCGGCGCCGCCTATGCCGACGGCCGCATCTTCTTCAACACGCTCGACGACTACACCGTCGCGGTCGATGCGGAGACGGGCTCCGAAATCTGGCGCACCAAGCTTGGCGACATCAACAAGGGCGAGACCATGACGATGGCGCCGCTGGTCGCCGACGGCAAGGTGCTGGTCGGCAATTCGGGCGGCGAAATGGGGGTGCGCGGCTGGCTGACCGCACTCGACGCCGGCTCCGGCAAGATCGTCTGGCGCGCCTGGTCGACGGGGCCGGACAAGGACGTGCTGATCGGCCCGGACTTCAAGCCCTATTACGCGATGGATCGCGGCAAGGACCTGGGCGTCAGGACCTGGCCGCCCGAGGCCTGGAAGATCGGCGGCGGCAATGTCTGGGGCTGGATCAGCTACGACCCCGAGCTGAAGATGATCTACTACGGCACCGGCAACCCAGGCCCGTGGAATCCGGACCAGCGGCCCGGCGACAACAAATGGACGACCGGCATCTTCGCCCGCGATATCTCCACCGGCCAGGCGCGCTGGTATTACCAGTTCAGCCCGCACGATCTGTTCGACCATGACGGGATCAACGAGCAGATCCTGATCACGATGAAGATCAACGGGAAGCCCCGCAAAGTGCTTCTCCGTCCCGAGCGTAACGGCTATTTCTACGTGATCGACCGGACCAACGGGCAGGTGATCGCCGCCGATCCGTACGGCAACGTCAACGCGTCGCTGGGCGTGGACCTGAAGACCGGCCGCCTGATCCCCAACCCGGACAAGGTGACGAAACAGGGCACGGTGGTACGGGGGATTTGTCCGGCATCGCCCGGCATGAAGGACTGGAACCCGTCCGCGTTCAGTCCGCGCACCGGCCTCGTCTATATCCCGCATCTGAACCTGTGCATGGACTATGGGGCGATGGAGGCGAACTATATCGCCGGCACGCCCTATGTCGGCGCGGACGTGAAGATGTATGCGGGCCCCGGCGGCAATCGCGGCGTCTTCACGGCCTGGGATCCCGGCGCGCGCAAAGCGCGGTGGGAGATCAAGGAAGACCTGCCGCTATGGAGCGGCGCGCTGGTGACCGCGGGCGACGTGGTCTTCTACGGGACGATGGACGGCTGGTTCAAAGCGCTGGACGCGGTCAGCGGCAAGCTCCTTTGGCAGTTCAAGGCCGGCTCCGGGATCATCGGCCAGCCGATCAGCTACCGCGCGCCCGAC
>NZ_DASTXI010000112.1:0-5656 GCF_035758555.1 Sphingomonas sp. | reverse complement strand
GAACCGCCGCGCAGCACGAACTGCCCGCTCATGAACTTGCCGTTATATTCGCCGACCGCGCCTTCTGCCGCGCGAAAGCCGGGGTCAGGCCGATAGGCGCTCCCCGTCCATTCCCAGACGCTGCCGAACATGCCGTGGTCTTGCGGCCGCACGGGCCCGGCGGCGTCGAGGAATTGCCCTTCGTTCGGGTCGAGCCCGGCCGCCGCATGCTCCCATTCCGCCTCGGTCGGCAGCCGTGCGCCCGCCCAGCTCGCATAGGCGTCCGCCTCGTAGAAGCTGACATGCGTGACCGGCGCGGCCGGATCGACCGGCTTCAGCCCGTCGAGCCCGAAGCTCGCCCAGCCCGCCCCGTCGCGCTCCCAGTAGAGCGGCGCGCCCACGCCCTCGCGCTGCACCCACGCCCAGCCGTCCGACAGCCACCAGCGCGGGTCGCGATAGCCATCGTCCTCGATGAAGGCGATCCACTCGGCATTGGTGACGCAGCGGTCAGCGAGCGCGTAGGGCTGGAGCAACACCTGATGCCGCGGCCCCTCGCAGTCGAAGGCGAAGCCGGACCCGCTATGGCCGATCTCAACAAGCTCGCTCGTCCCGAGCGTAGTCGAGGGGCGCTGGGAAGGGCCGGACACACGCCCCTCGACTTCAGCCAAAGGCTGAAGTTTATCCTTAGCGACGCCGACAGGCGGCGTCGAAGGGCTCGGGACGAGCGAGAGAGATTGGCGCTTCCCATCCGGCCACACAGCCGGCCTCAACGGATTCTGCGCGAACAGGTGCAACACGTCTGTCAGCAGCAATTCCTGGTGCTGCTGCTCATGATGACAGCCAAGCTCCACCAGCGTCTGCGCCTCCGCGCCAAGCCCGGGCAGTGCCTCACCCACCGCCGCATCGACATGCGCGCGATACGCCCGCACTTCGTCAAGGCTCGGCCGCGTCAGCATGCCTCGCCGTGGCCGGGCATGGCGCGGCCCTTCCGCCTCGTAATAGCTGTTGAACAGGTACGCGTAGGCGGGGTCGAACGCCCGGTATCCCGCCATGTCGCGCAGCACGAACGTCTCGAAAAACCAGCTCGTGTGCGCCAGATGCCATTTGGCGGGTGAGGCGTCGTCCATCGACTGAACGGTTGCATCGGCGTCGGACAGCGGCGCCGCCAGATCCAGGCTCAATCCCCGCACCCGCGCGAACAGCGCGGCCAGCGGCTCCGCCTCCCCAAGATGCGCGAACGGCGTCATCGGACCAAGCATAGCGCAGTTTGTGTCGCTGTCGTTACCTTTTTGTTCTCTTTTCGGCAGGCCGTTAGCTGCGCGAGGCACCCGGAACCCACAGCACGTCGCCGCCCGAACGGCCCGCCACGAGTCGCGCCGCGACGAACAGATGGTCCGACGCCCGGTTCAGATACGCGAGGGCTGCGGGGTTCAGCGGAATATCGGCGGAGGCCGCGACCGCGGTCCGCTCCGCCCGCCGCACCACGCTGCGCGCCAGATGCAAAGCCGCCGCGGCCGGCGAACCGCCGGGCAGGATGAAGGAGCGGAGTGGCGCCAGCCCCTCGTTCATCGCGTCGATCTCGCGCTCCAGCCGCTCGACCTGTTCGGGCACGATGCGGAGCGTCATTTCGGATGGCGCGAAATCGTCGCCCGGCGTCGCGACATCCGCGCCCAGATCGAACAGGTCGTTCTGGATGCGCGTCAGATGGGCCGCGACCGGATCGTCGCCCAGTGCGGCGATCGCCACGCCCAGCGCGCTGTTGGCTTCGTCGACATCGCCGATCAGCGCCATCCGCGCATCGGCCTTGGACACGCGCGATCCGTCGACCAGTCCCGTCGACCCGGCGTCCCCGGTGCGGGTGTAGATCTTGTTGAGCTTGACCAAGCGCCCTAGCGCGCCAGCAGCATCAGCAGGGCGGCGATGAACACGGCCAGCGCCTGAAAGAAGATGCGGCCCATCATCATCCGGTTCTGCTTCAGTCCCGACGCGCTGGGGCCGCCATTGCCCGATTTCAGGTCGGCCTCGGTCGTCTTCAGGAAAGTCACGACGCCGCGGATCAGCATCACCACCGCGGCGATCGCGGCGGCGATCATCAGGAGCCAGAGGAACAGCGTCATGTCCGGTATCTAGTCCTCCGACAGCCGGAATCCAAGCGGCGCGCGGCCTTGGCGGAACGCCGCGACGATGCTTTCCGGATCGACGCCCTCCGCACGCAGATCGGCCAGCGCCAGCGCGCCGTGCCGCTTGGCGAGCCGCTCCCCGTCGGGGCCGATCAGCAGCCTGTGATGGCAATAGCCAGGCGTCGGCAGGCCGAGCAGCGCCTGCAGCAGCCGGTGGACATGGGTGGAGAGGAACAGGTCCTGGCCGCGGATCACGTCGGTCACGCCCTGCGTCGCATCGTCGACCGTCACCGCCAGATGATAGCTGACCGGCGCATCCTTGCGCGCCAGCACCACGTCGCCCAGCAGTTCGGGCCGCGCATCGACGATCCCAGCGCGTTCGTCGCACCAGGTGAGCGGCCCGGCCAGCGCCGTCGCCTTCGCCACGTCAAGCCGCCAGGCGTGCGGCCGGTCGAGGTCGGGCGCGATCAGCCCGCGGCAGGTGCCGGGATACAGCGGCCCTTCCGGCCCGTGCGGCGCCGTCGCGCTGCGGGCGATATCGGCGCGGGTGCAGAAACAGGGATAGACCAGACCCTGGTCCTTCAGCCGCTCCAGCGCCTCGGCATAGAGCGGCAGCCGCTGCGACTGGCGCACCGCCGGCTCGTCCCAATGCAGCCCGAGCCAGCGCAGGTCCGCTTCGATTCCGGCGATATGCTCCTCGCGCGCGCGGCCCGGATCGATGTCCTCGACGCGCAGCAGGAATCGTCCGCCGCGCGCCCGCGCAAAGTCGTGCGACAGCACCGCGCTCATCGCATGGCCCAGGTGCAGCCTGCCGGTCGGGCTCGGCGCGAAACGTGTTGTGGATAAGTCTAGGGACAAAATCGTGGATCGGGTTGACGGAGACTCGGGGCAAATGTCATTTCGTCGTCATCCTCTCGGGGCACAAGCCTCGGCGAGTGGGAAGGGGAGAGGCGTTTGTACCATCCCGATCTGATCCGGCATCCGGACAGTTGCCCGGCATTGGTGCTGAACGCCGATTACACGCCGCTCAGCTACTATCCGCTGAGCCTCTGGCCATGGCAGACCGCGATCAAGGCAGTGTTCCTCGACCGGGTCGACATCATCGAATCCTACGAGAAAGAGGTTCGAAGTCCCACCAGCGCGATGAAGCTGCCGTCCGTCATCGCGCTCAAGCAATATGTGCGGCCTTCGCAATATCCCGCCTTCACCCGGTTCAATCTCTTCCTTCGCGACCGCTTCACCTGCCAATATTGCGGGACGGCACGCGATCTCACCTTCGATCACGTCATTCCCCGCGCCTATGGCGGGCGCACCACCTGGGAAAACGTCTCGACCGCCTGCGCGCCCTGCAACCTGAAAAAGGGCGGCCGCACGCCGGCCGAAGCGCATATGTCGCTGCACGAGCAGCCCTACCGCCCGACCAGCTGGCAGCTCCAGGATCATGGCCGCGCCTTCCCGCCCAATTACCTGCACGAAACCTGGCGCGACTGGCTGTATTGGGACGTCGAGCTGCAGGCTTAAGGCGCAGCGAGAACAATCACTCCGTTCGTATCGAGCGAAGTCGAGATACGCTTCTCGACTGCGCTCGAAGCGAACGGTCAGGATTGCGGCGTCGGGCTCGGCTCCGGCGTTGGCGTCGCGGCGGGCGCCGGCGTCACCGCGGTCGTGCTCGCCCGCGCGTCCTGGCCGTCGCCTTCGGGCGCGGCGATGATGTCGCGGGTCACGGCGCCCTTGTCGACCGCGTTGGTCTCGGGCGATCCGACTTCGGAGCGGATGCCGGGCATCGCGCGGGCGGCGCCGGCATTGCCCAGCGTCGCCTGCTCCGGCGCGCTGCGCGGGGCGGGGCCGCCGAACATCGCTTCCAGCGCCTGGGTCGAGCTGTCCGCTTCCTGCGGCCGCGGCGCGCCCGGCGCCGGCGGGGCCAGCGCAAAGTCCGGCGGCACGACCAGCGGCGCGCGGCGGGCGACGGCGAATTCGTCCGGCCGCGCGCGGTCCAGCCCGCCGCCGGTGCAGCCCGCAAGCGTCAGCGCCGCTGCGCCCAGCACAATCACACTACGCATTCACATTCTCCGCGGGTTCGTTTGCCTGGCGCGTGAACAGCGCGCGCCCGAGCAGGATCAGGACGCCGATGGTAATGGCAGCGTCGGCGACATTGAAGACCAAAAAGGGGCGGAAGTCGCCGAAGTGCAGGTCGAGAAAGTCGACCACATAGCCGAACCGCACCCGGTCCAGGATATTGCCGGCGGCGCCGCCCAGCACCAGCCCCAGCGCCGCGACGTCGAAGCGGTTCCGCTCCCGCCACAGCCACACCAGCACCCCGGTTCCGATCGCCGCCGTCAGCGCGACCAGCGCCCAGCGCATCGTCTCGGACCCGGCGGTCAGGAAGCCCATCGACACGCCGTAATTGGGCACGAAATGAAAGCGGAAGATCGGCAGCAGCTCGACCGTCCCGACCGTCAGCAGGTCGAGCGGCCCCGTCATGATCCATTTGACCAGCTGGTCGAGAATGAAGATCGCAAGCGCGATGGAAAGGCCAAGGCGGCGGGTGGCGTTCATAACCCTTCCCCGTGCCCCTGCGAAAGCAGGGGCCCATATCGCCGAGCGCACCACCCAAGGAGTTGGACCCCTGCTTGCGCAGGGGTACGGCTCGCCTCAGTCACGAACAACCTCCGCACACCGCGCACACAGCGCCCCATCCTCCGGCACTTCCGGCAGATGCCGCCAGCAGCGGCCGCATTTGTTGCGCTCGGTTCGCGTCACCGCGATGCTATCGCCGGGCGACACCTTCGCCACGATGAACAGCTCCTCCAGATCGGCGTCGGGTGTTTCGGGCACCGTCACTTCGGCCTCCAGGCTCGACCCGATCACCTTTTCCCGCCGCAGCGGCTCGATCGCTTCGGTCACCTGGCCGCGCAGGCCGCGGAGCGCGTCCCACTTCGCCCCGAGCGACGGGGCCAGCCACCCCGCATCCACCTCCGGCCAATCCGCGAAATGCACCGACTCCAGCCCGCTCATCTCGAGCGAAGTCGAGAGACGGGTCTGCCACACTTCCTCGGCGGTGAACGGGATGATCGGCGCCATCCAGCGCACCAGCGCGTTGAACAGCACGTCCAGCACCGTCCGATACGCCCGCCGCTTCGGCGACGACGGCGCGTCGCAATAGAGGCAGTCCTTGCGGATATCGAAGAAGAAGGCGGACAGGTCCTCGTTCGCGAACTCGCTCAGCCGGCGGACATAGCGGTTGAACTCGAACGCGTTCACCGCGTCCTTCAGCTCGCGGTCCAGTTCCGCCAGCCGGTGCAGGATATACCGTTCCAGCTCCGGAAACTCGGTCGTGCGCTCCGCGTCCGTGAAGCCATCGAGCGCGCCCAGCAGATAGCGGAAGGTGTTGCGGAGCTTCCGATAGGCGTCGGACGCGCCGGCCAGCACTTCCTTGCCGATCTTCACGTCCTCGAAATAGTCGGTCGAGGCGACCCACATGCGCAGGATATCGGCGCCGCTTTCGCTCATCACCTTCAGTGGATCGACGACGTTGCCCAGGCTCTTGGACATCTTGC
>NZ_DASTXI010000146.1:0-2375 GCF_035758555.1 Sphingomonas sp. | reverse complement strand
CCCGAAAGCACCACGACGGTGTCCTCCAGCGGCGCAACCTTGCCTGCGAGCAACGCGGCGACGGCGACGGCTCCGCCGGGTTCCACCGTCAGCCCGTGACGCTCCCACGCGAACCGCACCGCTTCCCCCGTCTCGGCGTCGGTGACGGATAGCGCCGTCGTCTCACGCTCGCTCAGAATGCCGAAGGTGATCGGCGACACGCGCGGCGTCTGGAGCGCGTCGCAGAAGGTCGCAGGTGCATCCGCGGCCACCGGAACGATCTCGCCGAACTCGAGCGAACGCGCCATGTCGTCCCAGCCTGCAGGCTCCACGATGACCATTTCCGCGTCGGGCGCTGCCAACGCTATTCCGGACGCCAATCCGCCGCCGCCGCACGGAACGACAATCCTCTTCGGCGAACGGCCGAGCTGCTCCAATATCTCCAGCCCGACCGTGCCCTGCCCGGCAACGATCGCCGGATCGTCGAAGCTCGGAACGACCGTCGCTCCCGTCTCGCTGGAGATCTTCGCCGCGATCTCCTCGCGGCTCTCGCTGCGGCGATCGTAGAAAATGATCTCGGCGCCCTCGCCGCGCGTTCCCTCGATCTTCACCTGCGGAGCGTCCGACGGCATGACGATGATCGCGCGGATACCGAGACGCCGGGCGGCAATCGCCACTCCGCGCGCATGATTGCCCGAGGAGAAAGCCACGACTCCGCGCCCGCGCTCCGCCGAAGTGAGCTGGAGCAGGCGGTTGGTCGCGCCCCTCAGCTTGAACGCGCCGCCGGTCTGCAGGCACTCGCATTTGAGCCACACGCGGGTCCCTTCGATCTCCGTTTCGATCAGCGGCGTTTGCTCGACCAGACCGCGGATTCGCTCCGCCGCTTCGACCAGGTCATCGCGAGACACTTCGGCCTCTGTTGCTAAGCGGTTGATATTTCACCCTTTCGATTAGCCGTTGCAGATCAGCGACATACGGCGGGCAAATCCCCAGTCCAGGACCAAATAATCTTTACAGGGGGGACCCCCACACATATATCGCGCTCCCGCTGCCCCATGGGACTTCCAACCGCAAGGCAGCTCACTGTCGAACGTACCCGTTGGAGGTCCCTTGAGTTGCACAAGCACCATCGCGCGCTGGGGCTAGCTGCCGCCCCGTCCGGCACCCGAAGCGGTGCCGAAATCGCCAAGCTTCGACCCGTTGAGCCGGTCACGCTCCTGCGTCCGCACGCCGCGCGCAGGGCCGCCCGATTCTTCGTCGAGAAGTTCCCCGGACGGTCGCTCTACGCGGTGAAGGCGAATCCTTCGCCCGAGCTGCTGCGCGTGCTGTGGGAAGCGGGCGTCACCCATTACGACGTCGCCTCCATCGGCGAGGTGCGGCTCGTGCACGACGTCCTCCCCGAGGCGACGCTGTGCTTCATGCACCCGGTGAAGGCCGAGGAAGCGATCGCCGAAGCTTATTTCGATCATGGCGTGCGGACCTTCAGCCTCGACACCGTCGAGGAGCTGGAGAAGATCGTCCGCGCCACCTCGAAGGACGGGGTTCCGGCGAGCGACCTCAACCTGCTGGTGCGCATCCGCGTCAGCTCGGACCATGCCAAGCTTAGCCTCGCCTCCAAGTTCGGCGCCGATCCGCGCGACGTCAGCGCGCTTCTGATGGCCGCCCGCCAGGCGGCGGACGCGCTCGGCATCTGCTTCCATGTCGGCAGCCAGGCGATGACTCCGGCCGCGTTCGCCGAAGCCATGACGCGCGTCCGCACCGCGATCGTCGATGCGGCGGTCACGGTCGACATCGTCGATGTCGGCGGAGGCTTCCCCTCCTCCTATCCGGGAATGGAGCCGCCGCCGCTCGAGACCTATTTCGCCGTTATCCACGAAACGTTCGAATCGCTGCCGATCAGCTATTCGGCCGAGCTGTGGTGCGAGCCCGGGCGGGCGCTGTGCGCCGAATATGCGAGCGTCCTCGTTCGAGTCGAGAAGCGCCGCGGCGACGAGCTCTACATCAACGACGGCGCTTACGGCGCTTTGTTCGACGCCGCGCACATCGGCTGGCGCTATCCGGTGCGGCTGATCCGCGACCGTAGTTCGCGCGTGCGGCCGATGCAGTTCAGCTTCTACGGCCCGACCTGCGACGATCTCGACCGCATGGCGGGTCCGTTCGAGCTGCCGGGCGACATCGGTCCCGGCGATTATATCGAGATCGGAATGCTCGGCGCCTACGGCTGCGCGATGCGGACGCAGTTCAACGGCTTCGGCGCGGTCGCGACCGAGGTCGTCGACGACGAGCCGATGGCGAGCCTCTACGGAGCGGCAGCGGACGACACGCGTTCCAACGTCGTGACGCTGTAGTTCGCCATCCTTCCGTCATCCCCGCGAAGGCGGGGATCCCGCTGTATT
>NZ_DASTXI010000055.1:0-3040 GCF_035758555.1 Sphingomonas sp. | reverse complement strand
TTACGAACTGCTGGGCGTGCCGCGCGGAGCGGACGACGCCGTGATCAAGTCGGCCTACCGCCGGCTCGCCAAGGAATGCCATCCCGACCGGCACAACGGCTGCTCCGAGCACGCCGAGCGGTTCAAGGCGATCAGCCAGGCGTACGACATCCTCAAGGACCCGCAAAAGCGCGCGGCCTACGACCGGTTCGGCCATGCCGCCTTCCAGAATGGCGGCGGAGCGGACCCGTTCGGCGAAGCCGGCTTCAACGGCTTCTCCGATATCTTCTCGACCATCTTCGGCGAGTTCATGGACCCGCGAGGCGCTCGCCAGAATGCGGCGCGCGGCGCCGACCTCCGCTACGACATCGAGCTTTCCCTCGAGGAAGCGTTCACCGGGGTCGAGAAGACCATCACGGTCGAATCGCTCGGCACGTGCGAGGCATGCGGCGGGCGCGGCTGCACCGGCATGGATCGCTGCACCAGCCGCTGTCAGACCTGCGGCGGAATGGGCAAGATCCGCACCCAGCAGGGCTTCTTCATGGTCGAGCGCGGCTGCCCCAACTGCCGCGGCTCGGGCGAGGTGATCACCAATCCGTGCGGCAATTGCCACGGCGAAGGCCGCGCGGTCGGTCAGCGCAAGCTGTCTGTGAAAATCCCGGGCGGAGTCGATGACGGCACGCGCATTCGCGTCGCCGGCGAAGGCGAGGCCGGCGTCCGCGGCGCCGCCAACGGCGACCTCTACCTCTTCGTCCACATGAAGCGGCACCCGATCTATGCGCGCGAAGGGACAACCCTGGTCGCCGAATGCCCGATCACTTTCACCACCGCCGCGCTCGGCGGCTCGATGAGCCTCCCCGGCATCGACGGACACCAGGTCGACCTCAAGATTCCGCCGGGCATCCAGTCGGGCGAACAGCTGCGGCACCGCGGCTCCGGAATGAGCGTGCTCAACGGGCGGGGCCGCGGCGACCTCGTCGCGCGGATTCTCGTCGAGACGCCGACGCGAATGTCGGCCAAGCAGAAGAAGCTGCTGGAGGAATTCCGCGCGACCGAGACCGGTGACGAGTGCCCGGCCGCGAAAGGCTTCTTCTCCCGCGCCCGGGACTTCCTCGGCGGCTAGGCCGCTTCCCTCAGTACTTCCGGCGGTTGCGTGGCGGCAAAGCTCGGCCGCGCAAGCATCCGGTCGAGCCACGCGCCGAGCTTCGGCGCGGTGTCGATCAGCTCGCGGCCCTCGGCGCAATCGCCGAGCAGGTCCAGCTGCGCGGCGAGGATGATGTCCGCGAGGCTGACGCCGTTGCCGGTGAAATAGGCCTGGTCGCCGAGCAGCCGCTCGAACTCGGCAACGCATGTGCGGGCCATCGGCATCGCCTCGGCAATCACCGCTTCATCGGCTGGCAGGCCGAGCAGGCGCGGACCGATGATCCGGTTGAATCCGATCGGAGCGCTGGCCTTGGGGAAGAAATACCATTCGATGATCCCGATCACCTGGTTCATGCGCGCGCGCTGGCGCGGAGTGCCGGGGGTCAGCGGCGGATGCGGGAAGCATTCGTCGACGTAGCGCATGATCGCCTGGGTTTCGTAGAGGCGGAAGTCGTCCTGCTCGAACATCGGGATTCTGCCGAATGGGTGAAGCTCGAGATGCTCCGGCGTCTTCATGTCGGCCGGCGACATGGCGCGGAGGTGATAGGGAACATCCTTCTCCTTGAGCGTGATCTCGACGCTCCTCAGAAACGGGCTCCCGGGAATTCCGTGAACAGTGATTCCGGACATCTGACCTGCTCCTTCCATCATTGCTGTGTGACTTGTGCGTAGAGTTCGAGCAGGCCGCCCCATCCGCCAGGGCCGCCGACCGCCTCGCGGACGGCCGGAGCGCCTTCGCCCATGCGTTCTAGATGACGGTGCTCAAGGTCCACCCGGGTGCTGTCGCCCTCGGGCGTGAACGTCACTTCGACTTCGGTGATCAGCTCGGGGTCGAATTTCCATTCGGGCGTGAGCTGCCAGGCGAGCACCAGCCGCGCGGGCGGATCCCAGACCAGCACCTTGCCGATCTCGCACTCGGTCCCGTCGACGTCGCGCTCGTACCAGCGGCCGCCCTCGCGCGGCTCGATGATCGGCCGGTCCAGATCGGCCGGACCGATCTTGTGGGACTTGGGCCACCAGCGGCCGATCCCTGCCGTGAACACCTCGAACGCGCGATCGGCCGGCGCACCGACGCGAATGCTTTTGCGCACCGGCGCTGGCTGAATCTGCAAGTTCATTTCCGCTCCTTTTCGGCTCGCTCGACCTCGGCCGCGAAAGCGGCGAGCGCACTCTCCCAGAACTGGTCGAGCCACGCGCGCATGGCGCCGAGGCCCGCCGGATCGATTTGATAGATTCGGCGCGTGCCCTCGCTTCGGTCGGTCACGAGGCCTGCTTCCTTGAGAAGCTTCAAATGCTGCGAAACGGCGGGCCGGCTGACCGGAAGGCCGCGCGCGATGTCTCCCACGGGACGCGGCCCGCCGGCGAGCTTCTCGAACACCGCGCGTCGAGTCGGATCGCTCAGGGCGACGAAGGCGTGAGAAGCGTTAGCCATTACTAACCGTAAGCACACACTTACGGACTGTGCAAGC
This sequence comes from Sphingomonas sp., assembly GCF_035758555.1. Lineage (GTDB taxonomy): Bacteria > Pseudomonadota > Alphaproteobacteria > Sphingomonadales > Sphingomonadaceae > Sphingomonas_B. Next base: position 449 of record NZ_DASTXI010000055.1, on the reverse strand, counting down.
GATTTTTCAGCTGGAGCGCAGCCGGTCCATCCTGAGCTGCATGGCGAACATCTGGGCAAACAGCTCGGCGGCGGCGTGCAGCTCGAAGCTCGGCTCTCGCGGAGTCCGGCTGTCGCAGCGGAATTCGCCCTTCGCGTTATCCGACTCGAACGGCAGGCGGAGGGAGGCGCGAATGCCTGCGTCGCGCAGCGCGGCGATCGCCTGCGGGCCCGGCGCGCGCAAGAGTGCGGCCTCGAGCGCACGGTCATTCGAATGGCGCGGGAACAGGTCCGTCGCGGTTCCATCGGTGTCGGCGATGAACATCGGCAGGTCGGCGTCTGTCGCGGCTGCACCGACGCTTCCGCGGCTGCTTTCCGCGCGCTGATCGCCGTAGGTCAGCAGCACGCGATCATAACCCGTGAGCGCGCGCATGCGGCGTGCGGCATTGTCGAGCAGCGCCTGGCCGCGGC
>NZ_DASTXI010000132.1:0-28009 GCF_035758555.1 Sphingomonas sp. | reverse complement strand
CTTTTTGAATTAGCCATGTGATTCGAGCGGGAACTGATGGCACGGGAGTGCCCGAACGAGCCATCGTCATAGGCGCTAATGCTCATAGATTCGGCATCCTCGGTGGCGCGCCGCGTTGCCTCGCTTGAGCGTCAACTCAGCAGCGCCCAGTAATTCACCGGCGACAGGCCTATTCTCTCCGGAAGCCCACGCGAACAGGGCTAGGAGCAAGCCGAGCATAAATAATTCTTCGCGTCCCGGCATAAAGCCGCGGAATAGAAGTCGCTCTACCGATGTGTCGGTGCCCTCGTGGTCAATAGCTTCGAGCGTCCGAGCGGCGCCGCATAGAACAGCGGCCACGCGAGCGCCGATCGGACTGAACCTGCATTGAGCCTCAGCGAGAGACCAATCTCACGCCAGGTCAGAGAAGGCATTATTCTTATGAAGAAAAGTGGCGGATAGCGCCTGCGATGGGAGCACCGCCGCGCTCGAAAACAAGTTGATCCGCCCACATTAGCGTGCTTCAACGATCTCGTTGCGTGCCCAACTGGTACAGCAGCGTGGTACAGCAGTGGTTTCTGAGGAAAGAATTATCCTCGGTTTTCCGCCGTTTCTGGACCTTGGAAACCCCTCCCGTAGGGGTCACCATGCTTAGATAAGCTGAGCGCTTGCGGGTGGTTTCGAACCAGATTCTGGAGCCCAGTACGAGATTCGTGGCCGATGCGTCCTCCCCTGCGGATCGGGCGAGGCGGACGGTGTGGCCGGGCTTTCGGTCCTAGGAGGCGCCGATATGGGGCGCAAACTCGCGGGCGATTTCGTAGCGGAAGCGCAGGCCGAGCTCGGCGTTGGGAAAGCCCCGCGCCGATCCGGTTTGCCGGCAGGTCCTGGGCGGCGAAGTCGAGTTCGATGCGGCTGCAGGAGCAGCCGCTGGGTGATGCGCTGGTCGCAGTTGAAATACGGCCCGACCGCGCGGCTGTAGAGCGCCTGGATCTCGGCGCTTTCGACCCCGCTCTCGAATTCGCCTTCACCCTCGGTCTTGGGCGCGAGCCGGTCGATATCGCCGCCGAACCAGGCTTCCGTCCCAGCGATAGTCGTCGTCGCCTTTGCGCGCCTGATATTCGGCAAGGTTGAACATCACCTGGTAGAAGCTCCGCCCGCCCATTTCCGTCATCACCCTGTGGCGGGCGCGGTCCATGTCTGCAGTCGCGTAGAAGCGATCGGCGCAGTGATCGGTGGGCGGCGCCGGCGCGGCTGCGGCAGGCGCATCGCGGCCGGACGGAATCGCAGGCATCTCGTGTCCGCTGTGCTGGCCGTGCATCGAAAGGTCCTGTGCGGCGGCGGGCGCCGCGAGCGCGAACGCCGCAGCGACGACGGCCGGCATGGCAGGCCGCATCACGCCTGGCCCTCGCGCGGGCGGACGCTCACGACGCGCATCATGCCCGCTTCCATGTGATAGAGCAGGTGGCAGTGGAATGCCCAGTCGCCGACCGCATCCGCGGTCAGGTCGAACGAGATTGTGCCGCCCGGTTGGACGATCACCGTGTGCTTGCCCGGGGCGCGATCGCCATGGCCCGTCACAGGCTCGAGGAAATGGCCGTGCAGGTGGATCGGGCGCCCCAGCCGGTCAGGTGGACGTCGATCGAGCGTTCCGGCGCGCGCGGATGGGGATTGCGGCCGAGTGCGACGAGGTCGCGAGGAAAAACGGGCGAACATGGCGGCACTGCCGCCGGCGAGGGCGGCACCGCGCATCAGGTCGCGGCGGCTCAGACCGGAATGAGGCAACAAGTCGCTTTCTCTTGAAGGCGCACCCCCGTTTCAGCGCGGGACATGCCGCTTCCCCGCTCCATGTTCAATTGCCGATCGGGGCGCTAACAATGATTCGATGCAACGATGCTTCTGCACGCCTTGCCGATGTGATCGCAACCATATGGGCTGCGGCGGCCGCGGCCGATACCGCGCCGGATGTCTCAATCGGTGACGGTCTGGGCGCAGCCATCGTTGCTCGAGCGCGCCCGTGCGGCGATCGGGCGCGGTGACCTGCTGTCCGCCTACGACCTGGCACGGCAGGATGGAGGCAGCGGCAGCTCGGCCGAGCTTTCCTATATCGCAGTGCTGGCGATGGCGCGGATGGGCGAGGCCGAGCAGGCGATGCGGCTGTATCAGCAGAGCGGCCTCGCGACGGCCGGCGACGTCGACAGCCAGTCGCTCGGCGCCCGATTGCTGAAGGACCAGGCGCTTCAGAACGGCGCGACCTATTCGGGCCTGAAACAGGCTGCCGAAGCCTATGCGGAGGCGTACCGGCGTAGCCAGGACCCGTTTCCGGCGATCAACGCGGCGACCCTGAACCTGCTCGCCGGCGACGAGGAGAGGGCCTGCGTTTTCGCGGAAGCGGCGCTGAGCGCGCCGTCGGTTGCGTCCCCCGCCGACTATTACGGCGCCGCCACCAAGGCCGAAGCGCTCGCCATCCTCGGCCGCGAAGCCGAAGCGATGGAAGCAATCGAGCTGGCGCTCGGCCTGCCGGGCGCCAATGTCGGCGCGCGGTCGACGACGCTGCGGCAGTTCGAGCTTCTGGCCCGGCACTGCGCGGGCGGGCATCAGCTGCGCCCGCTGATCAGCCGGCTGACGCCGCCGGCGGTCGCCACCTTCACCGGCCATATCTTCCGGGCAGATCCCGCGACCGAAGCGCCGCTCGCGGCGGCAATCGACGCGCAGCTGGAGGCGCTGAACATCGGATTCGGCTATGGCGCATTGGCGGCGGGCGCCGATATCGTCATTGCCGAACGCCTGCTGGCGCGGGGCGCCACGCTCAACCTGGTCTTCCCGTTCCGCGAGGACGATTTCATCGCAAGTTCGGTCTTGCCGGCCGGCAACCAGTGGCTGAAGCGCTACTACGCGGTTCGCGAGCAGGCGGCGGGGATCAGCTTCGCAACCCTTGCCAATTACGTGCATGATCCGGCCCAGTTCGGCTATGGCGCGACCGTGGCCATGGGGATGGCGCGGCTCCGCGCCTCGCATCTCTGTACTCGCGCGGTCCAGCTGGCGATCTGGGACGGCAAGGCCAAGGGCGGCCCGGCCGGGACCGGGCATGACGTGGAGGCATGGCGGTCGACCGGCGGCACCACCTTCGTCGTGTCTGCCGACGGGCTCGACCGTTCGATCGCCTATAGCGGGGGAGAGGTCGCGCCGCCGGACCGCTGCCTGAAGGCGTTCATGTTCGCGGACTTTCCCGGCTTCACGCGGATCACCGAGGACAGGTTGCCGCACTTCTGGTCGCGGGTGATGGCGACTGCAGGCGAGGTGCTCGCCCGCTACAGCGATACGCTCGATTTCGCGAACAGCTGGGGCGACGCGGTGTTCGCGGTGTTCGATTCGGCTGAAGCGGCGGCCGACGCGGGCCTCGCCTTGCAGGCGGCGCTGCTCGGCATCGCGCCGGAGGGGCTGGGGCGCGACCGCCCGACGCAGATGCGCGTCAGCCTTCATTTCGGGCCGGTCTATTTCGGTAGCGATCCGATCACGAACCGCGAGACCTTCTACGGAACCGAGATTTCGCGCGCGGCACGGGTGGAGGCGCTGACTCCGCCGGGCAGCGTCTATGCCAGCGAGCCGCTTGCCGCCGTGCTGGCAAACACCTCGTCCGACCGGTTCAGTGCGACCTATGTCGGCAAGATCGACCTGCCCAAGGGCTTTGGCCAATATCCGCTTTATGCGCTGCGCCGGCGCCCCGGCACCACGCTGCTGCATGCTGCCGAGGCTGTCGCCGAATGATGACCGCGCCTTTGTCTAAACGATGGCCAGCCGCGCCTTCCGCCGCCGCAGCGACGCGCCGATAAGCCCGAACCCGCCGAACATCATCGCCCAGGTCCCCGGCTCCGGAACGCCGATCACGCGCGGATCGAACAGTGGGCCATAGTTGGTCGGTGGCGGCGCGCCGGGCTGGCCCGGCAGCGGCGTATCGGCAGACACGATCTGCGCGGTGACGAAGTGCGGATCATAGACCCTGCCGATCACCGGATACAGCGCGTCGTCGAGATTGGATGCGTCCGTGCGCAAATTGACGCCGCCGTTGTTACGCGGATCGCCGAACACCACCTGCAGGCCTTGGCAGGAAAGAACGCTCGCGCATTCGGCGGTCGCGAGCGTGTTGTACGTGGCGATATAGGTCACTTGCGTCGTCTGTCCGCTCCCGAGCGTCGCAAGCTCCAGGTTCAGATTGGTCGTGCCCCAGTCCAGAACCTCCCAGCGGCCGTCCGGGTCGTTGGTCTCGGTCAGGCCGTTGAACGCCAGATCGCCGGTCGAAAGGAAGATGCCGTCGGAGTTCACGCCGCCCGTGGCGCTATAGAGCGTCAGCGGTGCCGTAGCGGCGTCCTCGAACGACGAGACAGGCGTGCTTTGGGTCACGCGGAAGTCGAACGAACCGTTCATCGCCTCGTTGCCGAGAATCCGTGCGATATGGCCCGGCGTGATCTGCGAATCGAACCGGAGATTGACCGGAGAATCGCCGTCGTTGTGCAACGTGAAGGTGATGACCGTCTGGCTGTAGGTGTTGCACGACCCCACGCAATAATTGTCGTGCAGGAAGAAGAAGCCGGTTCTGTCGGCAGTGGCGGTGTAGTTCACGCCCGTCTCGGATTGCAGGCCGGGCAGTTGCGAGGCGACATAGAAGGTCTCGTTCGACCCTCCCGGTATGGGTGTTGCGGCCGCTTGAGGACCAACGGCATAGCCATAATGATTCTGGATAGAGACCGATTCGGTCACGGCCGCACCGGCCGATGTTGCCCAAAGCGCCGTTAGTGTCAGAATCGGAAGACAAAAACCTCCCAGGCCGCGCCGAGAGGTTCGACCAACTGTCGTTGCGCGCATGATACGAAACCCCCTTACTTGAAGGGGTCTTTTACACTTAATTCACTATTCGGGATAGGATGGAGTCGACCTACCGGCCGGCGATTTCGACGCTGCAATCGGCAGCGGTCAGCTTCGGGCCGGGTGGTTGCAGCTTGCGCTGAATGGCGGACGCAGCCTGACAGTCGCGCCCCGCCTGGGCCGTTCGCCCCGCGGCGGCAAGGATGCGCGACCGCAGGGTCAGCAGCTCCACCTGGTCCGGATCGACCGGCCCGTAATTGGCGTCGTAGATGGCCTTGGTCCGCGCGAGCCGTGCCAGCGCCGCATCCGTCGCGCCTTTCTTCGCTTCCGCCTCCGCCGCGTAGAAGTCGACATCGCCGACCGCCGGGTTTCTGGGGCCATAGAGCCGCGCGTAAAGCCCGCGCGCCCGATCGAGCGCCGCCAGCGCGCCGTCGATATCGCCGCGTGCCGTGCGGATCCGCCCCATCAGAATCAAGGCCGCGCCGATCGTCGGATGGTCGCCTTCAAGAACATGGTCGTAGATCGCGACTGCCCGCCTGATCCCCGCCGATGCGCGCGCGGTCTCGCCCCGTTCGAAATCCGCAAGTGCCCGGTTCTGATAGGCGGTTGCGGTGAGCAGATGATCGGTGCCGAACGCCGCCGAATATCGGGCCAGGGCGCGCGCGAACAGGCGATCGGCCTCGTCGAAGCGCTTCAGCCGGACCAGCGACTGGGCATGGTTCATCCAGATCCGGCCGAGCTCGACGGTATGGTCGCCGGGCAGCTGGCTGTAACGCTCCGCCGCCGCGCCCAGCAGTTGCGCCGATGCGGCGTAGTTGCCGTCGAGGATCTCGGCCATGCCGCGCTGCTCCAGCACCTCGGCATCGAGCTCGGGCGCATAGGAGGCGCGCTTGGAATAGGACGTTGCCGCGGCATCGATCCGCCTGCGCGTCTCGTCGAGGTCGCCGCGCTTATACGCGATCGTCGCGAGCTTCAGCAGCGTGCGCGCGCGCTCCTCGCCCTGTTCGGGTTCGCGGGCGAGAGCGGACTTCAAATCGCGTTCGGCTTCGCGGGGGAGGCCCAGGTTGAAGTAGATTTCCCCCGTTGCCCTCAACAGCCGTGCGCTGACCGCCGGTTCGCCCTTCAGCTCGACGCCGGCGCGGCGGCTGGCGCGGTTCAGGATGGTGAGCGCAGTGATGGTACGGGGGTTCTCGGTCGCCGGATTGGCGATCTCGAACGTGCCGATCAGGAAATCGAGGCTGCGATTGGCAAGCAATTGCTGCTGCACCGCCACCCGCCGCTGGCTCTCGGCATAGATCGCAAGGCCGATGGTCAGCATCATGATGAACAGCGACGCGCCGGTGATCCACATCAGCCGGCGCTGGCGCCGCGCCGCATCGCGCCTGACCAGCGAATCCAGCCTGACGTCGGCGATGCCTGCGACAAGCTTCAGCAGCGCGAGGCGCTTGCCGTCCTTGCCCGCGCGCAGATCCGCCGCGATCGGTTCCGCTGGAACGTCGGACAGCGACCCGTCCGGCGCCAGATGAAAGCGCAGCGCCGGCGGGAAGCACTCGGTGTCGCCGCCGGCATAGGGCTCGCCGGAGAGGATCACCGCCAGCGTCCGTGCCTCGCCATGGATGCGCTTGAAGGTGAGGATTTCCTCGTTCACCCATTTCGACTGGGCGGCGCGCGGACTGCACAGAACGATCTGGAAACGCGAGTCGGCCAGGGCGTTGCGCAGCTTCTCGCCCAGATCGCCGCTCGCCGGCAGCTCGTCGCGGTCGCGGAACACGGGCGGCAGGCGGCGGGGGACGGGACCGAATTCCGACGGCGTGCCGATCAGCGCGCGCGGAAGCCGGTAGGTTTCCAGCGCCTGGTGCAGCCACCGCGCGGCGACCTGGTCCGCATGGCTATAGCTGATGAACGCCGCGTATTTGGTCATCCCCGCAACCATAGGCGAACATTTTCGCTTGTCGACGGGAGCGCGACTATGAACCAGCGCACAAGCAAAGGAACCGCCCGCGCTGACTAAGTCATCGGATGGTGACCCCTACGGGAATCGAACCCGTGTTTCAGCCGTGAAAGGGCCGCGTCCTGACCGCTAGACGAAGGGGCCGTAAAGCGTGGTCCGCGCGCCCTATTGAATCGCCGTGCGCCGGTCAAGCCGCTCAGCCCCGGCGGCTGTGGCAGACCGCCTGGAGCTTGTTGCCGTCCGGATCGCGGACATAGGCGCCATAATAATTGGGTGGTAGTGCGGACGAAGGCCGGCCGCGCCTTCGTCGCTGCCGCCGTTCGCCAGCGCTGCTGAATGGAATGCGTCGACGATCGCGCGGGAGGCGGCGAGCAAGGCGACATGGGTGCCGTTGCCGACCGTCGCCTCGCCGCCATCGAACGGCGTGACGATGAAGAGCTTCGGGCTGGTCATGTCGCCATAGACGATCAGGTTCGGCGCCTGAAACGGCTCGCTCAGGCCGAGCGCGGCCATCACCGGCGCGTAGAAGCGGCGGGCGCGGTTGAGATCGTTCCTGCCGAGCGTGACGTGGCTGAACATCTGCGCTTCCTCAATCGCACCAGGCGGCGTCGTCGAGGTGGAGTTCGGCGGTGCGGCGCGAGCCCCATTCGTCGACCTTCGGGCGGCCGGCGACCCACAGCCTGCGGTCACCCGGCGCGCCCAGCAGTGCCTGGCCAAGCTCGCCGTCGGCCGCGCGGAACGCGACCGCCTTCAGGCTGGCGGCGTCGTTGCCGGAGAGGATTGCTCGAACATGTCCTTTGCCGACCACGTCGGCCTTGACGACGCGCACAGGACCGGCCGCGATGCGCGGTGCGGCCCAGCCCATACCGTAAGGGCCGGCCAGGTCGAACGCGTCGACCAGCTCCGCCGTTACGCCGCGCGGCGCAAGCGACGCGTCGAGCTGCAGCGCGCGGGCAGAAGCGGCGCGGGCGACGTCGTCGGCAAGCCGCTCCTCCAGGAACGCGCGGAACGGCTCGATCCGGTTGGCGGCGACCGTCAGGCCCGCCGCCATTGCGTGGCCGCCGCCGGCGACGAGCAGGCCGTGATCCTTCGCGGCCAGCACCGCCGCGCCCAGGTCGACGCCCGGAATAGAGCGGCCGGAGCCTTTTCCGGTGCCGGTTTCGTCGATGCCGATCACGATCGCCGGCCGCCCGAGCTTTTCCTTCAGCCGGCCCGCGACGATCCCTATCACGCCCGGATGCCAGCCATGTCCGGCGGCAATGTGGACGGAAGCGTAGCCGGCCGCGCGGCAGGCGGTCTCCGCTGCCTCCTGGACTTCCGCCTCGATCGCGCGGCGCTCCTCGTTCAGCGCGTCCAGCTCGGCGGCGATCGCGCGCGCTTCATCGGCATCTTCGGTGGTCAGCAGACGGACGCCCAGATCGGACTTGCCGACGCGGCCGCCGGCATTGATCCGGGGGCCGAGCGCGAAGCCGAGATCGTGGCACAGCGGCGCCCGCGTCAGCCTTGCAGCTTCGGCGAGCGCGGCCAGGCCGATGTTGCGGCGCCCGGCCATGACCTTCAGCCCCTGCGCCACGAACGCGCGATTGAGGCCGCGGAGCTGGGCGACGTCGGCGACGGTGCCGAGCGCGACCAGGTCGAGCAGCTCGATCAGCTTCGGCTCCGGCCGCGCGGCGAAGAAGCCGCGCGTGCGGAGCGTCCTAAGCAACGCCGCGCCAAGCAGGAAAGCGACACCAACCGCCGCCAGATGGCCGTGCGCGGCGCCGTCGCCTTCGTCGAGCCGGTTCGGGTTCACCAGCGCGAAGGCGACGGGCAGCTCGGCCGCGCATTTGTGGTGGTCGACGACGATCACGTCGGCTTGCGCTTCGCGTGCCATCGCGAGCGCCTCGAATGCCTGCGCGCCGCAATCGACAGTGACGATCAGCCGAGTGCCGCCGCTCGCGATCCGCACCAGCGCTTCGCCTGAGGGACCATAGCCCTCCATCAGCCGGTCGGGAATATAGGCGGCGGGCGCCAGGCCGAGTGCGCGCAGGAGGCGGATCAGCAGCGCGGCAGAAGTCGCGCCATCGACGTCGTAGTCGCCGAAGATGGTGACCGGCTCGCCAGCCTCGACCGCATCGGCCAATCGTTCGGCGGCCCTGTCCATGTCGCGGAAGATCGACGGATCGGGCATGAAGCCGCGGATCGTCGGCGCGCGGTGCGCCTCGATCGCATCGCGCGGGCAGCCGCGCGTCAGCAGCAGCCGCGTGACCAGATCATCGGGCGCGAAGCTCGCGTCGAGATCGTCGGCCGGCATCCCGCGCCAGTGCCACGGCTGCCCCAGGATCGAGCGCCGGACCCCCAGTGCCAGGCGCGGCTCGGACGTGATGAAGTTCATCTCGGACGAAGCTGTGAATCAAGCCGGCGCTGCCCGCAAGCCCAAGGGCCGAACGGTCCACAACCGCGGCGCGTTGATTTTCCTTTCGGGACACGCGGGCAGGCCTGCGCGTTGAAAGAGGTGAATAAAGGAGACGTTCAAATGGCAACCGCCGCTCAACCGCAGAACGACAACAGCAGCACCCGCAGCGCGAGCAGCATGGATTCGCTGAAAAACGCGATCGGCAACAACGATCTGGTCGGCAAGGCGAAGGCGTTCGCGAAGGAACACCGCTGGGCAACCGCAACCCTGGCCGGCGTCGTCGGCGTCGCGCTGCTGAACACGCTCCGCGGCCGCTGAGAAACGGGGTGGCGGTGGCGGGAGGCGCCGCTGCCCATTAGCCTTTAAGCTGCTCCAGACCGGAGCGGAATCCATCTTGCCGTACGTTAAGAACCGCGCTTAGATTGGCCGCGAACGGGGGAATAAAACGGGGGATTCCATGAAAGTGGTGCGTGCGCTGGCGATCGCCTGCGCGTTGGTCGCTGCGCCTGCGCTCGCGCAGGAAAAGGCCGCAGTGAAGCCGGGCTTTTCGATGCCGGTCGGCAAGGCGGTTAAAATCCTGGTCTTTCGGCCCGATGTGAAGGTCGGGTCCCAATCGGCCGGCGGCGTCGTGACGCCGAATGCTGAATGGACGGCGAGTGCGCGCAAGTTGCTCGGCGAGGCATTGGTCGCGGCAAAGCCGGGCGGGTCGAGCGAAGTCGTCTTCATGCCCGAGCTTGTAGGCGACAACGCGTCCGTGCTGGCCGACTATCGGGCGCTGTTCAAGGGAGTGGCGCTGACGGTGCTGCAGCATCGGCTGTTCAAGGGCAATCGTCTGCCGACAAAGATTACCGGCTTCGAATACACGCTGGGTTCAGGGGTATCGCGGCTGGGAGAACTTGGCGGCGGCGACTATGGCCTGTTCATCTATACCGAAGATGCTTTCGGCTCGACCGGACGCAAGCTGCTGCAGCTGTTCGCGGCCGGTGCCGGTGTAGGCGTCCAGTCCGGCGTTCATATCGGCTATGCGGGTCTGGTTGATCTGAAGACGGGCGACCTGGTCTGGATCAACGCGGATTTCCGCATGGGCGGCGACGTGCGCGAGCCGGATGGCGCAGCCAAGCGCGTCGCTCAGCTGATGGAGGACTTCCCGCAGCCGGGCAACGTCATCCTGACGGTCGGCGGCGGAAAATGAAAATGATGCGCCCTCTGGGCGTGTTCGCTGCCGCAGGTGCGCTGCTGTCGTCAATCCAGGCTGCGGCTGTGGACCCGAAGCCGGTCGGATCGCCTTCCGCCGCCGGCTACCAGCCTATCGGCGTCGACGAACAGGGTTTGTGGGCCGAGCAGGCCGAGGCGGAGCGGAAGCTTCAGGATTCGAAACTCTTGATCCGGGATCCCGGTGTCAACGCGTATCTGCGATCCGTGCTTTGTCGGGTGACGACCGCCGACGCATGCGCGAACCTGCGGCTCTATCTCGTCCGGAATCCGGCCGCCAACGCCTTCATGTCGCCCAATGGCATGACCGTCATTTGGTCGGGCCTCCTGCTGCGCCTTCGCGACGAGGCGGAGTTGGCTGCCGTTCTGGGACATGAATTCACGCATTTCGAGAAGCGCCACACATTGAACCAATGGAAGGCCGCCCGAAACGCAAGCGGCTGGGCTGCCTGGCTGACAGTGCTCTCGATCGGCGCCGGCGCGGGAGCCAATTTCTACCCGCTGTTTGGCGCGTCGGTCGCAAGCTTTAATCGCGATCAGGAGCGGGAAGCCGATCTGGGCGGTCTCGCTCTGATGGGGCGAGGCGGCTATCGTACCATGGCCGCAAGCGATTTTTGGGCGCACAACCGCGAGGAAGAGGACGCCCGCGCGGCGGCTTTGGGGATCAGGAGCAAGAAAGACGCCTATCGCGGGCCGTTTTCGACGCACCCGATGGATGTCGAGCGGATGACCTATCTTCGCGCGGCGGCCGAGGCGGCACCATCGGACAAGGCTTTTGACGGAGTGGCGGACTACAGGACCGCCCTGGCGCCGATCTGGCCGTTGCTGATCGAAGACCAGATCAAGCTCAACGACTTCGGGACCAGCGAATACCTGCTATCGAACCTGGCGCGGGACGGCTGGAACGGGCAACTGCTCTACGCACGCGGCGAGCTTTATCGCTATCGTGGCCAGTCCGGCGATTTCGAACGGGCGGCTGCCTTCTATCGCGAAGCTGCGACGCAATCCGATGCGCCGGCTACCGTGTGGCGCGGGCTGGGGCTTGCGCTGGCTCGCGCCGGCGACGTGACCGGCGCGAAGGCGGCTATTGCGGAATATCTGCAACGGAATCCGGACGCATCGGACAAGGCGATGCTGACGATGATTGGGGGATCGTGATGAAGAAGCTCGTTATCAGTCTGGGCATCGCGCTTGCCGTCTCCGCCTCGCCGCTCAGCGCGGGCTGGAAGCTGCTGCCCGCCACGCAGCGGGTCGCCGTTGCCAAGAGCAGCCTGACGGTCGTGCCGGGCGACGGTTGGAACAGGTCTTCAACCCGCCTGTCCAAAAAAGGGGAGTCGTGGAGCTACGACGGGCCGATCCTCAACAGCATCGATTTTCTGGGCGGTATCGCCAGTGGCGAGCCGATCGCGAAGGAACGGAACAAGAAGGACAAGCCGCTCCCCAAATTCAACGGCGCGATGCTGCCGACCGATGTTGCCCAGATGTACGAACAGACGGTGCGGATTCTGACGGGATCGCCAGACTTTGCAGTTGAAGCGATGGAGCCGGCCGACTTTGCCGGCCACAAAGGTTTTCGGTTCACCTTTCGATTCACCAAGCCGGACGAGGAAATCACGCGGAGGGGCGAAGCGCGAGGTGCGATTGTCGGCGGCAAGCTGTACATGATCACCTATGTCGCGACCGCGCTGCATTATTTCGGTGCGCACCTTGCGGCAGCTGAAAGCGTGATGGACAGCGCAAAGGTCAACTGAGGACGGCCATCCACAGCAAATCGAGCGCATTCGCTTTTGCCGCGTGCGCCCGACTTGCTATCGGGAAGAAATGACCGACCTCGCCGATCCGTTTGACGCCATTGCCGACGCCCCGTTCGATAGTGCGCTTTCCGAGCGTTATCTCGTTTATGCCCTGTCCACGATCACCGCGCGTTCGCTGCCGGACCTGCGCGACGGGTTGAAGCCCGTCCATCGGCGGCTGCTCTGGGCGATGCGGCTGCTGCGGCTCGATCCGGCGGCGGGGTACAAGAAATGCGCGCGCGTCGTCGGCGACGTAATCGGTAAGTACCATCCCCATGGCGACCAGTCTGTTTATGACGCGATGGTCCGGCTCGCGCAGACGTTCGCGCTGCGCTATCCGCTGGTCGACGGGCAGGGCAATTTCGGCAACATCGACGGCGATAACGCGGCAGCCTATCGCTACACCGAGGCGCGGCTGACCCAGGTCGCGATCGACCTGATGGCCGGCCTCGACGAAGGCACGGTCGATTTCCGCCCGACCTATAATGGCGAGGAGGAAGAGCCGGAGATCATGCCCGGCCTGTTCCCGAACCTGCTCGCCAACGGCGCCAGCGGGATCGCGGTGGGCATGGCGACGTCGATCCCGCCGCACAATGCCGCCGAGCTGATCGACGCGGCGATGCTGCTGATCGACCAGCCGAACGCCGAGCCGGCACAGCTGCTGGAACATGTGAAGGGCCCCGATTTCCCGACCGGCGGCATCATCGTCGACGGCCCCGGCGCCATCGCGGAAGCTTACGCGACCGGGCGCGGCACGTTCCGGGTGCGCGCGCGCTGGACGAAGGAGGATACCGGCCGCGGCACCTGGGTCGCGGTGGTGACCGAGATCCCCTACGGCGTGCAGAAGGGTAAGCTGATCGAGGAGATCGCGGCGCTCATCAACGACAAGAAGCTGCCGATCCTTGAGGACGTGCGCGACGAATCCGACGCCGAGGTGCGGATCGTGCTGGAGCCGCGCAGCCGCACCGTCGATCCGGACATGCTGATGGACAGCCTGTTCCGCATGTCGGGCCTGGAAGTGCGCGTGCCGCTGAACATGAACGTGCTCGACGCGCACCGCACGCCGCGCGTGCTGGGGCTGAAAGCCGTGCTGGAAGGCTGGCTGCATCACCAATTCGAGGTGCTGCGCCGCCGGTCCGAGCATCGGCTGGCGAAGATCGGCGACCGGATCGAGCTGCTCGACGGCTATCTGGTCGCCTATCTGAACCTCGACCGGGTGATCGCGATCATCCGCACCGAGGACGAGCCGAAGCCGGTGCTGATGGCGGAATTCTCGCTGTCCGACCGGCAGGCCGAAGCGATCCTCAACATGCGGCTGCGCTCACTGAGGCGGCTCGAGGAAATGGAAATCAAGGGCGAGCGTGCGAAGCTGGAGGATGAGCGCGAGAGCCTCACCGCCTTGCTGGCGAGCCCGGCGCGGCAAAGAACGCGGATGAAGCGCGATCTTGCCGTGCTGAAGGAGCGCTACGGTCCCGACACGGCGCTCGGCAAGCGGCGCACGACGATCGAGGAAGCGGGCCCGGCGCGCGAATATGCGCGGGAGGCGATGATCGACAAGGAGCCGATCACCGTCGTGCTGTCGCAGCGCGGCTGGATCCGGGCGCTGAAGGGTCACGCCGACCTTGCCTCTGCCGAGACGATGAAGTTCAAGGAGGGCGACGGCCCGGCGTTCGCATTCCATGCCCAGACCACGGACAAGATCCTGATCGCGGCGGAAAACGGACGCTTCTACACGCTCGCGGGCGACAAATTGCCGGGCGGGCGCGGGTTCGGCGAACCGATCGGGCTGATGATCGACCTGGACGGGCAGGTGGGCGTCGCCGCCTGTTTCGCGGCCGGCGCCGGCAAGCTGCTGCTGGCGTCTTCGGACGGGCGTGGGTTCCTTGCCAAGGTCGAGGATGCGATTGCGGAGACCCGCAAGGGCAAGCAGTTGGTCAACCTCCGCCCGGGCGCGAAGCTGAAGATCGTCCGGCGCGTGCCTGACGAGGCGGATTATGTCGCGGTCGTGGGCGACAACCGGAAGATGGTGCTGTTTCCGCTGTCGGAGCTGCCCGAAATGAGCCGCGGCCAGGGCGTGACGCTGCAGCGCTATCGCGACGGCGGCTTGTCCGATGCGATCGCGCTCAGTTTCGCCGATGGTCTCAGCTGGTCGATGGGCGGCGGCAGCGGCCGCACGCGCAGCGAAGCGGACCTGTCGCCATGGCGCAGCGCGCGCGGCGCCGCCGGCCGGATGGCGCCGATCGGCTTTCCGCGCGACAACCGCTTCGGGTAATGCGCTGCAGAGCGGTTTAGGCGCCCTTAACCATCGCTCTTCTAGGGGCGGAGGCGATGGGTGGGTCGGCGACAGTCAAACAGGACCGCGGGCGGCGCGATGCCGCCACGCTGAATCCGGTCATCCTCGCGCACCAGGCAGAGCAGCTTCGGCGGCCGTTCCTCGAAGCGCTCCCGCTTGCAGGGGCCGTGGTCGGAATCGGCGGCGACGGCCTTCAGCTGATCGATGGCAATACAGAGTTCAGGCGCCTGGGGACTGCCGACGATTCGCTGCTGGACCGTTGCGACTTCCGCGAAGCGCTCGCCGAGTTTCTGCGGGGCGAAGAGACGATCCTCGATCTGGAATGGGTCGACGGCGATCTGATTTCGGGCCGCCAGTACAGCGTGCGTGCGGCGCGGCTGTTCACGATCCAGACGCGCGGAACCCGCTGCCTGCTGACCTTGCTCGACCGCACCGCCGAGCGCGCGGCCGAAAAGAACCTCCGGCTCGAAATGTTCAGCGACAGCCTGACCGGACTGCCGAACCGGGCCGGGTTCGGCGATCAGCTGGAGGCAGTGCTGGAACAGGCGAAAGCCGGCGGGATCGCGGTGCTCGCGATCGACCTGACCCGGTTCAGCCGCATCAACGAATCGATCGGCGATGTGGTCGGCGACGAGCTGCTGATCACGGTCGCGCGGCGACTGCTGTCGACGATGCGCGCCGGCGACGTGCTCGCCCGGACCGGCGGGAACGAGTTCGGCGTGTTCGCGACCGTGAAGGACGGTCCGGACGAAGTGCTGGCGGTGGCGGAGCGGATCAGCGCCGTGCTGGCGGCGCCGTACCGCCTGTCCGAGCTCGAAATCCGGATCGGCTGCGCGGTCGGCTGTGCGGTGCATGCCGGTGACTGCACCGCCGACGAACTGATCCGCCGCGCCCAATTCGCGCTGAAGCGCGCCAAGGCGAGCGGCACGACGGAGCTCTACCAGCCCCAGGCGCTCGACATCGCCCGGCAGCAATTCACGATCGAAACCTGCCTTCGCCGCGCGATCGAGGCGGAGCGGCTGACGCTTGCCTATCAACCCGTCATCGAACTGGGCACCGGCCGGGTGTGCGGTTTCGAGGCGCTGGCGCGCTGGCGCGAGGACGGCGTCGACATCCCGCCTTCGACCTTCATTCCCGTCGCCGAGGAATCGGGCCTGATCCTGCCGCTCGGCCGCTGGGCGCTCGACGAGGCGATGCGCACGCTCGGCACCTGGGACCGGATGGCGGGCAAATCGATTCCTGTCACCATGGCCGTCAATGTCTCCGCGATCCAGGTCGCGCGCGACGATGTGCCGGCGATGCTGGCCCAATCGGTGCGTGCGCACAATGTCGCGCCTGAGCGGGTCGCGCTGGAGCTGACGGAAAGCGCCATCGTTGCCGATCCAGACCGGGCGGCCAAGGCGATGGAAGCGGTGCGCTCGATCGGCGCCACGATCGCGCTCGACGATTTCGGTACGGGCTATTCCAATCTCGCCTATCTGCAGCGGCTGCCGATCGACGTGCTGAAGATCGACCAGAGTTTCGTGACCGGTATGCTGGGAGACCGCGACAAGGTGGCGATCGTCCGCGCGATATTGTCGCTTGCCCAGGCGCTGGGGCTTCGGACCACTGCCGAGGGCGTCGAGACGCTGGAGCTGTCGCAAACGCTGACCGCGCTCGGCTGCACGCGCGCGCAAGGCTATTACTACGCCGCCCCGCTCGATGCCGAGGCAGCCTTCGCCTATTGGTCGCGGAGCAATTCGGCCGCGACCTGATCGGCGATCTGCTCGACGCGGCCCCGGTCGGGAAAGCCCTCCGTCACCCAGCGATCCTCGACCATCTTCAGGCCCTTGGCCACCAGCGGACCGGCGCCGACGCCGCGCGCGACCAGCGCCCCGCCCGAGATCGGCAGGCGTGGCGGCTGCAAGCCGGCCATGCTCGCCGCATCGTCTGGGCGCCCCGACAGCAGCAGGCGGTCCACGGCATTCACCGTACCGATCCGATAGGCAAGCACTTCGGGCGGCTCGGTGGAAGGCGAAACGGCAAGGGCCAGCCGCTTCCGGATCGCATTCGACAGCTTCAGCCGCGCGGCAATGTCTTCGGCGCTCGCGGGGTCCTGGGGGACGAGGGCGGCCAGCCGCCGCACCGGATCGCCGGCAAGCCCGGCAGCCCGCTCCGCCGCGACCAGCTGTTCGAGGCGATCCAGGCCAGCGGCGCCGATTTCAGGCAGCACCGGCTTCAGCACGTCGCGCGCCAGCATGAAGCCGACGGCCGGGACCGGGACGCCGCAGCCGAGCAGTTTCAGCAATTCGTCGGCGATACGCTCGCGGCTGAGCGCCATCAGATCGTTCGCCCGCGCCGCGCACGCGTCGTAAGCGGCCGGCTCGGGCATGCCGCGGCCGAAACGGGCATGAAAACGGAAGAAGCGCAGGATGCGCAGGTGATCCTCGGCGATGCGCTGGAGCGGGTCTCCGATGAAACGGACCACCCCCGCGCGCAGGTCCGCGACGCCGCCGAAATAGTCGAAGACGTCGCCGGTCAGCGGATCGGCGGAGAGCGCGTTGATCGTGAAATCGCGGCGCCCTGCATCCTCCTCCCAGTCTTCGGTGAAGGCGACGGTCGCCCGGCGTCCGTCCGTGGAGACGTCGCGGCGGAGCGTCGTGACCTCGACCGGCTTGCCCGCGATCGTGACGCCGACCGTGCCGTGGGCGAGGCCGGACGGGCTGGTCCAGACGCCCAGGCCCGCCGCATCGGCGCTTTTGCGGACCTCGGCGGGCAACAATTGCGTGCCGATGTCGAGATCGCCGGCCGGAACACCGGCCAGCGCGTCGCGCACCCACCCGCCGATATAGCGGCTCCGTCCTTCGCCGAAGCCGATCGCTTCGCCCAGCCGGGCAAGCCCTTCGGCGTCCCAGCCAGCCGGCGGCACCGCCACGCGCTCAGTCATCGCGCAGCCGCCGCGCCAGGTTGACGATCATCGCCGCCGTCGCTCCCCAGATCCGCCGCTCGTTCCACATGATCTCGTAATAGCGGCGGCGGCGTCCCTGCCAATCGACCTCGCGTTCCAGATGATGGGCGGGATCGAGCACGAAGGCGAGCGGCACCTCGAACCAGTCCGCCACCTCGGCGGCGCTGGGCGTGAGCGGCAGGTCCGGAGGGACAACGCCGATCACGGGCGTCACCTGAAAGCCTGTGACGGTCACATAGCGGTCGGCGGGCCCGACCAGCTCCACGCACGCGGGCGGAAGCGCGAGTTCCTCGTTCGCCTCGCGCAAAGCAGCGGCGACGGCGTCCTCGCCGGGATCGATCCGGCCGCCGGGAAATGCAACTTGCCCGGCATGGCGGCGCAGCGTCTCGGTGCGCCGGGTGAGGATCAGGCCCGGCTCGGCACGGTCGGTGACGGCGACCAGCACTGCGGCCGGGGTGAGGCCGGAGACCGGCTCCAGCACCGCGTCGCGCATGTCGCCCTCGATCAGCACCGGCCCGCGCGCGCCGCTCCGCTCCAGCGCGGCACGGAGTTGGTTCGCGAGGCTCACGCGACAGGAAAGAACATGCCGTCGCTCCACAGGCCCGGCGGCGTGTCGCCTTCGTCGAGCGCTGCGTTGGCGAGTTCGTAATAGACCGGGCGTGCGACCAGCGCCTCCAGTCCTTTGCGGACCAGCAGGTAAGGGTGCGGCCCGTCCGCCTTTTCTTCGAAGCGAAGCGGATGGTCGGGGCCGGCGACGACCAGGTCGCCCGTGTTGAGCCGGAAAGCGAGGCGGCGGGCCTGACCCTCGCCTTCGCTCTTCACCTCGACCGCGACGAACGGCGCGTCGTCGACCTGGATGTCGAGCTTCTCGACAGGGGTCACCAGCACATAGGAGCCGTCCGGCTCACGCCGCAGGATCGTCGAGAACAGCTTCACCATCGGCATGCGGCCGATCGGCGAGCCCTGGTGGAACCACGTCCCGTCGCGGGCGATCCGCATCTCGCTGTCGCCGCAATGCGCCGGGTTCCAGCTTTCGACGGGCGGCAGCTTCGCCTCGGCAGCCAGCCGCGCGATCTCGGCGAGCGAGAGGCCTGTCAGATCGGGGAGCGGGGCAGCCATGGGCATGATCGTGCCGTAGCTCACCCCGTCATTCCGGCGAAAGCCGGAATCCATCTTCTTCTACGCAGCAGTCTCGAAGGCAGGTGGATTCCCGTCTTCACGGCAGTGGCACGAGCGAAGCTCCCCCTCCGGCGCCACGTCCCGCCGCACTCGCGCCAGCAGGCGCCGCTGCTCGTAAGGGCCGTCGATGCGCCAGCCGGCGGCGGGCGCGGCGGTGAAGCCGAAGCGCTCGTAATATTCGGGGTCGCCGATCATCATCAGCGCGTCGGCGCCGGTGGTTTCCGCAGCGTCGATCAGTGCCGCCATCAGCGCCTTGCCGATCCCCTGCGTCTGGAGGTCCGGCACCACGGCGACGGGCCCGACCATCACCAGCGTGTCGCTGCCGCCCGCCGTGCGCAGCGCCACCGGCCAGCTCTGCAGCGTGCCGACCAGCCGCGCGCCCTCCCAGGCGGCAAAGCTCAGCTCGGGAATCGCGACCGCGCCTTCGCGCAATCGATAGGCCGTGCGCCCGCGTCGATCCGCACCGAACGCGGCGTCGAGCAGTGCTTCGACGGCTTCGGGATCGGCATCGGAAAGCGGGGTCAGGGTTACGGCCAATGATGTGCTCCTTGCACCGGGCATGGACGCCCGGAGCGGCGCGCTTTAGCGTCGAGGCCGCAGAATGAAAGCTGAATGTGAAGGGAGAAGTTCCCGCCGTGATCCTGTACGATGCCGTCTGGGCCCCCAATCCGCGCAGAGTGCGCATGTATCTGGCCGAAAAAGGGATTTCGATAGAGCGCCGGATCGTCGATCTGGCCGGCGGCGAGAATCTGCGCGAGCCGTTCCTGTCGGTGAACCCGCGCGGCACGGTGCCGGTGCTGGAGCTGGACAATGGCGAGCGCATCGCCGACTCGGTCGCGATCTGCCGCTATCTGGAGGCGCTGCATCCCGATCCGCCGCTGTTCGGCCGCGATGCGCTGGAGGTCGGGCGCATCGAGGCATGGACACGCAAGATCGAGGCGGAGGGCTATGCCGGCGTCGTCTACGCGTTCCGCAACCGCCACAAGAACATGGTCGACCGCGCCCTGTCGGGCCATTGGCCGGCAGTGCCGCAGCTGCCCGAGCTGGTCATGCGCGGGCAGAATATGTGGGGCTGGTTCGTCGAGACGCTGGACGAGCATCTTGAAGGGCGCGAGTGGATCGCGACCGACAGCTACAGCTTCGCCGACCTGACCGCGCTGATGACGGTCGATTTCGCGAAGGCGACGCGACTGTCCGACGGCAACCTGCCGCCCGCGCTCGCGGCATGGCATGCGCGCGCGTCCGCACGGCCGAGCGCCCTGGCATGACGCCGGAGTTCGGCTCTCCGCGGACGGCGATCGTCACCGGCGGTGCGCGGCGGATCGGCTGCGCGATCGCGCGAGCGCTGGCGGCGGACGGCTGGCATGTGCTGATCCATCACCACAGCTCCGATGCGGCCAAGCTGGCGGAGGAGATCGGCGCCTCGACCGTTCGCGCCGACCTTGCCGATCCGGGCGCGGCCGAGACGATCATAGGAGCCCTCAAAGGCCTGCCGCCGGCGGGTCTGCTCGTGAACAGCGCAGCCGGCTTCGCGCTCGACCAATTCGAAGACTTCACCGCCGCGCAATGGGACCGGCACATGGCAGTCAACGCCCGCGCGCCCGCGTTGCTGACCCAGGCGTTCGCGCGCGTGGTGCCGGAAGGGCAGGGCGCGCTGGTCGTCAACCTGCTCGATGCGAAGCTCGCCCAGCCGAACCCGGACTTCTTCACCTATACTGTCTCGAAAATGGCCTTCGCCGGCGTAACGGAGCTCAGCGCGCGCGTGCTGGCCGGGCGCGGCATCCGCGTGTGCGGGATCGCGCCGTCGGTGACGCTCGTATCGGGGCCGCAGACACGTGAGAATTTCGACGCGGTGCACAGGATGAATGCACTGGAGCGGGGCGTGACGGTCGAACAGATCGTCGAGGCGCTCCGCTTCGTGATCGCCACGCCGACCCTTACGGGCCAGACGATCGTGCTGGACGGCGGCCAGCGCTTCCTGGGCCTTCCGCGGGACGTGCAGTTCCTGTAAGCGGGAGTTACTTCTGACTCTTTAGCCAGGCGATCAGCCGCGCGCGTTTCGCCGCATCCTTTATACCCGGATACACCATGCGCGTGCCCGGAACCTTGGCGCGCGGATTCTCGATATAGGCGTTCAGCTCCGCCTCGCTCCACACGCCCTTCTGGGCCTTCATCGCCGGCGAGTAGGAGAAGCCCGGCACAGACGCCTTAGGCCGGCCGACGATCTTGTAGAGCGTCGGCCCGAGCCGGTTCTGGTTCGGCGCGACCGTGTGGCAGGCCGCGCATTGCGCAAAGCTCGGGTCCATCTGAGCCGAGGCGCTTCCCGCACCCAGGACGATCGCGACCACTGCCAAACCTTTGCGCATTGCTACCCTCCGTCCGAGGATTCTGCCTAGCCGTTGCAACCGGATTCGCAAGCCGCCGTGCGGACGATGCCGTTCACCACCTCGACCGGCCAGTGAGTCAGCGCGGCACCGGCGCACGGCCCGCCAACGCAGGCGCCGTCCTCCGGCCGGAACAGCGCGCCATGCCAGCTGCAGGCGATCAGCGCGCCGTCAGGAGTCAGGTAATCGTCCAGCTTTTGCGCGAGCGGCAGGCCCATATGCGGGCAGCGATCGACATAGCCGGCGACCGTCTTGCCGCGGCGGACGACGAAGCCGTGAAAATAGCGCCGGCCGATCTGCAGCACGAAATTGCGCGCCCCCGGATTGGGCAGGTCGGCGAGAGCGCAGAGCGGGACGTTCGCGGGTGTGGAGGTGAGGCGGTCGTGCAAGGATCAAACATCTCCGTTCGTCCCGAGCGTAGTCGAGGGGCGTTTGCTCGGGCTCTGTGCCGGCGCCCCTCGACTTCGCTCGGGACGAGCGAGCTTCTTCTCCCCATCCACTAACCGCCCACCACTTCCTGCTCGATTGCGCCGAAGATGCTGTGGCCGGCTTCGTCCTTCATCTCGATCCGCACGCGGTCGCCGTGGCGGAGAAAGGGGGTTTTGGCGCCGCCCGTCTGGATCGTCTCGATCATCCGGATCTCGGCGATGCAGCTATAGCCGAGCCCGCCTTCGCCGACCGGCTTGCCGGGCCCGCCGTCCGCGCCCTTGTTGGAAACGGTGCCGGAGCCCACGATCGATCCTGCCACCAGGCTGCGCGTCTTCGCCACATGCGCGATCAGCGTGCCGAAATCGAAGGTCATGTCGGCGCCGGCATCGGCGCGGCCGAACGGCTTGCCGTTCAGCGTAACCAGCAGCGGGCGGTGCAGCTTGCCGTCGCGCCAGTCGGCCCCGAGCTCGTCGGGCGTGACCATCACCGGCGACAGCGTCGAGGCCGGCTTGGACTGGAGGAAGCCGAAGCCCTTGGCCAGTTCGCCGGGAATCAGGTTGCGCAAGGATACGTCGTTGACCAGCCCCACCAGCCGGATCGCGCCCAGCGCCTGCTCGCGCGTCGCGCCCAGCGGCACGTCGCCCGTGACGACGCAGATCTCCCCTTCCATGTCGCAGCCCCAGCCCTCGTCCTTCAGCGGGATGGGATCGCGGGGGCCAAGGAAACTGTCGGAAGCCCCCTGATACATTAGCGGGTCGGTCCAGAAGCTCGCCGGCATCTCGGCGCCGCGTGCCTTCCGCACCAGTTCGACATGGTTCACATAGGCCGAGCCGTCCGCCCATTGGTAGGCGCGGGGCAGGGGGGCGGCGGCATCGCGCTCGTGGAAGCGCTCGCGCGGGATCGCCTCATGCTCCAGGTCGGTCGCCAGCAGCTCCAGCTTCGGCGCCGCATCCGCCCAGTCGTCGAGCGCCGCCTGCAGCGTCGGCGCGATGTGGGACGCATCCGCGCACCAGTGCAGGTCGCGCGACACGACCACGAGGCGGCCGTCGCGGCCGGATTTGAGGCTGGCAAGTTTCATTGTTCCTCCGTCATCCCGGGCTTGACCCGAGATCCACCTTCTTGGTCCCCGGTCTGGAAAGGCAGGTGGACCCCGGGTCAAGCCCGGGGTGACGATCTAAATACGAATTCCGCCGGGCGCAGTGAACTCCGAAGCTTCCGCATCGCCCGTGTTCACGACTTCGGACGGCTCGAAGATCAGCACTTCGGCCTCTTCGTCGCTTGCGGTGCGGTGTTCAACCCCGCGCGGAACGACGACCATCTCGCCCGGGCCCAGCGTCACGACATGGTCGCGGAACTCGACGCGGAATTCGCCTTTCCAGCACAGGAACGTCTCTTCCGCATCGGCATGGCTGTGCCAGGGGAAGGTGCCCCTGGTCTTCACCAGCCTGATATCCTGCCCGTTCGCCTGGGCGACGATCTTCGGCCGCCAATGCTCGGCGAAGGCGGCGAATTTGTCGTCGATGCGGACCTTCATTCGATGCGCGCCTTCGGAAAGCCCTGCCAGCACGCGTCATAGTCCGGCTGGGCGTGATCGCGGGCAAATTCGGTCAGCCGGTAGGGCCAGCAGCTTTCGACCATGAACGCCATGGTGCCGTCGATCCTGTGCGGCTTCAGCTCCGCCTCGCTTGCCCCGCGCCAGCTGGCGACGTCGGGCCCGTGGCCGGACATCATGTTGTGCAGGGAAAGGCCGCCCGGCCGGAATCCTTCGGCCTTCGCGTCATAGGCGCCCGCAATCAGTCCCATCGCCTCGGACATCACGTTGCGGTGGAACCATGGCGGCCGGAACGTGTCTTCGGCAACCATCCAGCGGGGCGGGAAAATCACGAAATCGGCATTGGCGCGGCCAGGCACGTCGCTGGGCGAAGTCAGCACCGTAAAGATCGACGGGTCGGGATGGTCGAAGCTGACTGTGTTGATCGTGTTGAACCGCGACAGGTCGTAGCGGCACGGCGCGAGATTGCCGTGCCACGCGACCACGTCGAGCGGCGAATGGTCGAGCGTCGTCGTCCAGAGCGAGCCCAGATATTTCTGGATCAGTTCGAACGGCTCGTCGCGGTCCTCGAACCAGGCGACCGGCGTCTCGAAATCGCGCGGATTGGCGAGCCCGTTGGCGCCGATCGGCCCCAAGTCCGGCAGGCGGAACGGTGCGCCATGGTTCTCGGCGATGTAGCCGCGCGCGCGTCCGTCCGGCAGCAGCGCCCGGAAGCGGACGCCGCGCGGGACCAGCGCGATCTGGCCGGGCGCGATCTCGATACGGCCGAGTTCGGTCAGCAGCTCGAGGCGGCCATCCTCAGGGATCAGGATCATCTCGCCGTCGGCGTTGACGAAGGCGCGGCGCTCCATGTCGCGGTCCGCCGCGTAGATGTGCACCGCGACGCCCTCCAGGTCGGCGGGGTCGCGGTTGGCGAGCATGGTCGTGATGCCGTCGATCAGATCGGTGCCGGCGGGTGCGTCGGCGATTGGATCCCAGCGCAGTCGGTTGGGCGCCAACGGCTCGTCCACCGTGCCCGGCGCGAACCGCCCCGCGCCTTGATACCGGGTGTAGGGCGGATGCTCGGCCGAAGGGCGCAGGCGATAGAGCCATGACCGCCGGTTCTCGTGCCTGGGAACGGTGAAGGCAGTGCCGGAGAGCTGCTCGGCATAAAGTCCGAAGGGCGGCTTTTGCGGGCTGTTGCGGCCGATGGGCAATGCGCCGGGCATGGCCTCGGTCGACACATGGTTGCCGAAGCCGGGCATGTAGGGCGCGGTGACGGCTGCAATTTCAGACTGGACGTTCATCCCGTTCTCCAATCGTCATTCCGGGCTTGACCCGGAATCCACCTTTTCTCGATCGCGGCAAGGAAGGTGGACCCCGGATCAAGTCCGGGGTGACGAAACTGCGTTACTCCGCCGGCTCGTCCACCTTGATCACGCCGCGCCGGATCTGGTCCAGCTCGATGCTTTCGAAAAGCGCCTGGAAATTGCCGTTGCCGAAGCCTTCATTGCCCTTGCGCTGGATGATCTCGAAAAAGATCGGGCCGAACATGTTTTCGGTGAAGATCTGCAGCAGAATGCCTTCGTCGCCGACATTGCCGTCGATCAGGATGCGGTTCTTGCGCAGCCGCTCCAGGTCCTCGCCATGGCCGGGCACGCGCTTGTCGACCAGCTCGTAATAGGTCTCGATCGTGTCCTGCAGCTTCACGCCGCGCGCGCGCAGCCGCTCGACCGTGTCGTAGATGTCGGGCGTGGTGAGGGCGAGGTGCTGGATGCCTTCGCCTTTATATTCGCGGATGAATTCCTCGATCTGGCTCTTGTCGTCCTGGCTTTCGTTCAGCGGGATGCGGATCGCCTTGTCGGGCGCGATCATGGCCTGGCTGAACAGGCCGGTCGCCTGGCCCTTGATGTCGAAATATTTCTGCTCTTCGAACCCGAACAGCTCGCGGTAGAATTCGGACCAGACGCGCATCTGGCCGCGGCGGACATTGTGGGTCAGATGGTCGAGCAGGTCGAGCCCGACATTGTTCTCGGCCTCCGCCTCGCGCCAGCCGGGCACCTCCTCCCAATCGGCGTAGAGATCGGTGCCGTCCTGGATGAAATAGAGGTATGAGCCGCCGATCCCTTCGATGACGGTATCGTCTTCCTCGGTTGCCTTGCCGCCGTGCGCGAGCGCCCATTCCAGCGCCTTGGCGGGATCGGCAACACGGAACGCCATCGCGCTGGCGGATGGGCCGTGCGCCTTGCGGAATTCGGCGACGCGGCCGGTCTCGTCGCGGTTCAGCATCAGGTTGATGCGGCCCTGTTTGTAGCGGGTGATATTCTTGCGCGGATGCCGGTGCGACGCCACGAATCCGAGCTGTTCGAACTGGGCTGCCATCGCGTCCGGATCGGGCGAGGTGAACTCGACGAATTCGAATCCGTTCAGGCCCAGCGGGTTGTCGGCACTCATCACTTCTGCTCCTGGAATCGGGAGCGTAGATAGTAACAGCCGTTACCAATCACCGCAACGCATGGCTCGCCGACTTGAGCTTGGCGAGCGTCGCCTTGAGCTGCGCGACTTCGCGAGCGCCGAGCTCCTGCAGCAGCTTCTGCTCCAGCTCCAGCGCCTTGGGCGCAATCTGGGCATAGAGCGCGCGGCCCTCTTCGCTCAGCGCCAGCGCGTGGCTGCGCTTGTCGCGGCCGTGCGGCACGCGCGTGACCAGGCCGCGCGCGACCAGCGCCTGGGCGGCGCGGCTGACCGTCATCTTGTCCATCTCCGTGCGAGCGACCAGCGCCTGTTGGGTAACGCCTTCCTGTTCCGCGAGGACCGCGATCAGCCGCCATTCGGGCACGCGCAGCCCGAACAGCACTTCGTAGGTGCGCGCGATCGCGCTGCTGACCGCGTTTGAGGTGACCGACAGCTGATAGGGCAGGAATTTGTCGAGGCGCAGCATCGGCGCCTTATGGCGAAACTATTCGGCGGCGCGCAATGCCGCGGCGGCCGCCGCCACAGCGGCGACATCCTCGCGGTCGAGACGCGATTCGCGATGAGCGGCGTCCTTGACGAGGCGGATCAGTTTTTCTCTCTCTCGCATGGCGTTGGCTTTGTTGAAGCAGGCGGCGGCGCCCATCAGCAGCGCCTCTGCCCGCATTTCCTCGCCGCGCGCGGTGTAGCTGGACAGCATGATCACTGGCGTTGGCCGGCGCCGGCGCAGGTCCTGCAGATAGTCGAGTCCGCTGCGGCCCGGCATCTCGACGTCGAGGGTGATCACATCGACCAGCGTCTCGTCGAGCAGCCGCTCGGCTTCGTCCGCGCTGCCGGCCATGCCCGCAATGCGGATTTCAGGGTCGCTTTCCAGCACCTGCCGCATCATCGCGCGGATGGTGACCGAATCGTCGACGACAAGAACACGAACGAGACGCATCAATCACAACCAGCTCAAAGTGCTGGATTTGCTTATGATCGTATAAAGATTACCGAGACGTTCACGCCGGCTGTCCCAACAGCGTTAACCGCTCGCGCCGCAGCCAGCGGGCGAGCATCAGCACCGACACGACCGCGAGCCCGGCGGCGAGACCGACCCAGATGCCGAATCCCTGCCAGCCGAGTCCGAAGCCCAGCCAGACCGCCGTGCCCATGCCGACGACCCAATAGCCGAAGCCTGCGAAGATCATCGGAACGGTCGTATCCTGCAGCCCGCGCAGCATGCCGGCGCCGACCGACTGAGCGCCGTCGAACACCTGGAACAGCGCCGCGACGGACAGGAAGGAGACCGCGAGCGGCACGACCGCGCGGTTCTGCGGCAGCCTCTCGTCGAGGAAGATGCCGACCAGCGTGTGCGGCATCGCGTACATCAGCACGGCCATCGCCGCCATGAACGCGGTGCCCATCGCGAACGCGGTCCAGCCGGCGCGCGCGACGCCGACCCGGTCCCCGCGGCCATAGGCAAGGCCCACGCGCACCGTGACCGCCTGGCTGAGGCCCAGCGGCACCATGAAGGTCAGCGAAGCAATCTGGATCGCGATCGCGTGCGCCGCGAGCGAGGTCGCGCCGATCAGCCCCATCAGGAACACGGCTGCATTGAACACGGTGACTTCAAGGCCGAGCGTCAATGCGATCGGCAGGCCCAGCCGCCATACCTCCTTGTAGCGCGACCAGTCCGGCCGCCAGAAACGGCCGAACAGCCGGTAGCGGCGGAAGCGGTGGTGGCGCGTCACGACGATGGCCATGCCGATGAACATCAGCGACTGGGTGATCGTGCTGCCCAGCCCGGCGCCGAACAGGCCGAGCCGCGGCAGCCCCCAGGCACCGAAGATCAGGCCGTAGTTCAGCACCGCGTTCGAGATCACGCCGGCGACGCTGACCAGCGTCGCCCAGGCCGGCAGCTCCAGTGCGGCGACGAAGGCGCGCAGCACCAGATATCCAAGCGCCGGCAGGTAGCCGAACATCAGCGGCCGGATGAAGCGCGCGGCATCGGCCGAAAGCGCCGGGTCCTGCCCCAGCAGCCGCAGGATCGGCTCGGCGTGCCACAGGATCAGCCACACAGGGACGGTGATGCTGATCGCCGCCCACATCGCCTG
Source organism: Sphingomonas sp. (assembly GCF_035758555.1). GTDB lineage: Bacteria > Pseudomonadota > Alphaproteobacteria > Sphingomonadales > Sphingomonadaceae > Sphingomonas_B. The sequence goes on along the minus strand of NZ_DASTXI010000132.1, from coordinate 491 downwards.
GCGGACCGTGCGGCGCGTCTCCCGCACGCTGTGCCGGCGCGCGCCCAGCTGCTTCGCCATGATCGGCGACGCCGCCATCACCAGCCCCATGCCGAAGATCAGGAAAGCGATGAACAGGTTGACGCCGATCGAGGCCGCCGCCAGCTCGCGCGCGCCGAGCCAGCCGAGCAGCACCACGTCGGTCGCGTTGATCGCCGATTGGGCGAGATTCGTCAGGATCAGCGGCCCCGCCAGCTGCGCGGTGGCGGCAGCTTCATCACGCCACGGATGGGCTTTCGAGGCGGCAGGGGCGTGCATGGCAAGCCGGCCGCCATAGTCGAAACCGAAGGCTCTGCCTAACCTTCTTCGGCGGGCACCGGAGCGGGATGCGTCTGGACCGTCAGGTGGACGACGCCGCGCAGATCCCGCAGCCGCTCGCGGATGCCGGGCGCCGAGGCCGGCTCGGCGACATCGACGATCACCGCCAGCGCGCCCGGCCCGACGCGCCACAC
>NZ_DASTXI010000173.1:0-4417 GCF_035758555.1 Sphingomonas sp. | reverse complement strand
GAAGCAGCCGGGAAACGAGCAGGTGCGCTCGGTCAACGCGGTGGTCGGCGAGACCAACGACGGCACGCTCAACGACATTCGCGCGCGGCGGGTCAGGCCCGCGGACGCCGTCGCGGCGATCGAGCAGGCGCGCGACGGGCCGGTGCAGGAAGGCGCGGTCGGCGCGGGCACGGGCACAATCGCCTTCAGCTGGAAGGGCGGGATCGGCACCAGCTCGCGCAAGCTTCCGGCGAGCCTCGGAGGCTGGACTGTCGGCGTCCTGGTGCAGACCAATTACGGCGGCGTGCTGCAGGTCGCCGGCGTGCCGGTCGGGCAGGCGCTCGGCCAATATATGCTGAAGGACGAGCTATCCAAGACGAGCGGCGACGGCTCGTGCATCGTCGTCGTGGCGACCGACGCGCCGCTCAGCGACCGCAATCTCAAGCGGCTCGCGCATCGCGGGCTTCTGGGGATCGCCCGGACCGGTTCGCCGATGACCAACGGCTCGGGCGAATATGCGATCGCTTTTTCGACCAACCTCGACGTTCGCCGCACTCCGGAGCGGCGTGCAAAGCCGAGCCCGATCATCGACATGCCGAACGACCAGATGTCCCCGCTGTTCGAGGCCGCGGTCGAAGCGGCGGAAGAAGCCGCGATCAATTCGATGTTCGCGGCAACCCCGATGGACGGCAACGGCCGCCACATCGACGCGCTGCCGGTCGACGAGGTGGTAAAGCTCTACAAGCGCGCGCGCCGATAGACGTTGTTGCGCTCGCGGCCCGGCAGTAAAATGGCGCGCATGTGGGGGCAGGCCGTCAGCCGTTGCGCACTTGCGTTCGCCGCACTCAGCGCCGCTTCTGCGCTGACAGCTGCGCCAGCGGCGACGACCGCGCGCACGCAAATCCTGTTTCTCGGCACGGCCGGCGGACCGCCCCTGCGGTTCGACCGCTCGGAGCCGTCCACGCTGCTGATCGTCAACGGCCGCGAATATCTGATCGATTGCGGCATCGGCACCGCGCGCCGCCTGATCGAGGCGGGAGTCGAGTCGAGCCGGATCAAGACCATATTCTTCACCCACCTTCACGCCGACCATGACATGGGCCTCGCCGACGTCATGGCGAACGATTTCTTCGACGGCGGCGGAACCGGCGCGGCGGGCCCCTTCGAGATATACGGACCGCCGCAGACGAAGGAGCTCGTCGATGCGGCGTTCCACTTCGTCTCGGTCGGATTCCGGCCGTTCGCCGCGGCGCCTCCCACAGCCTACCGGATGCGCGGCGGCAGCTTCCTCAGTCCTTTCGTGACGCATGAAATCGACCATGGCGGCCTCGTCTTCGAGGACGGCAATATCCGGGTCACCGCGGCGGAGAATTCCCATTATGCGATGATCCCGGCCCTCGCGCGCCCGCGCTTCAAGACTTACTCCTATCGCGTCGAAACGCCGGACGGCGTGATCGTCTTCAGCGGCGACACCGGCCCAAGCGGCTCCATCGGCGAAATTGCGAAAGGCGCGGACGTGCTGATCACAGAAGCTTCATACCGCGATTCCGAGGATCTCGATCAGTCGATCGGCGCCCGGGCCGCGCGGAACCATTGGTCGCCGGTGATGACGAAGCGCTTCCGCGATCATTTCGTCAACGAACATCTCGACACACTGCAAATCGGGCAGATTGCGGCGACAGCCGGCGTCAAGGCCGTGATTCTTTATCATTATGATCCTGCCGACGATGCTGACCGGGCGGCGTACGTCAGCGGCGTGAAAAAGAATTTCGCGGGTCCGGTGTTCGCGCCCAGCGATCTCGACCGATATTGCCTCAGCTCAGGAGCCGTCGCGGCCTGCGGTAGCGCGCGCCGCCGCTAGTATTCGCCGTAGCGGCCCCGCACCGACTCCAGCAGCTTGGCGCTGTCGTAGCCGACGCCGTCCTTGAACACGGTCTCGACCTTCTCGACGTCGTTTATGTCGGCGGCAGGGTTGCCGCGGATGACGACCAAATCGGCGTTCTTGCCCGCTGCGATCGAGCCGATGCGGTCGGCCAAGCCGAGATAGGTCGCGCCGTTGAGGGTGGCGATGCGGATCGCCTCGAGCGGACTGAAGCCGGCTTCGACCAGCAGCTCGAGCTCGCGCTGGTCGCCGAAGCCGGGGATTACCCCGCCGTTGCCGGTCGGGTCGGGCCCTGCGAGCAGCAGTCCGTCCGCGGCGACGAACTGCCGCTCGAGCCCGAGATCGTTCTTGTAGGCCTCGGCGAATTTCTGCCCGCGCGGAGTCGCCCCGCGGGTCGCCGCGAGGTTACGCAGGTAGAGGTAGGATTCCTTCGCTTCGGGCGTCAGCACCGCCATCGCCTTCGGATTGAGGGGCTCGTGCAAAGCGAGGCTCTGGGCGAACACGGGAAGCGTGGACGTGACCGCGACATGGCGGTCGACCAGCAGCTTGATCAGCGCATTCGCTTCCGGACTGCCCGGCGTCATCGCCAGCAGCGTCGGAGTGCCGCCCGAGTCCGGGCAGACATCGGGCTTCTTTCCCGGATCGAGCTGCGTGTTGACGAAGAAGCCGTGCTCGAGATCGTCGATGCCGAGCGCCGCCGCCTCGGGATAGGTCACCGAGCACAGGTGGCCCGTGATCTTGAGGTGCCGGCGGTGCGCCTCCTCGATCGCGGCTTTGAGCTCCGCGCGAGTGATGTTCATGTAGGCCTTGAAGGAGGTGACGCCCTGGTCGGCCCAGAAGGCGACGGTCCGCCGCGCGTCGTCCGCATTGCGCAGCTGGTGCATCTGGATGAACGGGCTGTCCGGCCCTTCCAGATAGGGCCCGGTCACGTCCATGTGCGGACCGACCAGCCGGCCTGCGTCAATTTCGGATTTCACGTTGAGGTCGGCGTATGGCTCGACGCTGCCGGTCGTGCGCATCGTGGTGACGCCGTTGGCGAGATAGAGCCGCGGCGCGCTGAAGGTCATTTGCGGGACCACCAGTGGATCGTCCGAATGGCCGGAGGCGTCGAGGTTCGGCCGCGCGATGTAGAACATGTGGTTGTGCATCCCGACGATGCCGGGGATCACGCTCGCGCCGGTGAGGTCGATGGTGCGATAGCCCGCGGGAATCGCCGCGGACGCCGGCTGCACCGCCGCGATCTTTGCACCATCGATGAGGATCGTCCGGTCTTCCATTGCGGCCGCGCCGGTGCCGTCGATCACCCGCACATGAGTCAGCGCCGTTCGCCCCGCCGGCACGCTGACGAACGCCTGCACCTCGGCGCCGAGCTTCAGCGGCGGAGGCGCGAGCACCGGTGCGGCCGGAAGTGGCGACGCCAGGACGAATGCGGCCACGGCCGCGAGCAGGCGAAGTTTCATGCGCTCTCCTCCAATGAAGAGAGCTAACACGCGCAACTGCGATCGCGAAGACGGATGAAAGAAGGCCCGTCCTGCGTGCGCGGGACGGGCCTTCCCGGGTTATCCGAGGGGAACTCGGATGCGCGCATTTTACGCGAGCCACGGGCGCCGCGACATTTATCGATAGTTAGGGCGATGGCGGGTCGCGCCGGCGGCACGGAACCGCCCTTCCCGCCTCCCGTTGAGGCGGCGCATGGAAGCCGATGTCGAACCCAGGCCCGCCAAGTCGCTGCTCCAGCCGTCGCCGGAGGCCGAGGCCTTCTATTCCGAAGTGCTGAGCCTGATGGCCAAGTCCGGAATCCCGTTCCTCGTCTCGGGCACCTATGCGCTCGCGAGCTACACCGGCATCGACCGCCCCACCAAGGATGTCGACGTGTTCGCCAAGGCGGGCGACGCGCTGAAGATGCTCCATTACATCAAGGAGCACGGCTTCGACGTCGAGATCGTCGACGAGCGCTGGCTCTACCGCGTGACGCGCGGCGAGCTGTTCGTCGACATCATCACCAACATGCCGACGGTGACCACGCACGTCACCGACGACTGGTTCGTCGGTGCGCCAGAGAGCAAGCTGTTCGGAGCGACGGTCAAGCTGGTCCCGCCGACGCAGTTCATCTGGTCCAAGATCTTCGTCCAGGACCACCACCGCTACGACATGGCCGACGTCGCGCACATGATCCTGAAGCGCCACGATGCGATCGACTGGCGCCAGCTTCTCAGCCACATGGAGCTTTACTGGGAGGTGCTGCTGATCGCGCTTTTGAACTTCCGCTTCGTCTATCCGAGCGAACGCCACTGCGTGCCGCGATGGCTGATGGAGGAGCTGCTGGAGCGGCTTCGCGACCAGACAGAGGTGAAGGGCCCGGGCAAACGCGTGTGCCGCGGCCGGATTTTCTCGCCGCGCGACTATGCCGTGGATGTCGACGAATGGGGCTTCTCCGACGCGGTCGGCAATCTCGAAGAGCAATATGCCACCGCAGAATGACGGCAAGCTGCGGGTGGCCGCGATCGGCGATCTCCATGTGATGGAGGACAGCGTCGCGCCCTATCGCGAGCTGTT
>NZ_DASTXI010000163.1:0-10380 GCF_035758555.1 Sphingomonas sp. | reverse complement strand
AAAGACGGTCACGCGACGCGCATCATCCAGCCGTGCGGGTCGGGCGCGCGGCCGAACTGGATGTCGGTCAGTTGGCGGCGGAGGCTTTCGGTCAGCTGCCCCGGACCGCCGCTGCCGATCGTCACGTCGAAGCCGTCGCCTTTCACGCGGCCGATCGGCGTCACCACGGCCGCCGTGCCGCAGGCGAAGGCTTCGACGAGGCGTCCGCTCTTCGCATCCTGCTGCCACTGATCGATGCCGTAAGGCGCTTCCTCGACACTCAGCCCCTGGTCGCGGGCGAGCCGGATCAGCGAGTCACGGGTGATGCCGGCGAGGATCGTGCCGCCCAGCGGCGGCGTGCGCAGCGTGCCGTCGGCAAAGACGAAGAAGACGTTCATGCCGCCCAGCTCCTCCACCCAGCGGCGCTCGACCGCGTCGAGGAACACGACCTGCTCGCAGCCTTGCCGGTTCGCCTCGGCCAGTGCGATCAGGCTGGCGGCGTAATTACCGCCGCATTTGGCTGCGCCCGTACCGCCCGGCGCGGCGCGGGTGTAGCTCTGCGATGCCCAGAGCGAGATCGCCTTGACCCCGCCCTTCCAATAGGAGCCGACCGCGGAGGCGATAACGGCGTAGATATATTCGGACGACGGCTTCACTCCGAGAAACACTTCGCTCGCGAACACGAACGGGCGCAGATAGAGCGCGCCGTCGGGGATGCTCGGCACCCAGTCTTTGTCGGTGCGGACCAGCGCGCGGACGGATTCGACGAAGATCTCTTCCGGCAGTTCCGGCATCGCCATCCGCTTCGCCGACTCCCGCAGCCGGCGCGCGTTCGCGTCGGGGCGGAACAGCGCGACGCTGCCATCCGGCTGGCGATAGGCCTTCAGCCCTTCGAAAATCTCCTGCGCATAATGGAGCACCGACGAGGCCGGATCGGTCGCGATCGGCTCGCGCGCCTGAATGCGGGCGGAGTGCCAGCCCTGGCCTTCCGTGTAGCGGACCACCGCCATGTGATCGGTGAAAACGCGGCCGAAGCCGGGATCGGCGAGCAGCGCGTCGCGCTCTCCGGTCGCCAGCGGTGCGGCATTGGGCTGGAATTCGAACGTCAGGCTCATGCGCTCCCTCACAGGTTGCAGACCGCCTAGGGCGAATGGCATGGCAAGCGCAATGGCAAGCTTCCCGACCGCCCTGTTCCTGCGCGAAGCCGAAGTGCGGCGCGGCCTCGATCTGATGTTCGCAGGCCAGGCGGAGCTCGCCCGCGCGGTCGCCCCGATCCTTGCCGAGGCGAAGCTCGGCCGCGCCCACCAGCGCGCGCTCTATTTCATCGGGCGGCAGCCGGACCTGACCGTCGGCGCACTGCTCGGCCGCCTCGGCATCACCAAACAGTCGCTGAACCGCGTGCTGAATGAACTGATCGAACGCGAACTGGTCGAAGTCCGCACCGGCCGCGACGATCGCCGCCAGCGGCTGCTGCGCCTGACCGACAGCGGCAAGATGCTGGAATCCGAGCTGTTCGAAGCGATGCGGGCCCGGATGGCGTCGGCTTATGCCCAGGCGGGGCAACAGGCGGTCGGCGGCTTCTGGGCGGTGCTGGAAGGGCTGGGTTAGGATCGCTGGCGCGCTTCGGCGGCCATCTCTCGGCCGCGCCGTTCGGCGGCCGCCAGCGTGCGGGTCAGCAGCTCGCGCAGCGCGCCATCTTCGTCGAGCACGTTCAGTCCCTGGCGCGTCGTGCCGCCGGGGCTGGCGACGCGGTCGGCGAGCACGGCCGGGCTTTCGTCCGACGCCGCGGCGAGATGTGCGGCGCCGTCGACCATCGCCGCCGCCAGTCGCGCCGCCTGGTCCGCCGGGAGGCCGATCGCGGCGCCGGCTGCCGCCACGGCGTCGATGAAGCGGAACAGGAAGGCCGGCCCGCATCCGGCGAGCGCTCCCATCTGCCCGAACTGATCTTCGTTCGCCGCCCACTCCGTCAGCCCGAGCGGATGCATAAGCGCTTCCAGCTCCGCCGTGCGCGACCCGACATCGCCATACAGCGCGACCACGCCGCGGCCGAGCGCGACCGGCGTGTTGGGCATCGCCCTTACGACCGACCCGGCGCCGGGAAAGCGGACGCGAAGCGTCGCCAATTCGGTTCCGGCCAGGATCGAGACCAGCATCGTCTCCGGCCCGATCGCGGCCGCGACGGCACCGGCGACCTCGCCAAGCTTCTGCGGCTTGACGCCCAGCATCAGCACGCGCGGCGGCGCCTCGCCCTCCGGTAAGGCGCGCAAGGTGCGCACGCCGGCTGCCGGCGCGGCGCCGCTGGGCCGGATCACCGTGACCGTTTCCGGCGGCAGCCCCGCCTCCAGCCAGCGCTTCAGCATCGCTCCGGCCATGTTGCCGCAACCGACCAGCCAGATCGGCCCCGAATTGGAAAGATTCGCGTCCATGGCGCCGGCCTATCGCGCAGCTGCCCTCGATGGCGCAATTTTTTCGCATCGGCCGATCAAGAAAATCGTCGCGCGGCCGTTCTTAGTCGCATGAGCGACGCATCCTCTTCCGCACGTCTGGTGGCCGTCGATGGCATTCCGGCGCGGGATCGGCGGGCACCAGCGCCCGACGATGCGCGGCAGCGGCGCAACCGCCTGACCCAGGCCGTGAAAAGCTGGTTCGGCGGGCGCGACGACGAGAATATGGTGCCGGAGGCAAACCAGCCCGAGCCCTCGACCTTCCAGCGCGTCGGCGCTTTCCTGCAGCAGAATCTGCTGGAGCCGACGCCGCCGCACTACGAGCTCGTCTATGGCTATATCCTGCAGACCGACCGGCGCTTGGTCGATGCGGTCGATCGCGCGATCATGCGCGAGGGCCTGCTGACGGCCGAAGCGGCCGAGCTGATCCTGTCCGAAGTCCGCACCGACGTGTCGGCCGAATTCCTCGCGAACCTGGTCGATAAGGCGCAGGCGGGGCTGAGCGAGATCGCCGGACTTGCCAAACAATCGGGCGCCGACGCCCAGGCCTATGGCCAGGCGCTGGAGAGCAAGGTCGCGGATCTTCAGGGCGGCGCCGGCGAGGAGACCGTCAAGGCGCTGGTCCAGCTGACTAGCTCGATGATCGCGCGCACCAAGCAGGCGGAGCAGCAACTCCGCGACGCAGGCAAGCAGATGACGCAGCTGCGCGGCAGCCTGGCCGAAGCGCGCCGGATCGCCGAAAGCGACGCGCTGACCGGCCTCGCCAACCGCCGCGCGTTCGAGAACAAGCTCCGCCGCGCGGTGCTGCAGGCGCGCGAGACCGGCAAGCCGCTCGCGCTCGCCTTTTGCGACATCGATCATTTCAAGGTCATCAACGACACTCACGGCCATGACGTCGGCGACCGCATCCTGAAGTTCGTCGCCCAGCGGCTCGCCTCGGCTTCCGGTAACAATTGCTTCGTCGCCCGTCACGGCGGCGAGGAATTCGTGATGCTGTTCGAAGGATCGAACGCCGAAGCCGCGGCCCGCATCGTCAACGACGTCCGTGCCGACCTGCAGGACCGCCGGCTGGTCGCCAAGCAATCGGGCGAAGCGATCGGCCAGGTCAGCTTTTCGGCCGGCGTCGCCTCGCTCGGCCCCAAGGACAACGGCCGCCAGATGCTCCGCACGGCCGACCAGGCCCTCTACCGCGCCAAGCGCGAGGGCCGGAACCGCGTGGTGGTGCTGGGGGAATAGTCCCAATCTGAGGCTGCACCTCAAATCCGTTCGCTTCGAGCGCAGTCGAGAAGCGCCCGTCACCCGACCCGGTTTCTCTACTTCGCTCGAAACGAACGGAGCTGGTCCTAAGCCTCGCCCTGCGTCTCGATCAGCGCGGCGGCGATCGCCTCGCGGGGGGTCTTGCCGCCCCACAGCACGAACTGGAACACCGGATAATAGCGCTCGCACTCGTCGATGGCGGATTCGATCAGCGTCTCGGTCTGCGACAGCGACATGATCGGTTCGTCGCCTTCCAGCAGCGCGGCATGGCGGAACAGCAGGATGCCGCTCGACGACCATAGCTCGAAATGGCCGATCCAAAGCTGCTCATTGACGAGGCCAATCGCCTCGTAGATCGCCGAGCGCTTGTCTTCGGCCACCTTGATGTCGGGAAGCGCGAGGAACTGCAGCACCCGGTCCTCGTCGCGCCAGACGCCGCGCAACTCGTACTCGGTCCAGCTGCCCTTGACGTTGGCGACGATTTCGTCGTCGGCGTTGCGGTCATAGGCCCAGCCATGCGCGGAGAAGTAATTCTCCAGCATTTCGATCGGCGCGGCCGATTCACCTTCGGCTTCTTCGAAGTCTTCAAGCGTCATCATGGCCGTTCCCCGGTCGCGACCGATTGTTGTGCTGCATGATCGCAGCGCAGAGTCTGCGCGACAAGCGGCCCGTTGTGGGCGAGTTCATAAAGCTGTGGATTGAAATGGGACAGGCTGTGGTCAACTTTTAGGCGGCTTCTTTGCCGCCGCCTGCGCCGCCTCGAGTTTCTCCAGCCGCGCGCGCAGTGCCTCCGCCTCGTCCCGGGCGGCCGCGGCCATCGCCTTCACTGCCTCGAACTCGTCACGGCTGACGAAATCCATGCCGCCGACCCATTCGCGCATCCGCTCCTTCATCGACGCCTCGGCCTCGCGGCCCATGCCCGCAACAGTGCCGGCGACGCCGTTCAGCATCTTGGCGAAATCGTCGAAGAAACGGTTCTCGGTCTGCATGGTCGCTCCTGCTCAGCCGTCTATCTGGGTGCTCGAAGCGCCGGGGACAAGCCGTTCGGCATCCGGGTTCATCCGCGCGATGTCGTGGTTCAGCGCCGCCGCGAAACACAGCCAGGCCAGATAGGGCACCATCAGCCAGCCCGCGAGCGACCGGATCTGGCCGAACACGACCGTCGTCGCCAGGGCGGCGACGAAGATGCCGGCGATCAGCCAGAACGCCGCCATCACCTGATGCATGGCGAAAAACAGCGGCGACCAGGCAAGGTTCAGCGCGAGCTGGACCACGAACAGGGTGATCGCCAGCGCCCGCAGCCGGTTGCCGCGCGCGTTCAGCACGATCGCGAGCGCCAGGCCCTGGAGGATGTAGAGCAGCGTCCAGGCCAGGCCGAACACCGCGCCGGGCGGCATCGCCTCCGGCTTGCGCAGCACCGCGAACCAGTTGTTGTCGTATCCCGAGCCCGCCAGCCGGCCGGATGCGATGCCGAGCAGCAGCACCAGCGGAATGGTGATGACTGCCCGCCTGAACAACGAAAACCCGATTTGCGAACGCGACGCGATTTCCCCCACCCGTGCCTCCGTTTCCTGGCTGCCGGCGCTCGTTAACGGGCGAGGCGCGAGAGTCAAAGTGGAACCTCTTTCTCGAACTTCGCTTCTGTCTCTTCAGCGCCTGAGTCGACGCAGGCTGCCGATGCGGTTCCCGCGGACGAGGCAGGTGCGACTGATGGATCAAAAAGGGAGGCGTCAATGATCAGGATCGTCCTGGCCGCCACGGCAGCGCTCTTTCTGTGCGCTCCGGCAGCGGCGAACATCATTGCAGTCCAGACGGGGCGAACAGCATCTGGCACGCTGTTCGCGTTTTCGGGTCTGCCGCAAGCAGCCGGAACCTACCGGATCACGATCGATGCGCCTTTGCCTGGCCCGTTCCAGAACCTCAGCTACTTCCACCAGGATACGATCACGGAAATCTACAAGAATGGCGCGCTGATCAGCACCAACACAGTGACTGGTGACACGCCGTTTAGCTTTCATGAGGCCGATGGCCGCTTGATCAGCGATCTCCGGACGATCGTGAAGCAGGAAACTTTTGGCGATGTTGCCTCGGGAAATTACTCTGTTTTCCGGTATATCGGCTTTCCGTCGGTGACGACGAATGTGTTTGATACGACTTTGATCTTTGCGGATGGCACGCCCGATTTCGACTTTTCGGTCACGCTGGAATCGGTACCGGAACCGGCGACCTGGAGCATGCTCATCCTGGGTTTCGGCGCGATTGGCGGCGCGGTTCGGCTCAGGCCAAAGGCGCATTCCGCCCGACGTTCGTAATCGGATATCTCAAATGTCCGTCGTCAGCGTGACGCTCAGCCGCCGGGGCAGGTTGTAGACGAAGAAGCCGCTGCCGCCGACGCCGTAGCCGTAGTTGTTGAACACGTTGCCGATCTGGGCGCGGATCAGCGCGTTCGATTTGCCGATCTTGAAGCGGTAGCGGCCGCCGACGGCCAGCACCGCGCGCGGCGGAACCACCAGCGTGTTCGCGTCATTCGCGATGCGGTCGCCGGTCTCCTCGAAAAAGGCGTCGACCGAAATCGGGCTGTCGGGAAAACGGTAATCGATGCTGGCGATGCTGTGGCGTTCGATCGCGCCGACAGGCTTGCTGCCGATCGCGCCGGAATCGACCAGCTCGCCCGTCACTTCGGCGTCGAGGAAGACCGTGCCCGCGACGATGTTCAGCCCTTCAAGGATCTGGCCCGCGACCGACAGCTCGACGCCCCGGTGACGCAATTGCCCAAGCTGGCGAAAGCGGCTGGCGGAATCGAGATTGAAATAGGGCTTGGTGATCTCGAACACGCCGGCGATCGCCGAGAGGTTCGGCGCGATCGCCCAGCGGATGCCCGCATCCTTCTGTTCGGTCCTGAACGCCGGCGGCGCCTCGTCGCGATTGACGGCGCGATCGGGCGCGACCGGGCTCTCCTCCAGCCCGCGCGTATAGCTGCCGTAGACGACGAAATCGTCGGTCAGCTCGATCGCGGCATTGGCGTTCAGCAGCCAGGGCGAGGATTTCGATTCCGGCAGCGGCCCGTCCGGCGTCATCACATCCTTTTTATAGTCGGTCTTCTGAAGGCCGACCCCGAACTCGCCGACTTCCAGCCATTTCAGCTGATAGCCGATGCCGGCCGTGATCTGGCGGACATGATCGCGCGACTTCTCGCCGAAGGTGAAATCAGGCCGCGGCCGGTAATCCACTTGGCCCCAGACGGTCGGGCCCAGCGAAACCGAGTCCGACCCGCCATAGAGCCGGCGCTGGTCGCGCCCGCGCACCGTCGCCAGGAATGTATGGCGGCGCGGGCCTTCGTCGAAATTGCGGGACGCGCGAAGCTCGCCCGACGTGGCGCCGAACACATTGCCCTTGTCGACGATGACCAGCCGGTCCGCCGCCTCGCCGTCGGGCGTGACGCCAAGCAGCAGGTCGATCGCGTTCTGCGCATCATGGCTGACCGAGCGGAACACGCCCGCGGCGACATCGAAACCCGCGACCGGAGCCTTCGCGATCAGGCCGGTGTTCCAGTTGATCCCTTCATAGGTCGCCCAGGGCTGGCCCGCGAACACGCCCCGCTTGACGCGTGGCGGCCGATAGTCGCCGGCGGTGAAGACCAGCGTCTGGGCTTCCTGCGAGTTGGTGTGGATCGAGCTCCAGAACGGGATGATCTCGACGCCTTCGGCCGGCCGCCAGACCGTCGTCGCGCCCAGCGACAGATATTGCGGCGTCCCGCCGAAATGCTGGTTGTCGTTGTAATAGGCGATGCCCGTCTGCACGCCGAGCTTCTTGTCGACCAAGGGCACGGACAGGTCGAGCTGGCCCACCTGCGCATCGAATGGGCCGTAACGTAGCACGACGCTCGCCAGCGTCCTGTCGCCGGGCTTGCGCAGCGCATAGTCGGCAATCCCGGTCGGCGCGGGGAACGGATAGCCCTGCGCCGAAATGCCGACGCGCATCGTCGATCCCTCGATCAACCGGTCGGTCGGCCCCGCCTGCTGCTGGAAATAAAGTCCCTCGATCCGCGTGTTGCCGGCATCGACGGCGGAAAAGCCGCGCACGTCGAAGGGATTGTAGATGCCGATTTGCTCGTCGCCGACCTTCTTGCCGAACGCATCGCTCGACTGGGTCGTCGCATTGTCGGTCGTGCGCTGGGCCAGCGCGGAGGTGGAGGCCAGCAGCGCGGCCGCGGCGGCGGAGCAAGTCAGGAGGCGCATCGTCGCAGCATGCAGCACAAGCCGTTGCACGGGCGCAACTTTCGACCAGCCGCATCGCGGTTCGACGAACGGCGTCAGCCCCGCTCCGCCGCGATCAGGAATTCGACATTGCCCTCAGGACCAGTGATCGGGCTCCGGATGACGCCGCACACGCGCCATCCCCGATCCGCCACCCATTCCGCCACTTCATCGCAGACGCGCGCATGCACCGCGGGATCGCGCACGACGCCGCCCTTGCCGACTTCGTCGCGCCCCGCTTCGAACTGGGGCTTGATCAGCGCCAGCAGCCGCGCGTCCGGCCTGGCAAAGGTCAGCGGCACCTCCAGCACCTTGACGAGACCGATGAAGCTGGCATCGCAGACGACCAGGTCAGCCGGTTCCGGGATGTGGCCGGCCGTCAGCAGCCGGGCGCTCAATTGCTCCAGCACGATCACGCGCGGATCCTGCCGCAATTTCCAGGCGAGCTGGTTGGTGCCGCTGTCGACGGCGTAGACGCGGGCCGCGCCCCGGCTCAGCAGCACGTCGGTGAAGCCGCCGGTCGAGGAGCCGACGTCGATCGCGACCGCCCCCGTTACGTCCCAACCGAAGTGGTCGAGGCCGTGCGCCAGCTTGACGCCGCCGCGCGAGACCCAGGGATGGTCGCGGCCGCGCACGTCGAGGGGCGCGTCGTTGGGAAGGCTTTGTCCGGGTTTGTCGATGCGGCGGTCGCCGGAGAAGACGAGGCCGGCCAGGATCAGCGCCTGGGCGCGGGTGCGGCTTTCGGCGAGCGCGCGATCGACGAGAAGCTGGTCGGCGCGCTGTTTGGGCATGGCGCGGCTTTAGCGGCGCGGGAGCGCGCCGCCAACCGCGCTGGTCAGATCAGGCGCAGAGTTCCTGCGCCTTGCGCGCGAACATCTCGGCCAGCGCCCGGCGGCGCATCGCCGCCTCCGGCGTCACCGCCTTGGCAGCGGCATTGGCTTCGTAAGCGGCGCGACGTGCATAGTAACGGACGTTCGATTCCACAGCGACCCTCTCCCCGGCGCTCATGGAGCGATTCCCCAACCGCTCCCGGCCTGTGATGCTGCCCCCGCAATCGTAAAATGATGGTTAATTCCCACAGCGAGATTCGCGAATATTCGCGCGGCTCCGTTCGTCCGGATTCCGGCACGTTTCGGGGAACTTAGGGCCGCGCCTTAATAGAGCAGGAACGCGCGCCGCTCTTCGTCCCACGCGCGCTCGTCCGCGCGGGCCAGCGTATCGAGATCGCCCGGCTGCGACCCCGCGTCATCGACCCATTCGCGCAGCAGGGGCGAGCCGTTGATCACGTCGATCGCGAGCTTGCCGAACTCATACTCGTACGGAAAATCGCGCCACAAATCATAGTCCGGATACAGCCGCCGGATCGCCTTGAAGGCCAGCGCCTGCAGCCGCCAGGGCTTGAACGCCTGATGGTCGTAGAAGCGTCCTTCGGCGTGGACGTGCACGCCGTTGCAGAGCGTCTTCGCATGTTTGTGGAAGGTCGGCTCGAACCAGATGTCGCGCAGCGCACAGCCTTCGAGCCATTCGGGCGCGAGCGTGCGCATTTCCGCGATCACGTCCTTCGCGTCGATGTCGGACGCGCCGAACAGCTCCAGCGGCCGCGTCGTGCCGCGGCCTTCGGACAAGGTCGTGCCCTCCAGCATCACCGTGCCCGCATAGGCGCGCGCCATGTTGACGTTCGGCGCATTGGGGCTGGGGTTGATCCACACCCGCTCCTCCAGCGGCCAGCCGAAGCCCGGCTCCGCACCCGGTCGCCAGCCACGCATCTCGATTACCTTGTAATCGAGGTCCAGCTTCAGCCGGTCGATGAACCAGCGGCCGAGCTCACCGAGGGTCAGGCCATGCCGCATCGGCATCGGCCCGGCGCCGACGAAACTTTCCCAGCCCTCGCGCAGGGTCAGTCCCTCGATCGGCCGCCCGGCGGGATTGGGCCGGTCGAGCACCCACACCGCCTTGCCGTGCTGCGCCGCGGCCTCCAGAATATAGCGCAGCGTCGTGATGAAGGTGTAGATGCGGCAGCCCAGATCCTGCAGGTCGACCAGGATCGTATCGAACGTGTGCATCGACTGGCCCGTCGGCCGCCGCACCTCGCCGTACAGGCTGAACACCGGAATCCCGTAGGTCGGATCGGTGAAGTCCGGCGACTCCATCATATTGTCCTGCAGGTCGCCGCGCACGCCGTGCTGAGGGCCGAACATCGCCGTCACGTTCAGCCCCGCCGCGACCAGCGCGTCGAGCGAATGCGTCAGGTCCGCGGTGACGGACGCCGGATGCGCCAGCAGCGCGACGCGCTTGCCTTCCAGCGGCGCGCGAAGCTCAGGGTCTGCAAGCAGCCGATCGATACCGAATTTCACCAGCGACTTTCCTTCGTCATGCCGGACCTGATCCGCCATCCATCCTTCTTCCGCTCCGTAAAGAAGGTGGACCCCGGATCAAGTCCGGGG
>NZ_DASTXI010000156.1:0-5433 GCF_035758555.1 Sphingomonas sp. | reverse complement strand
AGCTCGGTTTCCGCGCCCGGCAGGATTTCGGCGAAGGGCTCGCCGAGCTCGCCGAATGGGTTGCGGAGCAGACCGCCGTCGACCGCGTCGCCGAGGCGCGCGCCGAACTCGAAGCACGAGGGCTGGTCGCATGAACGGGCCGGTGCTTCTGAATCCTCTCCTCGATTTCGAGGGGAGGGGGGCCATGCGAAGCATGGTGGAGGGGCGGCGGGCACAGCCCGCCGTCTGCGACGGCGGCCCCTCCACCGCCCTGCGGGCGGTCCCCCTCCCCTGCAAAAGCAGGGGAGGAATGCGATGACTCGCCTGGCTGACAACGGCCCGGTGCTCGTGACCGGGGGCGCAGGGTTCATCGGCTGCAACATCGCCGACCGGCTGGCCCGCGAAGGCCATGACGTCATCATTTTCGATGCGCTCGCCCGGGCCGGCGTCGAGACCAATCTCGACTGGCTGCAGCAGCGGCACGGATCGAAGATCAACGCGACCATCGCCGATATTCGCGACGAGGAAGCCGTCACCAAAGCCGTCCGCGACGCGAGCGCCGTATTCCACATGGCGGCCCAGGTTGCGGTGACGACCAGCCTGGTCGATCCGATCGACGACTTTCAGGTCAACATCCGCGGCACGTTGAACGTTCTGGAGGCGGTGCGGCGGCGCGGCACGAACGTGCCGGTCGTCTTCGCCTCGACCAACAAGGTCTATGGCGACCTGGCCGACGTCCAGCTTCGGGAAGAGGCGGACCGCTGGACGCCCGCGGACGCCGAAGTGCGCGCGCGCGGCATTTCGGAAGCGCGGCCGCTCGATTTCCACACCCCCTATGGCTGCTCCAAAGGCGCGGCGGACCAGTATGTGCTGGATTATGCGCGCAGCTACGACCTGCCGACCGCCGTCATCCGGATGAGCTGCATCTACGGCCCGCGCCAGATGGGCACCGAGGACCAGGGCTGGGTCGCGCACTTCCTGATCCGGGCGCTGGAGAGCGAGCCGATCACCATCTACGGCGACGGCAAGCAGGTCCGCGACGTGCTTCATGTCGACGATGCAGTCGACACCTATCTGGCGGCGCTCCGTTCGATCGACCGCGTGAAAGGACTGGTGTTCAACCTGGGCGGCGGGCCGGACAATGCGATCAGCCTGAGGCAGCTGCTCGGCCATATCGAGAGCCTGACGGGGCGGCCGGTCGACACGCGATTCGAAGGCTGGCGCGCCGGCGACCAGCGCTATTTCGTGGCCGACGCGCGGCGCGCGCGCGAAACGCTGGGACTGGGCCCGCCCAAGCCGTGGCGGCAGGGGATTGCCGAGCTGGCCGACTGGCTGGCGGATGCGCGCGGGCTCGCGTTGCGGCACATGGAGGCCGCCGAATGACGCGGCTGCTTCTGACGGCAGATACGGTCGGCGGCGTCTGGCAATATGCGACCGACCTGGCGCGGGCGCTGGTCGGGCACGGGATCGAGCCGGTGCTGGCGACGCTAGGGCCGCGCCCGAGTTCGCAGCAGCGCGCATCGATCGCCGACGGCGTCGAGCTGGTCGAAACCGACCTGCCGCTCGACTGGCTCGCAGCGGGCCCGCATGACGTCTCCGGTGCCGGCGAAGGGATCGCCCGGCTGGCAGACCTGTACCGCGCCGACATCGTCCAGCTGAACGCGCCGGCACTGGCCGCGACCGTGCGGTTCGACCAGCCGGTGGCGGCCGTCGCGCACAGCTGCGTCGGCAGCTGGTGGCAGGCGGTCAAAGGCGGATGCATCGACGCGCACCTCGGCTGGCGTGCGGAGCTGACCGGCGCCGGGCTGCGCGCGGCCGACCGGGTCGTGGCGCCGAGCGGCGCCTTCGCCGCGATGCTGCGGCAATGCTACGATCTTCCCGAGACGCCGGTGGTGGTGCGCAACGGCCGGCGCCCGGCGCGGCTGCCCGAGGCGGGACCGCAGGACATCGCCTTCACCGCCGGCCGGCTGTGGGACGAAGGCAAGAATCTGGCGACGCTCGATCGCGCCGCTGCGATCGCGCGCACGCCGTTCCTTGCCGCGGGGCCGCTGGCGGGGCCCAACGGGACCACGGTCGCGCTCGACAATGTCGCGGCGGCCGGCAGCCTCGCCGATAGCGAAGTGGCACGCCAGTTCGCCGCGCGGCCGGTGTTCGTTTCCGCCGCTCTCTACGAGCCGTTCGGTCTCGCCGTGCTGGAAGCGGCGCAGGCCGGCTGCGCGCTGGTGCTGTCCGACATTCCGACCTTCCGCGAGCTGTGGGACGGCGCCGCCTGGTTCGTCTATCCGCACGACGCGGACGGTTTTGCCCATGCTGTCGACGCGATCGTCGGCGACCCCGAGCTGCGGGCGCGCCTGGGCGACGCGGCATGCGAACGCGCCGCCGACTATACGGTCGCGCGGATGGCGGCGGGGATGGTCGCGCTCTACCGAGGGCTGGAGACGCGAGTGGCGCCGGAGCGCGTCGCGGCATGAGGATCGCCTATTTCACCCATTCGCTGGCGAGCTGCTGGAACCACGGCAATGCGCATTTCCTGCGCGGCGTGCTGCGCGAGCTGCAGGCGCTGGGGCACGACGTGCAGGCGTTGGAGCCGGAAGGCGCGTGGAGCCTCCGGAACCTGCTCGCCGATCACGGCGAGGCCGGGCTGGAGGCGTATCGCGCCGCCTATCCGGAGCTGCGATCGACGGTCTACACGGCCGGGGACGACCCCGCGGACCTGATCGAGGGCGCGGACCTGGTGATCGTACACGAGTGGAACGATCACGGCCTGGTCGCCGCGCTCGGCAGGGCGCGCGCGGGGGGCGGCCGGTTCACCTTGCTGTTCCACGACACGCACCACCGCGCAGTCAGCGATCCGGACTCGATGCGGGCCTATGATCTGTCCGCCTATGACGGCGTGCTGGCGTTCGGCGAGGCTTTGGCGGAGGTCTATCGCCGCTGGGGCTGGGGCGAGCGGGTGTTCGTCTGGCACGAAGCAGCGGACACGCGGCTGTTCCATCCGCCCGCTGCGGAAGCGCCGCGCGAGGGGCTCGTCTGGATCGGCAATTGGGGCGACGGCGAGCGGTCGGCCGAGCTGGAAGACTATCTGTTTCGCCCGGCCTGCGATGCCGGACTGCCGCTCGACATCTACGGCGTCCGCTATCCGCCCGAGGCGCTGGCGGCGCTGGCGCGATACGGCGTCGCGTTCCGCGGCTGGCTGCCGAACGCGCGCGCGCCGCAGGTCTATGCCCGCCATCTGGCGACCGTCCACGTGCCGCGGCGATTCTACACCGAGATGCTGCCCGGCATCCCGACCATCCGCGTGTTCGAGGCGCTCGCCTGCGGCATCCCGCTGGTCTGCGCGCCCTGGGACGATGCCGAGCAGCTGTTCCGGCCGGGTGAGGACTATCTGGTCGCGAGCGACGGCGAGGAGATGACCCGCCACCTGCATGCGATCCGCGAGGATGCGGGGCTACGCCAAAGCCTGATTGCGAACGGCCTCGCCGCGATCCGCGACCGCCACAGCTGCGCGCACCGGGCGCAGGAATTGCTCGATATCGTCGCAAAACTAAGCCCCTCTCCCCTTGCGGGAGACGGAGGGGCCCGCTCGCGTAGCGAGTGGGAGGGTGAGGGGGCGGACCCCACGCTCGCTCCGCTTCGCTCTGTCCCCCTCACCCCGCTCGCGACTGCTTCGCGAGTCGACCCTCTCCTGCAAGGGGAGAGGGGCAAAAGGATTCACGCATGAAGATCGCGTTCTACGGTTCGAGCCTGGTGTCGTCCTACTGGAACGGGGCGGCGACCTATTATCGCGGGCTGCTGCGGGATCTTGCGGCGCGGGGGCACGAGATCACTTTCTACGAACCCGACGCGTTCGAGCGGCAGCAGCATCGCGACATGGACCCGCCTGATTGGGCCAAGTCGGTCGTCTACGCGGCAACCGAGGAAGCCCTCGCCAAAGTGCTCGCGGAAGCGCGCAACGCCGACGTGGTGGTGAAGGCGAGCGGCGTCGGGGTGTTCGACACCGAGCTGTTGCAGGGCGTGATCCGCAATGCTGCGCCCCACGCGATCACCATCTTCTGGGATGTCGACGCTGCGGCGACGCTGGACGAAATGCGCGACGCGGCGGACCATCCGCTGCGCGCGGCGCTGAAGCAGCTGGATCTGGTGTTCACCTATGGCGGCGGCGATCCGGTGGTCGAAGCCTATGAGGGCTTCGGCGCCCGCCGCTGCGTGCCGATCTACAATGCGCTCGATCCGGCGACGCACCATCCGGTTGCACCGGACCCGCGTTTTGCGGCCGATCTCGCTTTCCTCGGCAACCGGCTGCCCGACCGCGAAGCGCGGGTGGAGGAGTTCTTCCTGAAGCCCGCGGCATCGCTGCCGGAGCGGGATTTCCTGATCGGCGGCAATGGCTGGCAGTGGAAGGAGCTGCCGGAGAATGTCCGTCACCTGGGCCATGTCGGCACGGCCGAGCACAATGCCTTCAACTGCACGCCGCTGGCGGTGCTGAACGTGGCGCGCGATTCGATGGCGCAGATCGGCTTTTCGCCGGCCACGCGCGTGTTCGAGGCGGCCGGCGCGGCGGCGTGCCTGATCACCGACGCGTGGGAGGGGATCGAGCTGTTCCTGACGCCGGACGAGGAAGTGCTCGTTGCCCGGGACGGACAGGACGTGGCGGAGCATCTCCGCGCGCTGACGCCAGAACGGGCCAAGGCGATCGGCGAGGCGGCGCTCGCGCGCGTTCTCGCCGAGCACAGCTATACGCTTCGCGGCGCGCAGGTCGACGCGATCCTGGCCGAAGAAGCCGAGCAGATGCGGAGCGCCGCATGAAGCTGGTCGTCCTCGGCCTCACCCTCTCCTCATCCTGGGGCAACGGGCATGCGACCACCTATCGGGCGCTGCTGAAAGCGTTCGCCGCGCGCGGCCATGACGTGCTGTTCCTGGAGCGCGACAAGCCCTGGTATGCCGCGCACCGCGATCTGGGCGAGGTCGACTACTGCACGCTCGCCTTTTACGATTCGGTGGCGGGGCTGGAGCGCTGGCGGCGCGAGATCGCGCAGGCCGATGCGGTGATCGTCGGCTCCTATGTGCCGGACGGCGTCGCGGTCGGCGCCTATGTGCAGCGGACCGCCAAGGGCGTGACCGCCTTCTATGATATCGACACGCCGGTCACGCTGGCGAAGCTGGAACGCGGCGATTTCGAATATCTGTCGCCCGATCTGATCCCCGGCTACGATCTCTATCTGTCGTTCACCGGCGGCCCGACGCTCAAGCATATCGAGCGGCATTACGGATCGCCGGCTGCCCGGGCGCTCTACTGCTCGGTCGATTCCGACGTCTACCAGCCGCTCGACGCGGAGAAGCGCTGGGACCTGTCCTATCTCGGCACCTACAGCCCGGACCGGCAGCCGGTGCTGGACACGCTGCTGATCGAAGCGGCGCGGCGCTGCCCGGAGCGGCGCTTCGTCGTCGCCGGGC
>NZ_DASTXI010000136.1:0-14547 GCF_035758555.1 Sphingomonas sp. | reverse complement strand
AATGCCCGAATGGATGCTGGCGACGCCTGCCTCACCGGCATCCGGCAGCACGCACCAGCACATGGAGGAAGCGAAGCCGGAGCTGCCCTGGGCCGTGTCCGGCGTGCCGGGTATCTCGACTTCGACGGGGCGATCGAAGATCGACGTCGACGAGGCGGTGCGGCTGGCATGGCGGGCCGGCCTGAAGCGGCCGTTCAGCCTTTCCTTTCCGCTCGGCCCCAAAGGCGCCTGGGTCGCCAGCTACGCACCGGACAAGGCCGAGGACGTCCGCACGCTCTATTTCGACCAGTTCGACGGCCATCTGCTCGGCGACGTGCGCTTCGGCGACTATGGTCCGGCAGCTAAAGCGATCAGCTGGGGCATCGCCGTCCATCAGGGCCAGCAATATGGGACGGCCAATCGCGCGCTGATGCTTGCCGGGTGCAGCGCCATCGTGATGCTGGCGCTTTCCTCGCTGATCATGTGGCTGAAGCGCCGGCCCGCCGGCGCGCTGGGCATTCCCCCGCTGCCGGCGGATCGGCGGACGGTGCGCGGCGTGCTGCTCGTCGTCGCCGCGGCCGGACTCCTTTTCCCGCTGGTCGGGCTGTCGCTGGTCGCCGCGCTGTGCGTCGAAGGCGCGGCGGCAGCGCTGCGCCGGCTCGCTCAGCGCACGACGAGATGGGTGTAGAGGTGCCAGGTCGCGTAGCCGAGCACCGGCAGCACCACGGCAAGGCCGATAAAAGCCGGAATCGAGCCTATCACCAGCAGCGCGGCGACGATCAGGCCCCAGCCGACCATCATGCCCTTGTTGGCCATGACTGCCTTCACCGAGGTGTCGATTGCGGTTCGTGCGTCAACATCCTTGTCGACGAGCATCGGCATCGAGACGACGCTGATGGTCAGCACCAGCGCCGCGAAGCAAAGTCCGACCAGGTTCCCGACCACGATCAGCGTCCATCCTTCGGGAGTTGTGAAGACCGTCCTGAGGAGGCCGCCGAGCGAGTCCGGCGCCGGGCCGATCAGCGCCGTGTAGATGGCGCTCGCCGCAGCCACCCAGAGGGCGAAGATGATCACAAGCAGCGCAGCCACACCCAGGATCGAGTCCCAGGCCGGCCGCTTCGGCACATCGAAAAAGTGCGACCAGTCCGACTCGAGCCCCGCTTCGCGCCGGCGGGCAAGCTCGTAAAAACCGATGGCCGCGACCGGGCCGAGCAGGCTGATGCCGGCGGCGACCGGCACGAACAGGTGCAGCAACGGTCCCTGGAACGCCACCACGGCGGCGAAAAGGCCGATCAGCGGGTACAGAATACCGACGAAGATCAGGTCTCCGCGCTTGCTGAGGAAGTCGTCCCAGCCTTGCGCCAGCGACTCGCGCATGTCGGCGCTGTTGATCTTGCGAATTTCAGGTGATGGCGCGGCGATCGGACCGGCGGATTGAGCAATGGCCATGCTGCTCTCCTCATCCTGGGGATCAGGTGAGCGTAACCATACGCCTCGAAATGGAATCATTCAAATCGACAGCTTGGGATCGCCCTCGATGATCCGCTGGTCGAGTCTGGGCGCTTCGCCCGCACGCCATTTCGCGGCGCTGTGCACGATGCGGTAGCGAACCGGTCCGCCGTCTGTGCTCGCCACCTGCGCGACCGGGCGCGGGATGCAGACGAATTCGGTGTCGATCCGGTCGGTGGACGCAGTCACGACCGAATAGCCGTGCCCGCCCATGTCGATGAACGCCAGATGGGGCGCCATGTCGGGATTGCTGAGTGCCCGCGCCCGCTCGATGTCGCCGGTGCGGGCATATTCGAGCGCGCTGCGGACGCCGTGGTGCAGCGCCAGGTTCAGCGTGCCTTCGGGCTTCGCCTCGCCCGGCCGCTGGACGATGAAGACCGGGCGCAGCGGATGGTCCTTCAGCCCATGCTCCAGCGCTTCCTGCAGGCCCGCAGAGGAAATCGAGCCGGTGATGAAGGCGATCCCGACCGGTTCGAACCGCGCCGGCGGCAGCGCCTTGGCGGCATAGCCGGCCCAGAAGCTGTGGCGGTCGCCGGACACGGTCACGAAGCCGTCGATGCCGCGGTCGCGCACGAAATCGTACAGCTCGGCGCGTTCGGTATAGGCGCCGCTCAGATCGCCGCCGCCGGAACAGGCATAGCCACGGCCGGGCCAGGGCTTTCCGAGCCCCGCCGGCAGGTTCTGAGGATCGAGGCGCCAGTCGAGCGTGCCGTTCGACGCCGCCCATATTTTCCAGGTCGCGCGCGAGGCTGCCAGCCGCTCTTTGAACCAGGCCTTCTGCACCCGGCCGAGCAAAGTGAAGGGCGGCTCCTCCTTGCGGAAATTGGGGATGGTCGCCTCGCCGAACGCGATCGTGTCGGGCGGGCCGCCCGGCAACGCTCGCCCTGCATCGAGCGCCCGCAGCGCCTCTTCCGGAAAGCAGAGCGGGAAATCGGGCGAGCCAAGCGGCTCTGCCTCAGGCCGGCCGGTCGGGTCCGCCATCATATAGCTGTGCATGTCGGTGATGATCAGGTCGACATGCTGGCCATAGCGAAGCGCGCGATAGGCGGTCATGCTGCCCAGCGCTGCGCGGTTGTTCGGCTCGTCGCCCAGGCCGTGATCGTCGACGCGCTCGATCGGCGCCTTCTCGACCTTCGGGCCGTCGAAGCGGTCGAGCCCCGGGCCCGACGCCTTCGCCACGCGCGATGGGATATATTCCCACCAGGCCTGGTTGGCGGCGACCTTCAGCGGCTGCGCCGGTTCGGGCGGGCCGTCATATTGGATGTAGCTCTGCCAGCCTTTCCACGAGAATTCGTGATTGTCGCCGATGCAGACGAACGGAAAGCGCGCGCGGGCGTCCTGGATATCGGGATCGGCGATGTGGGCGCGATAGACGGTGCGATAGCCGTCCAGCTCGGTCGGCACGTGGAAATTCAGCACCTTTCGGGCATTGGGCACCCGGCCGATGTCCTTGATCGTGCGGTCGTAGCGGTGCGCGATCTCGTCGGGATATTCGACCACCTCGTAGATGAAGTCGCCGAGATGGAGCACGAAGCCGAGCTGCCGTTCCGGCGCGGCCTGCTCGTCTTCGTGGATCATCCGGCGATAGGCGTGCTGCCAGCCTTCGTTGACGCTCTGGCACGAGACGAACGCGAACCGCACTGGGGCGGTATCGTCCGCGCGCGGCGCGGTGATCGTGCGCCCGACCCGGCTGGCATTCCCTTCCGCATCGATGAAGCGATACCAATAGACGGTCCGCGGCTTCAGGCCGGCGGCAAGCACGCGGCAGGTCCAATCCGCCTCGGCCAGGATCGGCGCCCGCCGCGCTCCGACGATCTGCTTGAAGTCGGGATCGGCGGCAAGCTCGACCGTCAGCTGGCGCCGCATGCCGCCCGGATAGGGGCGGCGGGTCCACAGGATCACGCTGTCCGGCTCCGGATCGCCCGAAGCGACGCCTTCGGGGAACAGATCGCGTCGTTCGCGTGCGCCGGTCCGTGCCGCCAGCGCGGCTCCGGGCCAGAGCAAGGTGGCGCCCATGGCGGCCGCCCCTGCCAGCGCGGTGCGGCGGTCAATCTTCGGGAATGAGTCGCTCATGGAACAAGTCTATGCCGGACTTCCAGGGCATGAGGAATGACCCTCTTGCATCGCAGCCAGCACAAGGGCTTGATAGCGGCAAGGGAGCGCGAGTGACGGACATATCGGCTCAGCTGGACGCGATCATCGCCGCGCATCAGGAACGGGAAGGGTCGCTGCTGCCGATCCTGCACGACGTGCAGCGCGCCTGCGGCTGCATTTCCGAAGAGGCGATCCGCCACATCGCGCACGCGCTGAACCTCAGCCGCGCCGAAGTCTCCGGCGTGGTCGGCTTCTACCATGATTTCCGCCGGGCGCCGGCGCCGCTGCCGGTCATCAAATTGTGCCGGGCGGAAGCGTGTCAGGCGCGCGGCGGCGACGCCCTTGCGCGCTGGGCGGAAGAGGCGGCCGCCGGCCGGGTCGCGATTGAGACCGTCTATTGCCTGGGCCTCTGCTCGGTCGGGCCATCGGCGATGATCGGGGACGAGGTCCATGCGCGGCTCGATCCCGAGACATTGGCGCAGCTGATCGAGAGCGCGGCGTGAGGCTGTACATCTCCGATGACGCGGCGGCACTCGCGTGCGGGGCGGGCCGCGTCGCCGCGCGTGCCGAAGCGCTCGGTGTCGAACTCTTCCGTACGAGCAGCTGGGGTCTGCACTGGCTGGAGCCACTGGTAGAGATTGAGAGCGGTGGGGCGCGCATCGGTTACGGTCGGGTCGCGCCCGGGGAGGTCGCGGCGCTGCTTGACGGAGCGCTGGAGCACAAGCGGATCGGCGATGTCGCATCGCACCCGTTCATTGCCCGCCAGACGCGGCTGACCTTCGCGCGGGCGGGCAGGACGCGGCCGCTGAGTCTCGACGACTATGCCGCGACCGGCGGTTGGATCGGGCTCAAACGGGCACGGGCGATCGGAGCCGGGGCGATTGTCGAGGAGGTGAAGACCTCCGGCTTGCGCGGGCGCGGCGGCGCAGGCTTTCCGGCCGGGATCAAGTGGGAGACGGCCCGGCGCGCGCCAGTCCCCCGCAAATACATCGTCTGCAATGCCGACGAAGGCGACAGCGGCACCTTCGCCGACCGGACGCTGATGGAAGGCGATCCGTTCTGCCTGATCGAGGGAATGGCAATCGCCGGGCTGGCG
Source organism: Sphingomonas sp. (assembly GCF_035758555.1). GTDB lineage: Bacteria > Pseudomonadota > Alphaproteobacteria > Sphingomonadales > Sphingomonadaceae > Sphingomonas_B. Next base: position 9,869 of record NZ_DASTXI010000136.1, on the reverse strand, counting down.
GTCGGGGCGGACAAGGGCTTCGTCTATATCCGCTCCGAATATCCGCACGCGATCGCCAAGATGGAAGCGGCGGTGCGGCTGTCGGCGGCGCTGGTGGCACCGTTCGCTATCGAGGTGCGGGTCGGCGCCGGCGCCTATGTCTGCGGCGAGGAGACGTCGCTGCTGAACTCGCTGGAGGGCAGGCGCGGGGAAGTCCGCGCAAAGCCGCCCTTGCCCGCAATCGAGGGGCTGTTCGGCTGCCCGACCGTCGTCAACAATGTGCTGACGCTCGCCGCCGTGCCGTGGATTCTTGCGAACGGCGGACAGGCCTATGCCGACTTCGGTGCGGGCAAGTCGCGCGGCACGATGCCGATCCAGCTCGCCGGCAATATCCGGCATGCCGGGCTGTTCGAGACCGCCTTCGGTTTGACCCTCGGCGAACTGGTTCACGACATCGGCGGCGGCACCGCGTCCGGCCGACCGGTGAAGGCGGTGCAGGTCGGGGGGCCGCTCGGCGCCTATTTCCCGCCAAGCCTGTTCGACACGGTATTCGATTACGAGGCCTTCGCTGCGCGCGACGGGCTGGTCGGCCATGCCGGCATCGTCGTGTTCGACGACAGCGTCGACATGGCGGCACAGGCGCGCTTCGCGTTCCAATTCTGTGCGGCCGAGAGCTGCGGCAAGTGCACCCCCTGCCGACTGGGCGCGGTGCGCGGATACGAGACGATGGAGCGCATGATCGCGGGCGAGGACCCGGCCGCCAATCTCGCGCTGGTCGAGGAGCTGTGCGAGACGATGACCTTCGGCTCGCTTTGCGCGCTCGGCGGGCTCACGCCCTATCCGGTGATGAGCGCGATTCGCCATTTCCCCGAGGATTTCGCGCGGTGAGAGTGCTGGGCGCCGTGCTCGCCGGCGGACGTTCCAGCCGCTTCGGCAGCGACAAGGCGCTTGCGGTGTGGCGCGGCAAGCCGCTGCTCGCGCACGCCGCCGATGCGCTCGTTGCGCAGTGCGGCGCAGTCGTGATCGTGGGCCGCGATGTCGCGGGTTTCACGTGCGTGCCTGATTGGCCGGCGCCGGACCGCGGGCCGCTTGGCGGATTGGCCGGGGCACTCAATCATGCCCTCACGAACGGATATGAGCTCGTGCTGACGTGCGGCGTCGATAGTGTCGGCCTTCCTGCGGACCTGCTTAGGCAGCTGCAGCCTGCGCCGGCCTTTGTGGTGACCCAGCCGGTGCTCGGCCTTTGGCCGGCAGAGGCGGCCGGATTGGTCGAGGAAATCCTGTTCGGCGGCGGCTCGCATTCGATGCGCGCTTTTGCGGATCGGATCGGCGCAAGGCCGGTGAAGCTCGCGGCCGAACCTGCTAATGTGAATGCGCCCGAGGATCTGGCGCGATTGGAGCTGCACCATGGGCTATGAGTTCCAGCCCGATTTTGGCACGCCTGCGTCGCGCGCGGACGAGACCGTGACGCTCAGCATCGACGGGCACAGCGTCACCGTGCCCGCGGGGACAACGGTGATGCGTGCCGCCGCCGAGGCGGGGCTTGCGATTCCGAAGCTTTGTGCCACCGACACGCTGAAGCAGTTCGGCTCCTGCCGGCTATGCCTGGTCGAGATCGACGGCGCGCGCGGCACGCCGGCCTCCTGCACTACGCCGGTCGCTGAGGGCATGGTCGTACGCACCGGCGGTGAGCGGTTGATGCGGCTGCGGCGCGGCGTCATGGAGCTGTACCTGACCGACCATCCGGCCGACTGCAGCGCCTGCGCCGAGGGCGATTGCGAGGTGCTGGCGCAGGCGGAAGCTGTCGGCCTGGAGACGGTACGCTACGGTCCGGGCGCCGACCACCAATGCGAAGCCGTGGACGCGTCCAATCCCTATTTCGACTTCGATCCCGCCAAGTGCATCGTCTGCTCGCGCTGCGTGCGCGCCTGCGACGAGATCCAGGGCACGTTCGCGCTGACGATCGACGGCCGCGGCTTTGCCTCCACCGTCTCCGCCGGCCTGCCGAGCGACGACTTCCTGTCCTCCGAATGCGTATCGTGCGGCGCCTGCGTGCAGGCCTGTCCGACCGGCGCGCTGCAGGAACGCACGGTCAAGGAACTCGGCATGCCCGATCGCGCGGTCGTGACCACATGCGGCTATTGCGGGGTCGGTTGCACGTTCCGCGCGGAAATGCAGGGCGAGCAGCTGATCCGGATGGTGCCGTGGAAGGACGGCAAGGCCAATCGCGGGCACAGCTGCGTCAAGGGCCGCTTCGCCTGGGGCTATGCGAACCACAAGGAACGCATCCTGAACCCGATGATCCGCGCCTCGATCGACGAGCCGTGGCGCGAGGTGAGCTGGGACCAAGCCTTCGCTCATGCCGCGTCGGAGCTGCAGCGCATCCAGGCGAAATATGGCCGGCTGTCGATCGGCGGCATCACCTCGTCGCGCTGTACAGACGAAGAGACGTTCCTGGTTCAGAAGCTGGTCCGCGCGGGATTCGGCAACAACAATGTCGATACCTGCGCGCGCGTCTGCCACTCGCCGACCGGCTATGGGCTGAGCGCGACGCTCGGCACTTCGGCGGGGACGCAGGACTTCGATTCGGTCGAGCAGTGCGACGTGATGATGGTGATCGGCGCCAACCCGACCGACGGCCATCCGGTGTTCGCCAGCCGAATGAAGCAAAGGCTGCGGCAGGGCGCGAAGCTGATCGTCGTCGATCCGCGCCGGATCGACCTGGTTCGCGCGCCGCATATCGAGGCCGCCTATCATCTGCCGCTCCGCCCCGGCACCAATGTCGCGGTGCTGACGGCGATGGCGCATGTCGTCGTGACCGAATGCCTGGCCGATGAAAACTTTATCCGCGCCCGATGCGACTGGGACGCCTATTCCGAATGGGCGGCCTTCGTGGCCGATGCGCGGCACAGCCCGGAGACGCTGGCGCCGGTGACGTTGGTCGATCCGCGGCAGCTGCGCGAGGCGGCGCGGCTCTATGCGACCGGCGGCAATGCGGCGATCTTCTATGGGCTGGGCGTCACCGAGCACAGCCAGGGTTCGTCGGCGGTGATCGCGCTCGCGAACCTGGCGATGGCGACGGGCAATTTCGGCCGGCCCGGCGTCGGCGTGAACCCGCTCAGGGGCCAGAACAACGTCCAGGGCAGCTGCGACATGGGCAGCTTCCCGCACGAGCTCAGCGGTTATCGCCACATCGCCGATCCGGGCCTGCGAGCCATGTTCGAGGCCGATTGGGGCGTGCCGCTCGATCCCGAACCGGGCCTGCGCATCCCCAACATGCTCGACGCCGCCGTCGACGGCGTGTTCAAGGCGCTCTACGTGCAGGGCGAGGACATTCTCCAGTCGGACCCGAACACGAAGCACGTGGCCGCCGGCCTCGCCGCGATGGAATGCGTGATCGTCCACGACCTGTTCCTGAACGAGACCGCCAACTACGCGCACATCTTCCTGCCCGGCTCGACCTTCCTCGAGAAGAACGGGACCTTCATCAACGCCGAGCGGCGCATCCAGATGGTGCGCAAGGTGATGGAACCGCTGAACGGCTACGAAGACTGGGAAGTAACGCAGGGTCTCGCCAACGCGCTGGGGCTGGGCTGGTCCTACGCGCATCCGTCGGAGATTATGGACGAGATCGCGCGGCTGACGCCCACCTTCGCCGGCGTGTCGTTCGCAAAGCTCGACGCGCTCGGCTCGATCCAGTGGCCGTGCAACGCTGCCGCGCCGGAAGGCACGCCGGTGATGCACGCGGACGGCTTCGTGCGCGGCAAGGGCCGGTTCGTGGTCACCGAATATATCCCGACGGACGAGAAGACCGGGCCGCGCTATCCGCTGCTGCTGACCACCGGCCGCATCCTCAGCCAGTATAATGTCGGCGCGCAGACCAGGCGCACCGCGAACACGGTCTGGCATCCCGAAGACCTGCTGGAGATCCACCCGCACGATGCCGAGCAGCGCGGGCTGAAGGATGGAGATTGGGCGAAGCTCGCCAGCCGTTCGGGCGAGACGACGTTACGCGTGACCGTCACCGACCGGGTCGCGCCGGGCGTGGTCTACACCACCTTCCACCACCCAGCGACGCAGGCCAACGTCGTCACCACCGAATATTCGGACTGGGCGACCAGCTGCCCTGAATACAAGGTCACCGCGGTCCAGGTGTCGCCGTCCAACGGCCCGACCGAATGGCAGGAGGACTACGAGGCGCTGACCGACCGCTCCCGCCGGATCGCGGCAGAGGCGGCCGAGTGAGCACAAGCCTCGATCGCCTGATCTACATGGCCAACCAGATCGCGCGGAATCTCGCCACCGACGCCGATCCGGTCGCGGCGACCGCGCACCATATCCGCCGCTTCTGGGACCCGCGGATGCGCGCGATGATCCTCGATCACCTGACGGCGGGCGGGCAGGGGCTGGACCCGGTGGCGCGCGATGCGCTGCTGGCGATGCAGGGCAGCGCATGACCGGCAGCCGCACGCAGCGGTTTGCGGAACATCTGGCTGCGGGCGGCGCACGGAGGCTCGAGCGCGAGGTGGCGGTCGAGGAGCCCTGCGCGGTCGAGCTGAACGGCCTCGGCTATGCCGTGATGATGCTGACGCCGGAGCATCTGGTCGACTTTGCCTATGGTTTCTGCCTGTCGGAACGGCTGATCGATGAAGCAGGCGATATCGTTTCGGTCGACGAGCATAGGACGGAACAGGGCTCGCTGCTCCGGATTGCGACACGGCTGGCCTTGCGCGAACGCGTGGCGGAGCGCGTGCGCCATCGCATCTCCGACAGCTCGTGTGGCCTGTGCGGGATCGAGAATCTGGAGCAGGCCTTGCGCCCCCTGCCCCGCATCATCGCGCGCCGACGCCCGCTCGATCCGCCCGCAATCTTCCATGCCCTGTCGGCGATGCGCGCGTACCAGCCGTTGAACCGCGCGACAGGCACGGTGCACGGCGCCGTCGCGTGCTCCGAGGATGGCGCAATCCTGATCGGGCGCGAGGATGTCGGCCGCCACAATGCGTTCGACAAATTGATCGGCGCGATGCTGCGCGCAGGGCAAAGCTGGGGCGAAGGCTTCGCGCTGCTCTCCTCGCGCTGTTCGTACGAATTGGTCGAGAAGGCGGCGCTTGCCGGCTGTCCGACGCTGGTCACGGTCTCGGCCGCGACGACGCTGGCGATCGCCCGCGCGCGCGAAGCCGGCGTGGAGCTGATCGCGCTCGCCCGCCCCGACTCCTACCTTGCGCCTACCTAGCGGTACCCGGCCAGGATCGCGTCGACGTCAGCCTTGTGCGCGCCGAGCCAGGCGTTCAGGTCGGTCCTGAGCTTGTTGTCCTCGCGGCGAACGCCCATCGAGACGTCGAATTGCATCGGCAGCTGCGGGCCATCGAGCCAGGGCGTCGGCGTCAGCACCAACGGTACGGGCGAGGCCTTCGCGTACCACTCTGCCGTGGGTCCCCAGACCAGCGCCACGTCGATCTGGCCCGACGCGACCGCGCGCACGATCGCGGCCTGCGGATCGGCCTCGGCATAATCCCCGTAGATCAGGTATCCGCGGACATTGTCGACGATCCCGCGCTTCGCCAACGCATGGGCGGGCGGCGTGTTCGATCCGTCGTCGCCGACCATCTGCACGCCGATCTTCAGCGTCTTCAGCCGCGGGTCGTCGAAGCTGGCGATATCCAGCCCGCGATCGGCGCGCGTCACGAACACATAGCGCGCGCGGTAATAAGGCCGGGTGGCGCCGACCATCTCGACCGTGCTGCCGATGCCCGGGATCAGGTCGCATTCGCCGGCCTTCAGCGTGCTGCGGACATTGCCTCGCCGCTGCGCCCACCAGGTATATTTGAGCGTCCGCCCCCAATCGGCAGCGATCCGCTCGACGATCTTGTTCTCAAAGCCTTCCCCTTTGGCGTTGGAGAAAGGCATGTTGTTCGGGTCCGCACACACGCGCAGCTCCGCGGCGGAAGCGGGCGCCGCCGCCAGCGCCAGGATCAGCGCGAGACCGCAACGCCCCATGGCTTCCCTCCCAGCTGGACCGAGCGGACCGTGCCGCTCTTCAGGTCGATGATGCTCAGATCGCTGCTGAGTCCGTTCGCGGCATAGACGCGCGTGCCGTCGGGCGAGACCGCCAGCTCCCAAACCCGCTCGCCTACCGGAAAGCGGCGCAGGATTGTCAGGCTCGCCGCATCCACCTCCGCAACGGCATTGCCGCGGCCCAGCGCAACAAAAGCGCGGCTGCCGTCGGGACTGAACGCGATGCCGACCGGCTGCGCATTCTCGATGGTCGTGAAATCCACCTTCCCCGCCGGCTGCCACGTCGCGGTGTCGAACACCGTCACTGTCCCGCCCAGCTCCGACGAGACCCACAGCCGTTTGCCGTCGCGCGTGAACTCGGCCCAGCGGGGGCGGGCATCGACGGGCAAATTCTGCTTCAACGTCGCCGAGGCGCGGTCGATCACATGCGCCATGCTGCTGGTCTCGGAGGTGGCGATCACGGTGACGCCGTCCGGGCTCACGGCGACGCCTTCGGGTTCGATTCCGACCGGCACTTCGTGCGTCACCCTGGCGCTGCCAACGTCGATGAACGAGACGAGATTATCCTCCTCGTTCGACACGAACGCGGTCGATCCGTCCGGCGTCACTGCGACGACTTCGGGATCGACGCCGGAGGGCAGCCGTTTCGTCACCTTTCCGGTTGCGAGATCGACGATCGCGACGTCGTTGTCATTGCTGACGGCGACGAACAGCCGCTTGCCGTCCGGCGCCATCGCCAGCCCGCGCGGGCGATGGCCGACGGCAATGTCGCCGCGCCGCTCTCCGGTCGCGCCGTCGATCACGTGCACGACGTCGGACGCCTCGTTGGAGACGTAGACCGTGTCGGCCAGCATCAGGAGCAGCGGAAGGATCACAGCGTGTACAGATACGCCGCGATGTCGCGGGCCTGCGGTTCGGTGACGCCCAGCTCAGGCATCGCGGTCTGCGGATCGATCGCGCGTGGATGCTGCACCCAGGCGATCAGGTTCGCCGGCCGGTTCTCGAGCCGCCCGGCAAGATAGACACGTTCGCCGACGCCTTTCAGCGGCGGCCCGACCTTGCCCGCCGCCTGCGGCACGCGCGGGATCGTGTGGCAGCCGCCGCAGCCGTAATTCTGGATCAGCTGCCAGCCGCGCACCGGATCGCCGCCGGTCAGCAGGTGTGCGCGGGTCGCCACCTGCCGCTGTGCGTCGAGATAGTTATAGGTGTAACCGCCGGCGATCAGCACCAGCGCCGCGCCCGCGCTCCAGCCGATGATGCTAGCCGATCGCATCGGCTTCCCTCCGCGGCCGGAACAGCCGGGCGAGCAGGATCAGCGCCGCGCCGGCATGCGCCATGCCGCCCGGAATCCACATGACCAGCCCGGCGAGCTGCTGGTCCTCGGCCGGGCTCAGCCCGAACGGCATCATGCCCATCGCGGCATAGCCAGCGTACCAGGGGCTGGTGGAGAAGGCCATCAGCGCCCCCAGCCCGCCGCCGATCAGCGAGGTGACGAACAGGCAGCTCGCCGCGACCAGCGCACTTCGCCCCGACGCCCGCGTCATCGCCCACCAGAACAGCAGCGCGGTGATCAGGAACGACAGGTGCTGTGCGATATGCCAGGCCTCATGCCCCAGCGCGCGATCGAACAGCGGCGGTGCGTGCCACAGGATCAGCGCCAGTGCCTGGAGTGCCGTCGCCACCACCGGGTCAGCCAGTCCCTGCCACCAGCGGGCGCCGCCTTTCAGCCCTTGGCGCATCGTGGCGGGCATGGCCCAGAACATCACGCCCAAGGGCCGCGCACTGGCGATCAGCAAAGCGGCGGGCACCATGATCAGCTCGTGCTCGATCATGTGCAGCGTGAAGCTCCGCTCCCCGCCTTCGTGCAGGGGCGAGACGACCGCCAGCGCCAGCACTGCCCAGCCGGCCGCAAAGCGCAGGGCGTGCCGGCGGTGCTGCGCGCGTCCACCCTCCGCGCGCCGCTGCAGGCGCATATAGCCGATCGCATAGAAGAGCGCCGACAGCAGCAGCGGCACGACGACGCTCGGCGCCCAGGTCCAGCCCGGCGCTTCATCGGGCAGGCGGTGCACGCCCGCGTGCAGCATCGCCAGCGCGATCATCCGAAGCACCCCGGCAGGAACAGGCTTGCCGCCGTCTGCATGAAGATCGCGATCGAAAACAGCGCCGCCATCAGCACGCCCACAAAGGAGACGAACCTGCGGCCGCCATGCTCACGGCCGATCGCGCGCCAGCTGACCAGCCCGCCGAAGCCGGCGCTCGCGAGACCGATCAGCCCGATCAGGATCATCACGAACGGGTTTGCCGCGTTGCAATTGTCCTGCGCCAGGTCCGATCCGACCTGGTGCGACAATGCCCAGCCGAAGCCGGCGCCCAGCATGCCGGCCCAGGGCACGAGCAGGTATTTGGCCCGCTCAATAACCTCCGTTCGCTTCGAGCGAAGTCGGGAAGCATGATGATCCGCGTCGGCACGTTTCTCGACTTCGCTCGAAACAAGCGGGGGCGGGGAGGGTCCCGTCACCACCGCGGCACCCAATAGATCAGCAGGTAAATCGGCAGCCAGGTCAGCCAGACGAAGCGCCAGTAGAGCGAATTCTCACTGACATCGACGAAGCGCTTGCCGGTGGGGCCGTGCCGCGTGAACATCAGCGCGGTCAGCACCAGCGTGTCGATCCAGTCGGTCAGGATGTGCGTCGTGTGCAGCACCAGCAGCGCCCAGACGATCGAGCCATAGGGATTGTCGGTCCACAGCACGTTGAGGCTGTCGAACTCGAATGCGCGGATCACCAGCAGCAGCGCGCCGATCGCCGAGATGATCGGCAGCAGCAGCCGAACCGGCGCGATCTTCTCCGCCTCCGCCTCTTTCTTCGCCATCGTGTTCGGGATTTCGCTGGCCAGCATCACCAGCGTGAACAGCGTGCCGGCGAGCAGGTCCGGCGGCTGGATCGGGGAAGGCGGCCACGCCCCCTGATGGCTCTTCAGAATGAAATAGGCGCCGCCGGCAAGCGCGAAGCCGGCGCCCTCCATCAGCATGAACAGGATCACGCCCCACCAGGTCAGGCTGCGATTGCCGAAGCCATGGGTGGGAAGTTCGGCCAGATCCCGGACGAAGCGGTATGGCGCGCTCATGCGATCACCGGCTCCTCGCCGGGTTCCAGAGTCCGCTTGGGCCAGAACCAGGCGACCAGCGCAATGATGACCGGGATCGAACCCCAGACCACTGCCCAGGGCGTGAACACCGATCCGACGAACAGGACCGAGGTCGCGATCGCAGCCAGCAGCGGCCAGATCGACGGCTCGGCGGACGCTTCCCTGATATCCGGTTCCGCATCGATCAGCGTCGTCGACAGCGTCTCGCGCTGATCGACGCGCAGGCCCGTCATTACCGGCAGCGGCCCGCCGTCCGCATCCCAGAGCGGCGTCCGGCTTTCGACCACCGGCACATGCGCGAAATTGTAGGGCGGCGGCGGAGACGTGGTTGCCCATTCGAGAGACGTGCCGCCCCATGGATTAGGTCCCGCCGGCGCGCCTTTCCAATACGACGTGAACACATTCGCCAGGAACAGCAGCACCGCGACCGCAATCCCGAATGCGCCGATCGTGGAGACCAGGTTCAGCACGTCCCAGCCCATGCCCGCCGGATAGGTATAGACCCGGCGCGGCATGCCCATCAGCCCGGTCCAGTGCATCGGCATGAAGGTCAGGTTGAACGCGACGAACAGGATGCCGAAGCCCCAGCGTCCCAGCCGTTCCGACATCATCCGGCCGGTGATCTTCGGGAACCAATAGGTGACGACCCCCAGCAGCGGAAACACCGCTCCGCCGATCAGCACGTAATGGAAATGGGCGACGACGAAATAGGTGTCGTGCATCTGCAG
>NZ_DASTXI010000125.1:0-5125 GCF_035758555.1 Sphingomonas sp. | reverse complement strand
TCGCCGACATAGGAGGAGATCATCTTCCTGATCTGGCGGGTGCGCAGCAGCTTGCCGAGGCCTTCATTGTCGATGCCGGCATTGTTGGAGACGCAGGTCAGCTCCTTCACGCCCGAGGCCTGGATCGCGTCGATCAGCCGCTCCGGCAGGCCGCACAGGCCGAAGCCGCCCGAGCAGATCGTCATGCCGTCGAACAACAAGCCGTCGAGCGCCGCCGCGGCGTCGGGATAGATTTTCTTCATCAGCGCGTCTCCTCGCCGCCCGGCCTTAGCGAGGCGGCGGCGAAGCGGTCAACGGCGCGCGCCGGCTTTGTGGAACGGCGCCCTGCCGCCGCCGTTTCCGCCGGTATGACCCGGAACGCGGACTCCGCCCTGCTCGACCTGCTGAAGGCGCTCGATGCGCGCGGCTACGACTTCGTCACGCCGACGCCGGCGAGCCATGCGCGGGTGGTGAAGCGGCCGGACAAGGCAAGGGCGCGCGATCTGCGCGACATGCTCGGCTGGAGCCTGCCGTTCGTCCCCGGCACGATCGAACCGAAGATCGCCGACCTGCTGCGGCACGCCGGAATGGTCGAGGATGCCGGCGACGGGCTGCTGCGAAGCCGGCTGCGCGTGTCGCGGCTGCACGGCCGTCTCTTCCTCCATTCGGCCTACCCGACCGATGCAGCGGATTCGGTGTTCTTCGGCCCCGACAGCTATCGTTTCGCCAACCTGATCGTGGCCGAGCTGGCGCGCGAACCGATGATCGCAGGCGCTCACGTCGTCGATATGGGCGCGGGAGCCGGCGTCGGCGGGATCGCCGCCGCGCTGGCAAGCGACCGGGCGCGCGTGACGCTGACGGACCTCAATCCCAAGGCGCTGCGGCTGGCCCGGATCAATTCCGCCGCGGCGGGCGTGGCAGTCGAGACGATCGAGACCGACACGCTCGATCCGATTGCCGATCCAATCGATCTGGCGGTGATCAATCCGCCTTACATCGTCGATGCGGACGACCGCGCCTATCGCAACGGCGGTGGGATGCACGGCGGCGAAGTGCCGCTGCGGATGGCGAGGATGGCGACCGAGCGGCTCGCGCCCGGCGGACGGCTGATCCTTTATACCGGCGCAGCAATCGTCGACGACCGCAATCCGCTGTGCGAGGCGGTCGCGAGCCTTGCCGCGAAGCGCGGTTTCTCGTTTGCCTGCCGCGAACTCGACCCCGACGTTTTCGGAGAGGAACTGGCCAGGCCCGCCTATCGCGACGTCGAGCGGATCGCGCTGGTGGCGGTCACCCTCGCCCGACCGCGCTAACGCGCGCGGTCGGCGCGCAATCCTGCGGCCGTGATGCCGGCTGCGGCGCAGGCGGCGTCGTCGGCCGGCGCTTCGCCAGACGCACCGACTGCGCCGAGACGCGTGCGCCCGTCCGCGGACCAGATCGGCATGCCGCCAGCCACGGTCACGACGTGCGGCGCGCGTTCGAAGCCGGGCGTGGACCGCGCCCCTTCCGCCAGTTGCTCCGTGCTGCCGCCCCAGGCCGCGGACGCCTGTGCCTTGGCGAGCGCGAAATCCATGATGCCGGTGCCGTTGCCGTCCATGCGCAGCGCAGCGACGAGGTGACCTCCGGCATCGACCACCGCGATCGCGTGGCTCTGTCGCTTGGCTGCTGCATGAGCTGCACAGCCGTCAACGATCGCCTGCGCCGTCTTCGCATCCATTGCCGGCATCTGTGCGGCCGCGGCGCTGCCGAGCAACAGCCCGGCGAGCAGCAGGGGCTTCACTTCGCCTGGACCGCAGCCAATGCGGCCGGCAGCTTCGCCGCAGCCGCGTCGTCGATCGGCGCCTTATAGGTTTCGCGCATCTTCTTCACCGACTCCGCCCAATGCGCGGCATCCATCCGCGCCTGATACAACACCATCGCCGGACTGTGGCAGCCCGTGCAGTTGGCATTGAGCAGGTCGGCATCAGGGCCGGTAAACTGGGTTTCGTCGTCCGGCAGCGATATTTCGACAGACTTCATCGCAGGCGCCGCGGCCGCGGCGAGCAGGGCAAGGGCCAACAGCTTCATGCGACCATGACCCGGGTCGGCTCGACCTGGCCGCGCAGATAGCCGCCGCTGTTCCAGATCGGGTCCATCGATTGAGTGACGCCGGCCGTGCTGGTGCAGCGGGGCAGCAGGGTCAGCGCGCCGGCGGCGGGCGGCGGCAGCACCGCCTCGAAGCGGCGGAAGCTGTATTTGCCCTCATCGCGGCCCAGTGTCGCGTCGGTCCAGCTGCGACCGCCATCGACCGATAGCGCGACCGACTTGACGCCCGCATCGCCGCCCATGGCAATGCCGCGCACCGCAAGCGGCTGCCCTGACCGCACCCGCGCGCCTTCGGCGTGGCTGGTGATCCAGGAGCGTGGGATCATGCGGCTGATCGGCACGGTCGCGAAGCCCTTGGCGCCAGGCTGGACGTTGGCGCCGGGCGTATCGGGGATGCGGTAAGCCTTGGCCATCCAGAAGTTGTCGTCGGATGCGGTCAGCACCTCGATATCGCTCAGCATTTTCATCCAGTAGGTGGAGAACCAGCCGGGCACGATGACGCGGAGCGGAAAGCCGTTCAGCAGCGGCAGCGGCTCGCCATTCTGAAGGAACGCGATCATGACCTCGCCGTCGCGGGCATGATCGATGTCCAGCGACTTCATGAAATCCGGGCCGTCCGGCACCAGCGGCTGGTCGAGCCCGGCGAAGCGGACGGCGGCCGCGCCCGGCTGCACGCCCGCGCGGTCCAGCACGTCCTTCAGCCGCACGCCGGTCCATCTGGCGTTGCTCATCGCGCCGTGGCCCCACTGGGCGCCGAGCACGCGCGGCTCGAAATAGCCGCGGGAATTGCCGGAGCATTGGTTGACCGCTGCATATTCGATACGGGGCATCGCCATCAGCTCGTCGAGGCTCAACGAAAGTAGCTTCGCGACATGGCCGCGGACGTTGAGGCGGAAGGCGGCGGCATCGATCGAGGTCGGAATGTCGCCCCAATGCCAGCGCACGAAGAAACGGTCGTTGGGCGTGAACACGCCCTGATCGAACACGTCGAACGGCGTCTCCAGCAGCGGCGGGCGCGCGCGCTGGACGATCATCTCGCCCTTTTGCGGCCAGGCGGTGCTGGTCGGGCGCTCGGACGGGCCGCCGGGGAGGTGCAGATCGACGATGCGCTGCGCCCGGGCCGTACCCGCAAGCGCGGCGGCGCCGAGCAGGATCGAGCGGCGAGGAAGCAGCGGGCCGGTCATGCTGTCAGCCTAACGGCAATGCACCGGAAGTGAAACAATTCCGTTTGCCCTGCGCTTGTCGACGGCGTCCCTTCTTCTGGCCAACCTCAAAACAAGGGAGGGCTTCGACGAGTTTAGCTCGAACGGAGCGTCGGACCTACACTGAGCCGCATCCTGAGCCGCATCGACTCACCCGGCTCCAGCACCTGCAGGCCGAGTTCCGGCCAGCGCGCCTCTGGCTCGTTCAACGCCGCATTGGCGTGGCTGACCGGTTCGGCCGCGAGCAGGCCGCCCTGAGGCGGCGAGTAGATCTGGAAGAATCCTGCATCGGGCGAGGCCATCCGGCGGACGCGGTTCCCGTCCGTCAGGCGCATCTCCCCTCCCCAACCGCCATAGCCATTGTCGAGCCCGCGCGCGCAGGCCGGGGTGCCTTCCAGCGCGTAGCGGCCGGTCGCCGGCGCGGTGCCGGTGGGCAGCACATCGTCGTCGACTTCCCAGACCTTCTCGACATGGGTGTCGATCCGCGTCCCGGAATCGCAGGGGTAATAGGGATGGAAGCCAAGGCCGCAGGGCATCGGATCGGCGGACAGGTTACGGCATTCGATCTCCGCATCGAGGCCGTCGTCGCCCAGGCGGAATGTCTGGCGCGCTTCATAGGCCCAGGGCCATTCGCCGGGCTGGTGCGCGAAGAACAGGCAGGCAAAGTCGGCCTCCTGCCGTTCGACGAGCCAGGGACCGAGCCAGCCCTGCCCGTGCAAGGGGCTGGGATCGCCCTTCATATTGGGTGCCAGCCGGACAGTGATGCCGCGGAAGTTGAAGCGGCCGCCGCGGATGCGGTTGCAATAGGGCACCAGCGGGAAGCAGCCACAGTCGAGCGGACTGTTCGGCGCGTCGCTGCCGCGCAGCACCGGCCGGCCCTGATGCGTGAAGCCGGCGATGGCGCCCCCGATGCCGGGTGCCAGCACTAATTCGTAATCCGCGGCCCTGATCGCAATCATGACCGTCCCCTCACCTAAGTTATCCACAAAAAAGCGATATCGTAGTCGCCGCAACAGGCTTTCTGCTTGAGTCACGCTCCATTAAGTAGCGCCGACGCATAAGGCGTACATGGTTGAATTGGTGCCCGGGGGGGCGCGTATGACTCGTATGGTTCGTGATTTCTTCGAGGTCGAAGACCAGGTGTCGCTCGACCAGATGATCGACCTTCTTTCCGCCGTCCGCGACCGGCTGCCCGAGGGCGCCGAGGACCCGAAGGTGCGCATGTCCGGCGACGACGTGTTCGGCCGCCGGATGGTCGTGTCGTACCTGCGCCCGCAGACGGCCGAGGAAGCGGCCCGCGACGCCCGCTACAAGGGCCGGCTGAGCATCGCGGCGTAGGCCGCTCACCATTCCGCAAAACTCCCGTCCCGGGTGCGCCAGACCGGGTTGCGCCAGCGATGGCGTTCCTTGTCCGCCTCGCGCACGGCGGCTTCGTCGATATCGACGCCCAGGCCGACGCCGGTCGGGATCGGCAGATAGCCGTCGACGGGGTTCAACGCTTCCTTGTTGACAACGAAGTTCAGCAGGTCGTGCCCGCCGGTGTTGTAGTGGATGCCGAGCGACATTTCCTGGATCGCGACATTGGGCGCCGTCGCGGCCAGCTGCAGGCAGGCAGCGAGCGCGAGCGGGCCCAGCGGGCAATGCGGCGCGACGGCGATGTCGAACGCCTCGGCCATCGCGGCGATCCGGCGGCATTCCGACAGCCCGCCGGCATGGCTCAGGTCCGGCTGGATCACGTCGACGATCCCCCGCTCCAGGAACGGCTTGAAGCCCCAGCGGTCGTACAGCCGCTCGCCCAAAGCGATCGGGATGGTGGTGAGCCTGGAGAGCTGCTCCAGCCCTTCCAGGTTCTCCGACAGCAG
>NZ_DASTXI010000102.1:0-4407 GCF_035758555.1 Sphingomonas sp. | reverse complement strand
TTCATTCCCTATCTCGGTCCGATCCTGTCGGCAGTTCCCGCGATCGCCGTCGCGCTGGTCCACAGCCCGGAACAGGCGGCGTGGGTGACCGGCCTCTACATCCTGGTTCAGCAGCTTGAGAACCATTTGATCCAGCCGCTGATCCAGCAGCGCGCGGTCGACATTCCGCCGGCGCTGCTGCTGTTCGGGGTGGTGGGGATGGGAACGCTGTTCGGCGTCACCGGGGTGGTGCTCGCGGCGCCGCTGGCCGTCGTGCTCTACGTGCTCGTCAAGCAGCTATACGTGCGCGAGGCGCTGCATACGCCGACGCCGCTGCCGGCCGAGAAATGAACGCAGGGTCCGGCCCGGAGCTGAGAGTCTGCTTCCCGCTGATCGCGCAGATCCACCAGACCTATCATTCGCTGCCGATCGCATTGCAGATGGCGCTGCGGCATCCGCGGGTCGAGGTCCATGTCGCCTGCGCCACGCGCGAGCATCTGGACGCGGCACAGGCGCTGGCGCGGGACTGCTATCCCGGCGCGCACGTCACGTTCGACCTGCTGGCTCTTCCGTCCGCGATCCGTGCCAGCATTCCCCGGTTCGGCCAGGGCATCGTGCCGAAGCTTGCGGTGCTGTTCGGCAATCTCGGCTATTTCGGAGGCTTCGACGCGCTGGTGGTGCCGGAGCGCACGACATTGCTGCTGCGGCCCTGGCTCAGGCGCCCGAAGTTGGTCTGGACCCGGCACGGCGCCGGCGACCGCGCACGCGGGTTCGAGCGGGATATCCGGAAATTCGATTTCGTGCTGATGGCGGGCGACAAGATCGAGCGGCGGCTGCTCGAACAAGGGCTGATCCGCCCCGGCCACTATGTCACCGGCGTCTACGCAAAACTCGATCTCGTCCGCTGCAAGCCGCACCGCCCGCTGTTCGGTAACGGCCGGCCGACGATCCTGTACGCGCCGCACTTCTGGCGGAGCCTGTCGTCGTGGCCGCTGGTCGGGCGGCAGGTGCTCGACTTCTTCGCGGCGAGCGACCGCTACAACCTCATCTTCGCGCCGCACATCCGGCTTTTCTATCCGCCGACGCCGCGCAAATACCGGGCCTTCGCCGCGTTCGAGGGCCTGCCGCACGTCAGGATCGATCTGGGCAGCACGGCCTCGGCCGACATGAGCTATACGCTGGGCGCCGACTTGTATCTCGGCGACGTCAGCAGCCAGGTGGCCGAGTTCCTGGTCCGGCCGCGGCCGTGCCTGTTCCTCAACCCGCGCCGCACGGAATGGCGCGGCGATCCCGACTATCGCTTCTGGGAACTGGGGCCGGTGATCGAGTCGGCAGCCGAGCTGGGCGAAGGCATCGAGCGCGCCTTCGCCACCCATGCCGACTACCGCGCCGAACAGGCCGCTTATGCCTGCGACAGCTTCGGCGCCGCGCTGGACGAGGAGACCGCGCCGCGCGGAGCGGACGCCACCGTCGATTTCCTCCGCCGCGGCCGAAACGATGGCAACCTTCGGGCGCGAGGGGATTTTCAGCAGGCCGTAGAGTAGCACAGGTGGAAAGCGTCATGGACCAGACGCTTGGATTTGCGCGGCGGCGGTCGCCTCCTTCCAACCCGGAACCCTGGACGGCGGTGCTGCTGGCCGGCGAGCGGCCCGGCGATCCGCTCGCGAAAGCCTGCCACGCGCCCTGCAAGGCGCTGGTGCAGGTCGACGGCCGGCCGATGCTCGGGCGGGTCGCCGCAACCCTGCTCGACAACCCGCGTTTCGAGCGGCTGATCATTCTCAGCCAGCATCCCGAGACGCTGGAGCATGACGGCCCGTCCTGGCTGGCAGCGGAGCCGCGCGTGTCGCTGCAGCGCAGCTCCGACGGCATTTCGGACAGCGTGCGCCGCGTGGTCGAGGATCCGGGCACCAAATGCCCGGTCCTGGTCACCACCGCCGACCATGCGCTGCTGACCGACGCGATGCTGGACGAGTTCGTCGACGGATCGGACGGCGCCGATGTGGGCATCGGCGTGGTCGAGCGCGCGCGGCTGATGCAGGCCTATCCGGAATCGCACCGGACCTGGCTGAAGTTCAGCGACGGCGGCTTCACCGGCGCCAACCTGTTCGCGCTGCGCAGCCGCGGCATTTCGGGCCTGCTCGGCTTCTGGGCGCGCGCCGAGCACAACCGCAAGGATACGCTGAAGCTGTTCTGGCAATTCGGCCCGCGGCTGTTCGCACGCGCGCTGACCCGCACGATCAGCCTGCCGCGCGCGCTGGAGCGGGCCGGCCGGTCCTTCGGCCTGCGCATCAAGCCGGTAAAGCTCAGCATCGCGGAAGCCGGCATCGACGTCGACAAGCCCGAGGACCTGGCGCTCGCCGAACGCATCCTCAGACGCCGGCGCGGCATCGCCGCCTAGAGCCGCAGCCATTGCGGCAGGCGGGCGCGGACCGGATCGGGGACGGGCTCGCGCGGCGGTTCGGTCGGATAGCCGAGCGCGGCGAGGTCGATTCCCATGCGGTCGGCCAGCCAGCGGTTCGATTCCCCGAAGCGCGCCGCGATCCATGCGATTGTTCCGGGGTCGAGCGCCGGCGGCGGTCCCCAGACCGGCAGCCGGTTCAGGCCAGCGATCAGTTCCTTGCGCAGCGGATAGGAGAGGGGGACGTGAATCAGCGTGCGCTTGTCCGCGACCGAGCGGGCCGTGAACAGATTCAGGGCCCGTGCGAAGGGGATCAGCGCGCCGCGATAGGATGGGTTCACCCTGGTCCATGAGATCGCTGCGGGATCGAGCTCGATCTGCAGCCGGCGCCCGAGTTCGCCCAGCAATGCCTGCGGGTCCGACGCCAGCCGCTCATAGGCGAAGAGATGGACGTTTTCGCGCCCGAACAGGCTGTCGTAATGCTCGATCAGCCCGCGATAGTCGAACTGCGCGAAATCGAAGCGCGGCAGCTTGAACGGGCGGAATTTCTGGAAAGCCAGGAATGCGTCGGGAAACAGATAGCGTTTGAGCGAACGGGTGCCGCCTTCCCGCACATATTCCTGATAGGACGAAACTGCGATCGCGGGCTGCGCGCGCACGAACAGCACGATCTGCGCCTCCGGATAGAGCAGCTGGATGCGTGCGGCGATTTCCCTGGCGATGAAGCCGGAGGCGCGGCCGATATGGAGCACCCCGCTCAAATCCTCCTCGCACAGCAGATGCGGGCGGCCGTCATCGCCCTGGGCCAGCAGCGCGCGCGACACGTCGGGGTCGAAGGCGAAGGCGCGCGGCTCGATAAGCGCCTCGCGGACACGCGCGCGGTCGATCGCGCGGTGGCTGGCGGCGGTGGGATAGACTTTCTTCTGGAACCAGCTCGTCGCCGTCTTGTGCACGCCGATATGGACGATGGGCCGCACCTCCGGCGTCAGCTCCACGCCAGCAGCCGGATCACGATCACGAACAGCACGAAAGCGGCAAGCCCGGCCATGAAGATCAGGCGCCGCCGCCGCGTGCGGAGGTTGATCTCTGCCCCGCGCGCGTCTTCCGCGCTGTAATGAGGGGCTTCGTCGCCAGGCTCGGCCATCGGCGCCTCAGCGGTTCACTTGACGGACTCGCCGGCGCGGACGCGGCGGAAATGGCGCTGGAACCAGCCGCGGCTGTGCTCGATCACCTGGTCGAGCGTGCCCGGCTCCTCGAACAGATGGCCGGCGCCAGGCACGATCACCAGCTCGGCTTCGGCATGCATCCGCGCCTGCGCCTCGCGGTTCATGTCGATGACCGGCCCGTCCAGCCCGCCGACGATGAGCAGGGTAGGGGCGGAGACCTGGGCCAGCGCGCTGCCCGCGAGGTCGGGCCGGCCGCCGCGCGACACCACCGCGGCGATCTCCGGCCCGCGCACGGCCGCCGCAACAAGCGCCGCGCCGCCGCCGGTGCTGGCACCGAAATAGCCGACCGGAAGCCCGCGCGTCCCTTCCTGCCGTGCGGCCCAGTCGGTCGCCTCGATCAGGCGCGCGGCAAGCAGGCGGATGTCGAAGACGTTGGCGCGGTCGCGCTCTTCCTCGGGGGTCAGCAGGTCGAGCAGCAGCGTGGCGATACCTGCCTCGCGCAGCCGCCCGGAGACGTAATTGTTGCGCGGGCTATGCCGTCCGCTGCCGCTGCCGTGCGCGAACAACACCAGCCCGGACGCATTGCCCGGAACGCTCAATATGGCCGACAGGCCCGGCGGCTCGATCCGGACGTCCTGCGGCTCGGCGGAAAATGCGAAGACCATCGCGACCTCCGGCACCGTTAACGGAAACGGCCGGGCAGGTGTTCCACGCTCATTTCGCGAGGTTCGCTGGCTCCCCGGGCCTGATTCGAACAGGCGGCCGTCCGATTAACAGTCGGATGCTCTACCGCTGAGCTACCGGGGAATGCCGAGCGAGGCCGGGCCTATAGCAAGGCTTCCGGCCATTGCAAGCGGGTTAGGC